>NZ_LIQQ01000064.1 GCF_001418565.1 Streptomyces graminilatus | reverse complement strand
GCTGTTCGGCTTCACCCAGGCGGAGACGGTGTAGCTGCCGCTGGTGTCGACGGCCGTGGTGGGGACGTCCACCCAGGAGTTGCTCGCGCCGGTCAGGCTGACCGCGTCCTGACCCACCTTGCCGGTCGTCCAGGAGGCGCCGGCCTGAAGGGTGCCGTTGTTGTTGCCGCCGCTGATGTCGGCGGTCTTGGTTCCGGTGCCCTCCTCCAGCGGCCAGTACGCGCCGGGGGTCGCGGTGGGTCCGGCGACGGCGGTCCCGTTGTAGGCGCCGATGTTGGGAGCGGCGGAGGAGGAGACGGCGTTGCCGAAGTAGTCCTTGCCGCCGTTGTTGGCGATGACGGCGCCCGCACCGAACGCCGGGGAGCCGGCCTGCAGCTTGTAGACCGCCGCGGAGGCGCGGCCCATGCCACCGGTGCCCGGGCTGACCAGCAGGGGGTCGGAGGTGATCTTGGCGGGGTCGGAGGGCTCGGAGGCCGGGTGGTCGCCGTAGAAGAGGTTGTGCGTCCAGGTGGTGTTGGTGGTGCTGTAACCGCCGTTGCCCAGCTTGTAGATGAGGTTGTTGGAGAAGGTGACAGGGCTGTTCGGCGTACCGTTGGTCACCTTGCCGTTGTTGCCTTCGGGCATGTAGATCGTGTTGTTGTACACCTGGGCGAAGGAGTTGCTGTCGATGCCCTCCATCGTCGGGTAGACCGCGTTCTGCGTGCCGTCGTTCTGGCTGATGTTGTACCGGACAACGGAGCTCTTCGCGCCGAAGCCGCTGCGGCAGCACCACTCGACGGAACCGAACGGGTTGTCGTGGGTCCAGTTGTACTGGATGACCGTTCCGGTGTTGTTGTTGTCGATGTCGAACGCCTCGCCGTCGTAGAGCTTGCGGTACTGGCGGGCGACCTCGTTGTTCTGGAACACGGCGTTGGTCGTCCAGCCGTTCCACAGGCCGGCCCCGGAGTAGCGGTAACCGTTGTCCGTGGCCACGTTGTTCTGGATGACGGGCGAGGCGCAGAACACGCAGACGATGACGTTGCCGCCGGCGTCGGTGATGGTGTTGCCGTCGATCACCACGTTGGTGGTGTTGATGTTGTGGTTCAGGCCCTGGAGCGAGCCGATGTAGATGCCGGCGGCGTCAGTGCGCGTCAGCGTGTTGCCCTGGAGCAGGACGTCGTTCCAGGCGCTGGTGGTGTTGCCGTCGGTGACGTTGAAGCCGATGCCCGCGGACCGGCTGGGCTGGACGTCGGTCCACTTGCCCTTCACGTCATGGATGTTGTTGTTGACGATGTGGATGCCGGCGAGCGTCCCGCTGGTGGTGTTCTCCAGCTGGATGCCGCTGCGCACTGCCGCGCTGGAGGCGGGGTTGGTGATCTCCAGGTTCTGGATGGTCCAGTACTGCTGGTCGGTCAGCAGGATGGTGGCCGCCGCCCCGCCGCCGTTGAGGATCGGCGCAGCCCCGCTGCCGTAGCTGGAGATGACGATGGGGCTGCCGCTGGAGCCGGAGCCGTGCGGCTGGAGTTCGCCGGTCCAGGAACCGCCGGCCTGGAACTGGATCTGGTCACCGGGGTTGAAGGTCGTGGAGTTGACGTTGGTGAGCGTCCGCCACGGGGTTGCGGAACTGCATCCGTCGTTGCTGTCACTGCCTGCCGACGACGAGACGAAGTACGTGGTGCAGGTCGCCGCGTGTGCCGACGTGGCGGGGAGCATGACGAGTCCCAGCGCGGCAGCCGCGCTTCCTGTCGCCGCTATCAGGCGGCTTTGCCATCTTCGCATTGCGTTCCTCTTTGAACGAAGCTGATATCTGGGGATATGCGAGGTAGGGGCGGACCGGTGCGTGCGGCGCGCGCGGAGGGAGGAGGAGGGCGTGCGGCACGCACCGGCCGTATGCGGGGCCTCAGGCGAGGCGGATCATGTTCCAGGACAGGGCGGGGAGGGTGGCGCTCAGCACGGCGCCGTCGAGGACGGTGCCCGTGGCGGCACCGGGCCTGACGCGTTCCGGCTGGTCGAGGGTGTTGCGGGCGTCCGGGTCGGGGTCGGTGAGCACGGAGTGCTCGACGACGTCCGTCAGACCGTCGAATCCGCGCAGGACGACCTCAAGGGGCAGTGGGTCGCTCTGGCTGCGGTTGACGGCGAAGACGGTGACGGCGCCGGTGGTGTCGTCGGCGACGGCGGTCGCCTGCACCAGGGGGACGTCGCCGAACTTCGCCGTCGGGTGGGTGGGGCTGTCCACGTTCACCTGGAGCACCCGGCCACGTCCGTGCGCCGACGCCTGGGCGAAGGGGAAGAAGGTGGTCTGCCGCCAGGCCGGCCCGCCCGGTTCGGTCATGATCGGGGCGATGACGTTGACCAGTTGGGCCAGGCAGGCGAGCTTGACCCGGTCGGCGTGGCGGAGCAGCGCGATGAGCAGCGAGCCGAACACGACGGCGTCGGTGACCGTGTAGACGTCCTCCAGCAGACGGGGTGCCTCCTGCCAGTCGCGGGGTTCGGCGTCGGGCCGGGAGGAGTACCAGACGTTCCACTCGTCGAAGGAGATGCCGATCCGCTTCGCCGACTTCAGCCGCGCGCCGACGCTGTCGCAGGTGGCGACCACGTTCTCGATGAAGGACTCGGTGTCCACCGCCGAGGCGAGGAAGGAGTCGCGGTCGCCGTCCTTCTCCTCGTAGTAGGCGTGCATGGAGATGTAGTCGACGTGGTCGTACGTGTGCTCCAGCACGGTCGATTCCCAGGTGCCGAACGTCGGCATGAACTGGGCGGAGCTGCCGCAGGCGACGAGTCGTACGTCCGGGTCGACCAGCCGCATCGCCCAGGCGGTGGCGGCGGCCAGCTTGCCGTATTCGTCGGCGTCCTTGTGGCCGATCTGCCACGGGCCGTCCATCTCGTTGCCCAGACACCACAGCCGGACTCCGTACGGTTCCGGGTCGCCGTGGGCTATGCGTTCTTCGGAACGGGTGGTGCCGCCCGGGTGGTTGGCGTACTCCAGCAGCTGGAGGGCCTCCCTGACCCCTCGGGTGCCGAGGTTGACGGCGAGCATCGGCTCAGCGCCGTCGACCTTCCCCACGAAGCGCATGAACTCCGAGAGGCCGAACTGGTTGGTCTCCGTCGACCGCCAGGCCGGGTCGAGCCGGGTCGGCCGCCGCTCCTTGGGGCCGACGCCGTCCTCCCAGTCGTAGCCCGAGACGAAGTTGCCGCCCGGGTAGCGGATGGCGGTCACCCCGAGTTCGCGGACCAGGTCCAGGACGTCGCCGCGCAGGCCGTCGGCGTCGGCGGTGGGATGCCCGGGTTCGTAGAGGCCGGTGTAGACGCAGCGGCCGAGGTGCTCGACGAACGAGCCGAACAGCCGGGGGTCGACGTCTCCGACGGCGAATGCCGGATCAAGGACAAACCGGGCGGCGGGAGGCATGGCGGTATCCCTTCATGGCAGGGCCGGGGGCGGCGGCGCGGATGCCGGCGGGTCGGCGTGGGACGAACGGTGTGCGGACGGTTGCGGGGACGGCGTGCGGTGGCCGTCAGGGTCTGGGCGCCGTAAGGGTTCCGGAGCCGTCAGGATCCGGGGGCCAGGCCGAGTTCCACGGGCTCGTCCCGGTCGCAGGTCAGCCGGCCGGCGGTCACCCGCAGGGCGGCCACCTGGAGCGAGGACCGGCGGTACGCGTAGTCCGCTTCGCCGGTCTCCGGTGTCCGGTCGGGGTGGGTGAAGTAGAAGACGTACGCCGTCTCCCCCTGGACGACCACGTCGGCGTGGTAGCCGAATCCGCCGTCGTCGGGGCGGTTGCCGGGAGCGTCGAGGATCAGCCCCTGGTGCTCCCAGTGCTCCAGGTCGTCGGAGCGCAGGACACCCTGCCCGCGCCACTCGTCGACGATCATCCAGTGGGTGCCGCCGAGCTCGAAGACGTTGGGGCCCTCGTGCTCCCGGTGGGTGACGGCCGGGCCGGTCGGCCGCCACTTGTAGAGGTCGGGGCTGTCGGCCGCGTAGGTGACCGAGCCGTGGGTCTCGTCCTTGAACCACATCCGGAAGCCGCCGCCGGGCAGCGGGACCACGCAGGCGTCGATCGCCCGGTCGGAGTCGAGGTCCAGGGCTCCGTGGTACGTCCAGCCGAGCAGGTCGGAGCTGGTGTAGTGGCGGATCTCGGCGCGTCCCGTCCAGGCGTCGGGCACGCCCCGGATCCAGCTCACGTACATGTGGTACAGCCCGTCGTGCCAGATGATCTCCGGCGCCCAGAAGGTGTTGCGCCCCCATTCCGGGTCGGGGAGGTCCAGGGTGCCGCGGTAGGTCCAGGTGCCGCCGCCGTCGCTCGACGACGCGACTCCCAGGTCGGTGCCGTGCACCCAGGCGACGCCGGGGCCGGGGGCGGTGACCCGGCGGCCCGTGTAGACGAGCCACCATTCGCGGGCCTCGCGGTTCCAGACGGCCACCGGGTCGGCGGCGCCGTCGTGGACCGGGTCACGGAACAGCGGTCCGCTCGCCGCACCTGTCACGTGAACATCTCCCTTACTTGAGGCCGGAGTTGACGAAGCCGCGGACGTAGGAGCGCTGGGCGGCGAGGAAGAGCAGGATGACGGGGATGAGATACAGCACCGCACCGCCGGCCAGGAGATTGGGCACCGGGAAGCCCCGGTCGTTGACGTAGCCCGTCCCGACGCCGACCGCGAGGGTGGTGTTCGACTGGTCGAGCAGGAGGTTCGGGGCGATGAAGTCGCCCCACACCGCGTTGAACGCCAGGACGAAGGCCGTGACCATCAGCGGGCGGGACAGCGGCAGGAAGATCTGGAAGAAGACGCGGAGCCGGCCGGCGCCGTCGATGACCGCGGCCTCCTCCAGCTCCTTGGGGAAGCTGGAGAAGAACTGCCGGTACAGGAAGATGGCGTACGGCGCCCCGGCGGAGCCCCACAGGACCCACGGCCAGTACGTGCCGACCATCCCGACCTGGGCGAACATCAGGTAGGTGGGGATGAGCGTGACGATCTGCGGCACCATCATCGTCGAGATGAGCAGGCCGAACAGCAGACTCTTGCCCGGGGCGCGCAGTCGGGCGAAGCCGTAGCCGACGAGCGCCGAGCTGATGGTGGTCAGCAGGGCGTTGACGACGGCCAGGATCAGGGAGTTGCGGCCGAGCTGCCAGAACGGGATGGTCTTCACCGCGTCGGCGTAGTTGTGCCAGTCCAGCACCGACGGGAGCCAGGTGTCGGAGGACGTCTCGTTCGCCGGCCGCAGCGAGCTGATCACCAGCTCGACGAAGGGCAGGAACATCAGCACCGAGACGACGAGCAGGACCGTGAACACCAGCCACTGCTTGCGGTTGCGGGGGCGACGGC
>NZ_LIQQ01000639.1 GCF_001418565.1 Streptomyces graminilatus | reverse complement strand
ATCACCTGGAACAGGCCCTCGCGCTCGCCTCGTTCGTCCAGCAGGCTGGGCTCGGCGACGACGAGATCGTGCCGTACCTGGCCGGGCTGCTTGAGCTGCAGCCGTGGCTGGAGCAGTGGTACGGCGAGTACGACCCGGCATTCGGGGCGTCGCCGGCCGCCGAGATCTTGGCGTTCCGGCAGCAGAAGCAGGGCGAGCTCGGGCTGACCGACGATGCGTTGCGGGCCTGGCGTCCGGCCGCTGCCACCCGCGGGGGAGCGAAGAAGGCAGCCGCGCCCGAGAAGCGAACGGGCGCGAAGGTCGCCGTCCAGACGGCCGTCACGGACAACGTCACCGATGCCGCTACCGGCGTAGAGTCCGACTGAGCAGGGCGAGGAGCTAAGACACCATGGCGTTCATGAACAGGAACTCTCGCCCTGAGGACCGGCCGTTGCTGCGGGAGTTGATTGATATCCCGGAGTCGGTGTCCACTTCCGACTTCGTGTTGAAGCTGAACGAGGCGGTTACCCCCGAGGGGGCCGAGACGGCGTTGAAGGACTATGTCGTCACCGACCGGCTGCTCGGCAACTTTGACGAGGCTTTGGACCTGATCAAGGCCGCGCTCGACAGCCGCTCGTCGAAGGCGGCTTATCTACACGGCTCGTTCGGTTCTGGTAAGTCGCACTTCATGGCGGTGCTCTACGCGATGCTGTCGGGGAACCAGGCTGCCCGGGAGCGGGGCGACCTCGACCCGGTGCGGGCCCGGCATCCCTGGCTGGACGCGGACGACCGCAGGTTCCTGCTGGTGCCGTATCACATGCTGGGCTCCAAGTCCCTGGAGCAGCGTGTGCTCGGCAGGTACGTGGAACACGTACGGAAACTGCACCCCGGCTGCCCGCTACCGCAGGTCTACCGGACCGACGGGCTCTTCGAGGATTTCGCCGAGCAGCGCCGCCGCAACGGCGACGACCGGGTGATCGAGCAGCTCGCTGACGCTGGCGAGGGCCAGATGGACGACTGGGGCGACTCCTTCGCTTGGACCACCGAACTGCTGGACCAAGCAGTGAACGCGCCGGAAGAGCACGAGAACACCAAGGATCTCGACCTGGAGAACCCCTCCACGCCGCGGGAACTGCGGGCCCGTCTCGTGCAGGACCTCACCCAGACCCTGTTCCCGTCGTTTTCGCGCAACGCTTCCGAGGACGCCGACGGGTTCGTCTCCCTGGACAAGGGGCTCGGCATCATCGCCGCGCACGCCAAGTCTCTCGGCTATGACGGGCTCGTCCTCTTCATGGATGAGCTGATCCTGTGGCTGGCCTCCCGCATCCATGACCAGAGGTTCGTCTCACGCGAAGCCGACAAGATCACTAACTTCGTGGAGGGTGGCGACGAGCGGCGCGCCATTCCGGTGGTGTCGTTCATCGCCCGCCAGCGCGACCTGCGCGAACTGGTCGGCGAGGAGATGTCGGGGGCCGCCGAGGCTGCCGTGCAGGACAGCCTGAAGCTCACCGGCGGGCGATTCGACAAGATCGTTCTGGAGGACCGCAACCTCCCGCAGGTCGCGCAGGCACGCCTGCTCAAGCCCGCTACTCCCGAGGCCGAGGCGAAGGTGGAGGTGGCGTTCGCCGAGGCCAAGAAGCTCGGTCCGGACGTGTGGGACACCCTGCTTGGCCACGACAAGTCCACGACCGGCGCGGACGAGG
>NZ_LIQQ01000638.1:1614-1863 GCF_001418565.1 Streptomyces graminilatus | reverse complement strand
CGCCACCCTCACCCCACAAACTACCCATTCGCAAAAGGCAAGTTACTTCCCACCCGCCTTCTCAACCTGCCCGTTTTGCCCCTAATCGGCATCCCATATGGGCAAGTCCTACATTTCCGCCCCTTGTTCCACCCGTGTGCTCTCGCATACGTTTCGCGCCACAGCGGGCGGACCGCCGAATCCTGCCACCGCCCGCAGAGCAGACAACCCACCCACACGACACTCACGCAGGCAGGAGCGGGGGACCCA
>NZ_LIQQ01000638.1:0-1594 GCF_001418565.1 Streptomyces graminilatus | reverse complement strand
CGACAGCTCACCTCGCAGGCGCCGGAGAGGACTCACCATGCCCGCACGAGGTCAGCACCGCCACGCGAAAACCCTCCGCCGCCCGCGCACCCTCACGCGCACACTCGCCATCACCGGGACGGCCGCCGCGGCCCTGCTTGTCCCCGTCCTGACCGCGACGACGGCATCGGCGGACACGTCGTCCACGTCATCGACGACGACGTACTACGCGAACAACCTGGACGGCTGGATCCGCGAATCGCTCGACATCATGGCGCAGAACGGAATCCCCGGAACGTACGACGGCATCTACCGCAACATCATGCGCGAGTCGTCGGGCAACCCGAACGCCATCAACAACTGGGACTCGAACGCGGCAGCCGGCACCCCCTCCAAGGGCCTCCTCCAGGTCATCGACCCGACCTTCGCCGCGTACCACGTCCCCGGCACCTCGTGGGACCCCTACGACCCGATCGCGAACATCACCGCGGCCTGCAACTACGCGGCGGCGCGCTACGGCTCGATCGACAACGTGTTCGGGGCCTACTGACTCCCGAACAACCGCTCAAGCACGACCGCGATCCCGTCGTCCTCGTTCGAGAGGGTGATCTCGTCCGCCACGGCCTTCAGCTCGGGATGAGCGTTGGCCATGGCGACTCCGTGCGCCGCCCAGTCGAACATCGGGATGTCGTTGGGCATGTCACCGAAGGCGATGGTGGCGGACGAGGTCAGCCCGAGATGCTCGGCGGCCAGCGCGAGCCCCGTCGCCTTGGTGATGCCGCACGGCTGGAGCTCGACGGTGCCCGGCCCCGACATGGTGACCGTCGCGAGGGAACCGACCGCTCCGCGCGCCGCCGAAGCCAACTCGTCGTCGGACAGGGACGGGTGGCGCAGCAGCACCTTGCTGATCGGCGCGGCCCACAGATCGTCCCGGTGCGGCACTCGTACGGCGGGCAGTGTCGGGTGCGGCATCAGGTACCCGGGCTCGATGAGCGTGAGCCCGTCGACGCCGTCCTGATCGACGGCGGCGTACACCTGCCCGACCTCGGCCTCGATCTTGCCGAGCGCGGTCTCCGCCAGTTCCTGGTCCAGGGTGACCGACCACAGCAGACGGTCCGTTCCGGCGTCGTACAACTGCGCCCCCTGCCCGCACACCGCGAGCCCCCCTGCGCCGAGGTCGTCGAGCAGGGGCCTGACTCTCGGAGCCGGCCGTCCCGTCACCACCAGATGCCGGGCACCCACGGCCGTGGCCCGCGCCAGCGCGGCCCGCGACCGGTCGGAGAGCGTGTCGTCGGCACGCAGGAGCGTTCCGTCCAGGTCCGTGGCGATCAGTGCGTATGCGGTGGGTGCGGCCATGATCAAGAGAATACGGACCGTTCGCCCCATCGGACTCCGCCCGAACCGGACGACGTTCCGCCTCCCACCGGCAACACCCCAGGCTCCAGCGCCAGTTCCGGCCGCAGAGACCCACCCAGGCGCCGCGCGGGCACTGGCACGGCACTGCCGCAGGACGACATCGGCAGCCCGACGACGCCGTACACCGAGCCCCTCTTTCACAAGATCGAGCAAGGCACTCGTTGACCGACCGGGCGGAATCCGGGCGGGATCCGGGATC
>NZ_LIQQ01000637.1 GCF_001418565.1 Streptomyces graminilatus | reverse complement strand
CGCAGGGAGTGCGGGCGATCGGGAAGCTGTCCTCCGCGCGGGGCGGGCGGCCGGCGGATCTCGCGCGGGAGCTGGGGATGCCGCCGTGGAAGATCGACCGGGTGCGGCAGCAGATGCGGGGGTGGACCCCGGACGGGGTCGCCGAGGCGCTCCAGGCGGTGGCCAAGGCCGACGCGGGGGTGAGGGGGGGCGGGGACGATCCCGAGTACGCGTTGGAGAAGGCGGTCGTGGTGATCGCCCGGGCGGCTCGGTCCCGGGGGCGCACGTAGAGGCGGGTAGGGGGGCAGGAGGGCGCTGGAGCGCGTTGCGGTGTTCATGCCGAAGGCCCCGGTCCCGTCCTGGGGTAGGACGAGGGCCGGGGCCTTCGGGTGAAGCGTCTGCTGGTGTTGCCGGTGGCTTCACGCCCGCGTGGCGAACGCAGATCGTGCGTGGAGCCGGGGTGCCGGGTGGGAGCGGGAGAGAGGGCCCGCTGGGTCCTTCCGGCGGTGTGTCAGATCAAGGGAGGTTCAGCCCTGGAGCGAGGCAACCTTGGAAGCAAGCGCCGACTTCTTGTTGGCGGCCTGGTTCTTGTGGATGACGCCCTTCGAGACGGCCTTGTCGAGCTGACGCGCGGCAGCGCGCTGAGCCTCGGTGGCCTTCGCGATGTCGCCCGAGGCAGCGGCCTCACGAGCCTTGCGGACCGCGGTCTTCAGGGAGGACTTGACGGCCTTGTTGCGCAGGCGGGCCTTCTCGTTGGTCTTGATCCGCTTGATCTGGGACTTGATGTTCGCCACGAATGAGCCTTTTCAGGTTCAGGCGCACAAGGGCATGCCTCACGCGCCGTTTGATTGCTTCTTTGGTTCACTGCGTTTTACCGCATGTGTGTCTCCTGCTGAGAGGGCATGAGACACAGCGACCCAGGCTACCAGTCACCTTCCGGACGACCCAATCCGGCTGCCGGACCCCTGCCCGGACCTCAGCCCGGACCTCGCGAACCCGCCCAAACCGGTCCCCGGTCCTCGCCCGTGGGACCATGGAGCCTACGTATCGATCCGACCCGAGACCGCAGACACTGCGGACGCCTCAAGAATCAGGACCCTGCGTGCCCGCGATCCCTAGCCATGTGCCCGAGCCGAGCCGTACCGAAGCGGATCTGATCCGCAATTTCTGCATCATCGCGCACATCGACCACGGCAAGTCCACGCTCGCCGACCGGATGCTCCAGCTGACCGGAGTGGTCGACCAGCGACAGATGCGCGCCCAGTACCTCGACCGCATGGACATCGAGCGCGAGCGCGGCATCACGATCAAGTCCCAGGCGGTGCGTCTGCCGTGGGCGCCGACCGACGGGGACGGTCAGGCCAGGACCCACATCCTGAACATGATCGACACCCCGGGCCACGTCGACTTCACGTACGAGGTCTCGCGGTCGCTCGCGGCCTGTGAGGGAACAGTCCTCCTCGTCGACGCGGCCCAGGGCATCGAGGCGCAGACCCTCGCCAACCTGTACCTGGCGATGGAGAACGACCTCAAGATCATCCCCGTACTGAACAAGATCGACCTGCCGGCCGCCCAGCCGGAGAAGTTCGCCGAGGAGCTCGCCAACCTCATCGGCTGCGACCCCGACGACGTCCTGAGGGTCTCCGCCAAGACCGGTGTCGGTGTCGACGCGCTGCTCAACAGGGTCGTCGCGGAGGTCCCGGCCCCCGTCGGGGTCGCGGACGCGCCCGCCCGTGCCATGATCTTCGACTCCGTGTACGACTCGTACCGGGGCGTCGTGACGTACGTACGAGTCATCGACGGGCAGCTCAACAAGCGTGAGCGGATCCGGATGATGTCCACGGGTGCCACGCACGAGCTGCTGGAGATCGGCGTCTCGTCCCCCGAGATGAAGCCCGCCGACGGGCTCGGGGTCGGTGAGGTGGGGTACCTCATCACCGGTGTGAAGGACGTCCGCCAGTCCAAGGTCGGTGACACCATCACCACCCTCCACCAGGGTGCGACCGAGGCGCTCGGCGGGTACAAGGACCCCAAGCCCATGGTCTTCTCGGGGCTCTATCCGCTGGACGGCTCCGACTACCCGGAGCTGCGCGACGCCCTCGACAAGCTCCAGCTCAACGACGCCGCGCTCGTCTACGAGCCGGAGACCTCCGCCGCCCTGGGCTTCGGGTTCCGCGTCGGCTTCCTCGGGCTGCTCCACCTCGACGTCATCCGTGAGCGGCTGGAGCGCGAGTTCGGGCTCGACCTCATCGCCACCGCGCCCAACGTGGTGTACCGGGTGGTGATGGAGGACAAGTCCGAGCACATCGTCACCAACCCGAGCGAGTTCCCCGAGGGCAAGATCAGCGACGTGTACGAGCCCGTCGTACGCGCCACGATCCTCGCGCCGTCCGAGTTCATCGGGTCGATCATGGAGCTGTGCCAGACCCGGCGCGGTGTGCTGCTCGGGATGGACTACCTGTCGGAGGACCGGGTCGAGATCCGGTACACCCTGCCGCTCGCCGAGATCGTCTTCGACTTCTTCGACCAGCTGAAGTCCAAGACCCGCGGCTACGCGTCCCTGGACTACGAGCCCACGGGTGAGCAGACCTCCAGCCTCGTCAAGGTCGACATCCTGCTGCACGGCGACAAGGTGGACGCGTTCTCCGCCGTCACGCACAAGGACGCGGCGTACGCGTACGGGGTGCGGCTCGTCGCCAAGCTGCGCGAGCTGATTCCGCGGCAGGCCTTCGAGGTGCCGATCCAGGCCGCCATCGGATCGCGGGTCATCGCCCGCGAGACCATCCGCGCGATCCGCAAGGACGTTCTCGCCAAGTGCTACGGCGGTGACATCTCGCGTAAGCGGAAGCTGCTGGAGAAGCAGAAGGAAGGCAAGAAGCGGATGAAGATGGTGGGCTCCGTGGAGGTTCCGCAGGACGCCTTCATCGCCGTCCTGTCGAGCGACGACAACGCGGGGTCGGGCAAGGGCAAGAAGTAGCCGGCACCGGCCCTTGGGGGCCGGGACCGCCCGCCCGTGAGGACCGGGAGAACGGGGGCTCGTCGCGTGGGAACGCGGCGGGCCCCCTTCGTGTGTGTACCGTCGGGCCGCCCGGGTCTGTGGGAAGCGAACAGCCGCTCGCCGCGGGAAGTGGTAGGCCGTCGCCACTTACGCGCCGGGCGGTCGCGCCTTACTCTGATCTCTGCTCGGTAGTTACTCACGAGTTAAGCAGCAGCCGTACATGAGCCAGCACATGAGCCAGCCGCCGCATCGATGCGGGCCACGGAGGATGTCGTGAGCGACACACAGACCTTGATCGAGAACCGTCCGCCGTCCGTCGCCGGTCTTTTCCTGGACCGGGTGGCCGCGACGCCGGACACCGAGGCCTACCGTTACCCGGTGCCCCGCGCCGCCGGTACGGGCCCCGACGACTGGAAGGCGCTGACCTGGGCGCAGGCCGCCGAGCGGGTCTACGCCATCGCCGCCGGTCTCATCGAGCTGGGCGTGCTGCCGGAGCAGCGCGTCGCGCTCGCCTCCGCGACCCGTATCGAGTGGATCCTCGGCGACCTGGGCATCATGTGCGCCGGCGCCGCCACGACCACGGTGTATCCGCAGACCAACGCGGACGAGTCGGCCTTCATCCTCTCCGACTCCGCCAGCAGGGTGCTGATCGCCGAGGACGCGGCCCAGCTCGCCAAGGTGCGGGAGAAGCGCGCCGAGCTGCCCGAACTCACCCATGTCGTGGTCATCGACCCGGCCGGCGTCGAGCCGGACGAGTGGGTGCTCACCCTCGCCGAGCTGGAGCAGCGCGGTGCCGCGTATCTGGAGAAGAACCCGGACCTGATCAAGGAGCGGGTCGGGGCCATCACGAAGGACCAGCTCGCGACCCTGATCTACACCTCCGGCACCACCGGCCGCCCCAAGGGGGTCCGGCTGCCGCACGACAACTGGTCCTACATGGCGAAGGCGATCGCCGCGACCGGGCTGGTCGGCCCGGACGACGTGCAGTACCTGTGGCTGCCGCTCGCGCACGTGTTCGGCAAGGTGCTGACCTCCGGCCAGATCGAGGTCGGGCACGTCACCGCCGTCGACGGCCGGGTCGACAAGATCATCGAAAACCTCCCGATCGTACGGCCGACCTATATGGCCGCCGTGCCGCGCATCTTCGAGAAGGTCTACAACGGGGTCGCGGCCAAGGCGCGGGCCGGCGGCGGCGCCAAGTACAAGATCTTCCAGTGGGCCTCCGAGGTCGCCCGCGAGTACGCCAAGGCGAGCCAGGACAACTTCCGGCGCACCGGCACCGCCTCGGCGCCCTTCGCCCTCTCCGCCAAGCACAAGGTCGCCGACGCACTCGTCTACTCCAAGATCCGCGAGGCCTTCGGCGGCAACCTGCGTGCCTGTGTCTCCGGGTCGGCCGCCCTCGCACCCGAGATCGGCTTCTTCTTCGCCGGCGCGGGCATCCACATCCTGGAGGGCTACGGACTCACCGAGTCCTCCGCCGCCTCCTTCGTCAACCCCGGTGAGGCCTACCGCACCGGTACGGTCGGCAAGCCGCTGCCCGGCACGGAGGTGCGCATCGCCGACGACGGCGAGATCCTGCTGCGCGGGCCCGGCATCATGGAGGGCTATCACGGCCTGCCCGAGAAGACCGCCGAGGTGCTGGAGTCCGACGGCTGGTTCCACACCGG
>NZ_LIQQ01000636.1 GCF_001418565.1 Streptomyces graminilatus | reverse complement strand
CCCGAGCAGCCGTTCGTCGTGCACCAGCAGCATTCCGCCCCCGGAGCCGCCCCCGACGAACCCCCTCGATCCACGCCGCCGCGTCCCCCGGCGCCGTCCCCGGCGACAGCACGAGCCCCATGAGCACGGCCGCCTCGTCCTGCGCCAGTTCCCCGTCGTCCAGCAGCAGCCGCACGGCCCGCCCGCGTATGACCCCGGCCACGCTGTCCCGCCCGGACAGCACCCGCAGCACGGAGTGCCAGCGCCGCCGGAGCTCACCGTGACGTCNNTGGTGTCTCCGCTGTCCCCGCGACGGCACCTGCGGGGACACCGCCGGGAGGCGTCACCGTGGCAGTGGTGTGCGCCGGGGCGTTCACCGGGGCCGGAGCGGGAGCCTTCGCCGGGGTCGGGGCCGGAGCCTTCGCCGGGGCTGGAGCCGCTTTCGGGCCCGTCGCCTCGTCCAGCAGCCCCACCGCTCCGTGGACCGCGTCCACATGGCGCCGCATCTCTTCGGCGGCCTCCGTATCGAGTGCGGCGCAGGCCGGGGGCAGGCCGACGAAGACGCGTTCGGCGAGGCCCGTCGCGACCTCCGCCAGTACCCGGGTGTCCGTACCGCGCACATCGCCGTAGCGCAGGGACCTGACCAGTGCCGGCAGTGCCTGCGCCAGGTGGCCCACGTCGGCGTCCAGGGCCGCGCGGTCGGCGAGGACGCGCATCACGACGGGCAGCGCGTCGGCCAGCTCGGCGAGCAGACAGCGTTCGGCGAGCGCGGTCACATCGGCAAGCGAGCCCGCGCCGACCGCGTCGGCCTCCGCCCTGGCGGTCGCCGCCGAGTGCACGGTCGTCCCCCACACACCGGCCTCGGCGACCCGTACCGCAAGCTCCGGCTCCCACCGTAGCCGCCATGTCTCCCGGAAGGTACCGGTGCTGCCACGCGACACGGCGGGCTCGCCCCAGCCGATCCCGAGCAGCCGCAGGCGGTGCAGCAGCCGACTGCGTCCGGCGTCGGTCTCCCCGCGCAGGTCGAGCTCCAACTCCCTTTCCAGCGCCTCCGGTTTGAGCCGCAGCCGACGCTGAAGCCGTGTCAGGTCGCGCTGCAACGGCACAGCGGGCGCCGACTCCGGTACCTCGCCGAGTACGTCTCCGACGACAAGCCGGTCCCGCACAAGGGCCAGCGGCACGTCCGAGCCCTCGCACATCACCGCCCGCACGGCGTCGGTCGTCTCGGTCAGCCCCGCCAGCGGGCGGCCCCGCATCGCGGCGAGCGTCTCCGCCAGCCGCACCGCCTCGATGACGTGCGCCGAGGAGACCATCCTGTCCTCGTCGCGCAGCAGCCCCGCCACCTTGGTCATCCAGCGCTCGACCGGCCGGTCCCGCGCGCCGAACAGGTGCCCGTACCAGCCGGGCGAGTCGATGCCCGCCCCGTACCCGCTGGCCCGCGCGAGCCTGCGATGCGTCCACGGCACCCAGGTCACGTCCACCTTGACCTTGGGCAGCCCCTTCAGCAGGGCCCTGTCGGCGGCGACGGCTGTCTTCCGCCGCAGCGCGGGCACATGCCAGGCACCGCACACCACCGCCACCGCCGCGTCCCCGAACTCCCGCTGCGCCGACCGCACTTGGAGCCGCATGTACGCCTCGCGCACCGGATCCCGGTCGTGGCCCCCGCTCCCGTACACCTCGCGCAGCGCGCCCATGGCCTCTTCGAGCACCTCGAAGGGAGCGAACGCGTCCCGCTCCCCCCTCCCCCGGTGCTCGACGACGTCCTCCCACCAGCGCTCCGGATCGTCATAGCCGCCGGCTCGCGCGAGCACGGCGAGCGGATCGACCCGCGGATCGGCGCCCGGATCGGCGCCCGGACCGGACTCCGGGTCGGCCTCCGGATCGGACTCCGAGGCGGCCTCCAGGTCGGTGGCGGACGCCGGACCGCCACCTCTGTCCCCTTCCCCTTCCCCTTCCCCCTCGCCCTGGTTCTCCCACGCCAGCGTGTGCGTGGCGGGAAGGTCGATGAAGCGGGCCGGGACCCCGTGTTCGAGGGCCCAGCGGATCGCCACCCACTCCGGGGAGAACTCGGCCAGCGGCCAGAACGCCGAGCGGCCGGGTTCGTCCACGGCGTGGGCCAGGAGGGCGACCGGCGGTCGCATGTCCTCGTCGTCGGCGAGTTGGACCAGGGCGTCGGCCTCGGGCGGCCCTTCGATCAGTACGACCGCCGGCCGCGCAGCGGCCAACGCGGCCCGCACCGCCCGCGCCGACCCGGGCCCGTGATGCCGCACCCCGAGCAGCAGCGGCCCCGTACGCCCCTCAACGTCCGTCACGCCGCCCCCTCCTGCGCCACGTGGAGTCACCGTCATCACCAACAGCCACCGTCACCGCACCGACCTGCACGAACATCGAATCTCCTCCCACCGACACGCCGAACCCGCTCCCCCACCTGTCCGCACCCGCACCCACACCCGCACCCGTATTCCGGCTCACGCGCTCGCCTCCCGGCACGCCCGGTAGAAGTCCTTCCAGCCGTCGCGTTCGCGGACCACCGCCTCCAGGTACTCCTGCCAGACGACCCGGTCGGCCGCCGGATCGCGGACGACGGCGCCGAGGATGCCCGCGGCCACGTCGGAGGCCCGCAGGACGCCGTCGCCGAAGTGGGCGGCCAGGGCCAGCCCGTTGGTGACGACCGAGATCGCCTCGGCGGTGGACAGCGTGCCGCTGGGCGACTTCAGCTTCGTCCGGCCGTCCGACGTGACCCCGTCACGGAGTTCACGGAAGACGGTCACGACCCGGCGGATCTCGTCGACCCCGTCCGGCACGGCGGGCAGGTCGAGCGAGCGGCCGATCTGGTCGACCCGGCGCGAGACGATGTCGACCTCGGCATCCGCGCTCTCCGGCAGCGGCAGCACCACCGTGTTGAAGCGGCGGCGCAGGGCGCTGGACAGTTCGTTGACCCCGCGGTCGCGGTCGTTGGCCGTGGCGATCAGGTTGAACCCGCGTACCGCCTGCACCTCCTGCCCCAACTCCGGTATCGGCAGGTTCTTCTCCGACAGGATCGTGATCAGCGTGTCCTGTACGTCGGCCGGGATGCGGGTCAGCTCCTCGACGCGGGCCGTCATCCCCTCCGCCATCGCCCGCATGACGGGGCTGGGCACGAGGGCCTCGCGGCTCGGTCCGTGCGCGAGCAGCCGCGCGTAGTTCCAGCCGTACCGGATCGCCTCCTCAGGCGTGCCGGCCGTGCCCTGGACCAGCAGCGTCGAGTCGCCGCTGACCGCCGCCGCCAGGTGCTCGGACACCCAGGTCTTCGCCGTACCGGGCACGCCGAGCAGCAGCAGGGCGCGGTCGGTGGCGAGGGTCGTGACGGCGACCTCGACGATACGGCGCGGGCCCACGTACTTCGGTGTGATCACCGTGCCGTCGGGCAGGGTGCCACCTTGCAGATAGGTCGCCACGGCCCACGGCGACAGTTTCCAGCGGGCCGGGCGCGGGCGGTCGTCCTGCGCGGCCAGCGCCGCCAGTTCGGCGGCGAAGGCGTCCTCGGCGTGCGGGCGCAGTTCCTCCGTGCCGTTCGCGTGCGCGGACTGCTCGTGACGCGGGTCGACGGATGTCGGTTCAGTGGAAACAGGCATGGCTCGGTCCCCCTCCAGCTCGGCCGGTCTTGGCCCGTTCGGATCTGGTGACCACACTGCACCACGCCACTGACAATGCGTCATGACCTGCGAAAATGCCGTTTTCGGAGCCGAGCGCCGATCGCCGCTCGGACCGATTGTCAGTGCCGGGATCTACCTTCGGTGTCATGACTCAGCAGGGGGTGCGCTGGACGGCGGATCAGGTGCTGGCACTGGCGCCTGACGTCTCGTCACGCAAAGCGGGAAGCAAACTCGGCGCGGCCGGGCCGTGGTCGGAGGCCGGCAGTTCCGGCGAGGGGACGGTGTGGGGACTGTGCAAGGGCAGCGGCAGCAAGCCGTACCAGACGGTTGTCGACATCGCGGACGCCACCGGGCCCGCGTACAAGTGCAGTTGTCCGAGCCGCAAGTTCCCGTGCAAGCACGCGCTCGGGCTCTTGCTGCTCTGGGCGGGCGAGGACGGCGCGGTGCCGCAGGGAGAGGCGCCGGGCTGGGCGGAGGAGTGGCTGGCGGGGCGGCGGAAGCGCTCGGAGGAGAAACGGGCGGCGGGCGCGGCCGGTTCCCCGGCCGGGTCCGCTGATCCGGAGGCGGCGCGGCGCAGAGCGGAGCGCCGGGCCGAGCGGGTCACGGCGGGGGCGACGGAGTTGGAGCAGCGGCTGGCCGACCTGCTGCGCGGCGGCCTGGCCTCGGCGGAGCAGGCGGGGTACGGGCTGTGGGAGGAGACGGCGGCTCGCATGGTCGACGCCCAGGCACCCGGACTGGCGGCGCGGGTAAGGGAGTTGGGCGCGATACCGGCGTCCGGTCCGGGGTGGCCGGTGCGGTTGCTGGAGGAGTGCGCGCTGCTCCACCTTCTCGACCGGGGCTGGCTGCGCCGGGACGAGCTGCCGGACGGTCTGGCGGCGACGGTGCGGTCACGGGTCGGTCTGCCGGGCCCGGCGGACGGCCCGCCGGTGCGCGACCACTGGCTGGTCCTCGCCCAGTACGAGACGGCGGACGCCCGTCTGACGACCCGCAGGATCTGGCTGCACGGCGCCGAATCGGGCCGCACCGCCCTGCTCCTCTCCTACGGGGCGGCCGGCCGCGCCCCCGAACTGACACTGCCGGTCGGCCTGGCGTTCGACGCGGAGGTGTCCGCGTATCCCGGCGCCGGGCAGTTGCGGGCGGTCCTGGGCGAGCGGTTCACACCGCCGGCGCCGACGGAGACACGGCCGCCGGGGACGACGGCCACCCGGGCGACGGAGCTCTACGGGGAGGCGCTCCGGGACGACCCCTGGCTGGATTCCTTCCCGGTGACGCTGGACCGGGTCATACCCGTCCCGGACGGCGGCTCCTGGCAACTGGCGGCCGGCGAAAGCGACTTGGCGCTGCCCCTGGCCCCGTCCGCAGTCGCTCACCCAGGCCTGTGGCGCCTTGTCGCCCTCTCGGGCGGCGCCCCCGTCACGGTCTTCGGCGAATGCGGTCACCGGGGTTTCACCCCTCTGACGGCCTGGCCGGAGGGGGCGACGGGACAAGCGGTCCCGCTGTGCTGAGGCGACTCCGCACCACGGCTCGTGGACTCACGAGCTCAAGGGCCGGCGGGCTCACGGGCTCACGGCACGTCGGCCAACGACACCTCGGCTCCCGACGCAGACGAAGGGGAATCTCATGAACGGCAGCAGGACCTCGGCCCCGATGAGCCCGCCCGTGGCGGACGACTGGGAGGAACTGGTCACCGCGGCACTGCTCGGGACCGAGCGGCGTACGCCCCCGGGCTGCCCGCCGGGCGGGGAGGCACCGGTCGCCCTGCTCGACGCGGCGGCCGTGGCGACCGTAAGGCGCCGGGCAGGGCTGCGGCCGGCCCGGGCGGCGGCGCGGCCGGAGCCCGCCGCGCCGGATCCGCGCCCGCCGCTGCCCCGCGCTGCGGCCCGAAGGCTGTCGCTCCTGCTGGCCGACCGGCCCGGCGCCCCAGGAGGCAGCGGTCGCCGGGGCACCGCGCCGGATCTGATGGAACTGCTGCCCCAGTGGCTCGCGGCGGCGAACACGCATGGTTTCGCGGCCCCTCCCCAGGCACTTCCCGCACTGCTCGACGCGGCCAGGGGGCGTACGGATCTGCGTCCGGCGGCGCTGGCGTTCGCGGGCCCGCGCGCGCTGTGGCTCGCCCGGCTGAACCCGGACTGGCGGTTCGCCCTGCGCTCGACGCCGGGCGGGAGCACGTCCCTTCCCGGCCCCGAGGAGGCGGAGCGGATCCAGCGGCTGTGGCAGGAGGGCCTGTTCGCCGAACGCGTCTCCCTCCTCGCGGCGATACGCGCGCGGGAGCCGGCCGCCGCCCGGGATCTGCTGGAGACGACCTGGCCGACGGAGCGTGCCGAGGACCGGCTGATGTTCCTCGACTCGCTCCGCACCGGACTGCGCTCCGAGGACGAGCCCTTCCTGGAGCGGGCGTTGGCCGACCGCAGCCGCAACGTCAGGGCGACAGCGGCCGAGTTGCTGTCCGCGCTGCCCGACTCGGCACTCGCCGCACGGATGGCGGTCCGCGCGGGAGCCTGCGTGGCGCTCGACCACACGATCAGCGCGGACGCCACGGATGGCGAGGGCGGCACGGACAGTACGAGGGATGAGCCCGTGCTCGCCGTCGAGGCACCGCACGAGTGCGACGCGGGCATGGAGCGTGACGGTGTCGTGGCCAAGGCCCCGGCGGGTCGCGGTGAACGGTCCTGGTGGCTGGGCCAGTTGGTGGAGGCGGCCCCGCTCGGATCATGGCCGGGGCGGCTCGGCGGACGTACGCCCGAGGAGATCGTGGCACTGCCGGTGGCCGACGACTGGCAGGGCGAGCTGCATGCCGCGTGGTGCCGGGCGGCCGTACGGCAGCGGAACGCCGACTGGTCCCGCGCGCTCCTCGGCGCGCCCTCGACACCCGAGGCGGGCGGACCCGGGGCGGTGTCCCTGGCGGAGCGGGCGAAACTGCTCGCCACGCTGGACTCAGCCGAACGGGCCGTGTGGGTGGCGGGGTTCATCGCGACGCACGGGCTGTCCGAGGCCTTCCAACTGCTCGGGGTATGCGCGGTGCCGTGGGCTCCGCCGCTGGGGCGCGCCGTGGTCGACGCACTCAACATCGCGCGGGACGCGGGGAGTTACCCATGGAGTTTCAGCGGAGTGATGGGGCTCGCGGAACGCTGTCTGGACCCCGCCGAGGCCGGCCGCCTCGACGGCCTGCTGGCGACACCCGACGAAGGGGAGGACGCGTCACCGGGCGCGGGAGGCTACTGGGCGGAGGCATTCCAACGCCTCGTCGGCACCCTGCGCCTGCGCGCGGCAATGACGGAAGAACTGAGGAGCTGAGGAGCCACCGGACTGCCGGGTCACCCGGCCACCCGGCTGCCGGGCCACCCGGGCACCCAGCCACCGAGCTGGCGGGCTGGCGGGCTGGCGGGCTGGCGGGCTGGCGGGCCACCGAGCTGGCAGGCAGCCGACCTGCCGGACCACCGAGCTGGCAAGCCGCCGGACCACCGGCTGCTGGCCACCGGACCACCAGGCAGCCGGACCACCGGACCACCGGGCCACCGGGCCACC
>NZ_LIQQ01000635.1 GCF_001418565.1 Streptomyces graminilatus | reverse complement strand
TCACCCACCCGTTCACCCACCCACGCATTCGCCTGCACACCCCCGTACATCGCCGTAGGTCCCCGAAGGGAGCCGCGCCATGCGCGCAGCCGTACTGCACGAGATCGGGCAGGACAAGCTCGACGTCCTGGACGACGTCGAGGCTGTGGGCTTCGGCCCCGGCAAGGTGAGGATCCGGATACGGGCCACCGGGCTGTGCCACTCGGACCTCTCCGCGATGAGCGGCGTACTGCCGCAGCCCGCACCCTTCGTCCCCGGTCATGAAGGCGCCGGCGAGATCCTCGAAGTGGGGGAAGGGGTAAGCCACTTGAAGGCAGGTGACCGGGTCGTCATCTGCTGGCTGCCCGCCTGCGGCGCCTGTCCCGCCTGTAGGCGCGGCCAGACCGAACTGTGTCTCTCCGGGTTCATGAACGCGGGCACCCCCAACTTCCGGCGCCCCGGCGGCGATGTCTTCGGCATGGCAGGCACCGGCATATTCGCCGAGGAGGTCGTCCTCGACGCGGGCTGCGCCGTGCCCATCCCCGACGACGTGCCCTTCGACATCGCCGCCCTCATCGGCTGCGGAGTGACCACCGGACTCGGTGCCGCCATCAACACCGCTGAGGTGCAAGCCGGTTCGTCGGTCGCCGTCATCGGCTGCGGAGGTGTCGGCATCTCCGCGATACAGGGCGCGCGGCTCCAGGGCGCCGCCGAGATCGTCGCCGTCGACCCGGTGCTCTCGCGCCGGGAGTCCGCGCTCAAGTTCGGTGCAACGAAGGCCGTTTCGCCGGACGAGCTGGCGAACGCCAAGCAACAGCTCACCGGCGGCGAGGGGTTCGACTACGTCTTCGAGGTCGTCGGCCGCTCCGCCACCGCCCGCACCGCCTACGACACCACCCGGCGCGGCGGCACCATGGTCGTCGTCGGCGCCGGTGCCATGGACGACAACCTCCAACTCAACATGTTCGAGCTGTTCTTCGACGAGAAGCGCATCCTGCCGTCGATGTACGGCGGCGGCGACGTCATGCGGTCCTACGAGCGCACGATCGCCCTCTGGCGCGCCGGACGCGTCGACCTCGAAGGCCTCATCACCCACCGCGTACCGCTCGCCGACATCAACGAGGCACTCGACCAGATGCGCACGGGGACCGCACTGCGTACGTGCATCGAGATCTGAGGGACGCCGCCGATGTCACCGCTGTCACCATCACCATCACCATCACCGTCGCTGTCACCGGCACTGCCGCTTGAGGGGCTCGCCGCGATCGTCACGGGCGCCGGGCGCGGTCTCGGCCGGGCCGAGGCGCTGGAGTTGGCCAGGCTCGGCGCGGCCGTCGTCGTCAACGACTACGGACAGCCCGGCCGGGACGGATCGGGCGAGGCGTCCGCCACCCCCGCCGAGGAGGTCGCCGCCGAGATCCGCGCGGCGGGCGGCACGGCGACCGCCCACACCGGAGATGTCGCCGATCACCAACAGGCCCGTGAACTGGTCGAGTTGGCGATCGCCGAGTTCGGAAGGCTGGACATCCTCGTCAACAACGCGGGCATCCTGCGCGACCGCATGGTCTTCTCCATGTCGGAGGGGGAGTGGGACGCCGTCATACGGGTCCATCTCAAGGGACACTTCAACACGACCCGCTTCGCCGCCGCGCACTGGCGGGAGCGCGCCAAGGCGACCGGCGCCCCGGTGTACGGGCGGATCGTCAACACGTCCTCGGAGGCGTTTCTCGCCGGATCGGCCGGACAGCCCAACTACGCCGCCGCGAAAGGCGGAATCGTCGGTCTGACCACCTCCACGGCCCTCGCCCTCGCCAAGTACGGCGTGACGGCGAACGCCATCTGCCCGCGCGCCCGGACCCGGATGACCGAGGACGTCTTCCAGGACTTCCAGCAGCCGGAGGAGGGCGAGGCCGGCCTCGACCCTCTCGCCCCCGAGCATGTCGCCCCGCTCGTCGGCTACCTGGCATCACCGGCCGCCGAACTTGTCAACGGTCAACTGCTCGTCGTCCACGGCGGGATGGTCGCCGTCGTCGAACGCCCCCGGGTCGCCGCCAAGTTCGACAGCAAGCAGGACACCTTCACCTACGACGAACTGGACGCGCTGCTCACCCCGCACTACGCGAAGCGGCCCACTGGGGAGACGTTCGCGGCGGCGGAGGTGCTGGGCCTCAAGCGCGGCTGAGACAAGCAGCCCCGCCCGTAAACCGACCGGGCGGGGCTGCGCTTCACTCGACGTCGAGTCGGTCGACGCGGAGTCGGTCGACGCGGAGTCGGTCGACGTCGAGATCGATGTCTCGATGTACCGTCGGGCTCAGGCCCTGTTCTCGGCCTGCTCGGAGGACGGCTTGCGGTGACGGCCGTGCGGGGTCGTCTCGTCGTTGTGGGCCGAGACCGGACCCCGGTGCCTGCCGTGGCCGTTGCTGTGGCCCGTCGCCTCGTGGGCGTCGGCGGACAGCGGCTGCATGGTGCTTGTGTCGTTCATCGGAAAGTACTCACCCCGTCAACATGATCCTTCTGACAGCCGGATGATCTTAACCAAGGCGACTTGGGGTGACACGAGCCGTACACGCCAACCGGGACTAGTTCGTTACAAGCTTCGTCACTTCGTTACTTAGCGGGCTTCCCGGCTTCCCGCCTTCCCGGCATTCGCCACGAGCCGCCCCAGTGGAGCCTGCTGCAAGGGCACCGGCCGGGCCACCGCGACAGGCGCGAACGGTTGCTGCGACGCAGACGCAGACGCAGACGCAGAC
>NZ_LIQQ01000634.1 GCF_001418565.1 Streptomyces graminilatus | reverse complement strand
GGTCCTGGGTGTCCTCGCTGCTGCTGCGCACGGACATGACCTGGCGGTCCTCGTTCACGTTCAGACTGTCGCGCAGCGACACCAGCGGGTTCACGGCGGAGATCGTGCCGCCGCCCCCGCCGCCCGACCCCACGCCGCCGCCCGCGGCGCTCAGAAGTCCGCCGTCGAGCGAGGGCAGGGCCAGCGGCACCACCAGGGCCACGCCCAGCGCGACCGCGCCGATCCGCCGTCCCGTGCGGACGGGGGTGACCGTGCCGCCGGCCGACTGGTCGCCCGCCGTGCGCGGTCCGCCGGCGAAGACCCGGCCCCACTGGGAGAGCCGGTCCCGGCCCTCGGCCAGGAGCAGCGTCAGGAAGCCCGCCGCGGCGAGCAGGAACCACACCCAGCTGCCCGAGCCGTCGGACAGCCCGGCGGCGACCGAGTAGAGCGCGAGCAGCGGCAGGCCGGCCGGCGCCGCGCTGCGGAACGTCACCGCGATGGTGTCCACGGCCAGCCCGATCAACAGGGCGCCACCGACCACCATCAGCCGTATGCCGTCGGAGAGCGGCGCCGGGATCGCGTACCGCCCCACGTCCTCCGCGCCGCCCCGAAGCAGCGCGCCGAACTCCCGGAAGGTGCCGGGGCCGGGGACCAGGCCGAAGAGGGACTGCTCCCGGGCGAAGACCACGGTCAGCAGGACGAGCGTGACGAGGAGCTGCGCCGCCACCGTCAGCGGCCAGCCCAGCGGCACCCGCCTGGCACCCGCGCCGACGACCGTCTGGACGCCCAGCAGGAGGGCCACCTGGAGCAGCCAGCTCGCGTTCCCGACCAGCGGCAGCAGAGCGCATGCCGTCAGCATGGTGGCCGCCCAGGCGCACAGCGCGAGTCGCGCGCGCCCGCTCATGACCGTCCCTCCCCGCCGCTGAGGGCGCCGAGACCGGAACGTTCCCGGTCCGCCTGTCGCCACAGCTCGCTCAGGTCGGCCCCGCGAGGTACCCGCACCGCCGTCCAGCCCGACTCGCGCAGCATGCGCAGCGACTCCTCGCCCGGGTCCTCGGGACCCGGCGCCTCGTGGGGTTCCCGCACCCAGGTCTCACTGTCCAGCACGAAGGCGACCGCACCGCCGCTGCGCTGCCGCATCTTGGCGGCCACCGTGGCCTGCTCCTCGTCGAGGTCGCCGAAGAACGCCATCAGCAGCCCCTCACCGCCGCCGCGCAGCACGTCGTAGGCGCGGGAGATGTCCGTGCCGTCCGAGTGGTCGATCACCGCGAGCGTGTCCATCATCAGTCCGGCGGCGTCCGCCGATCCCTGGCCGGTGCCCGCGAAGCCCTCGGCGCCCTCACCGGGCACCGAGTCCCCGGTGTCCGTCAGCAGCCGTACGGAGAAGCCCCGTTCGAGCATGTGGACCAGGACGGACGCGGCGCCCGACACCGCCCACTCGAAGGCCGAGTCCGGGCCCGCGCCCAGGTAGGCGTCGCCCCGGGTGTCGAGGAGCACCGTGCAGCGGGCCCGCTGCGGCTGCTCCTCGCGGCGCACCATCAGCTCGCCGTAGCGGGCGGTGGAGCGCCAGTGCACGCGGCGCAGGTCGTCGCCGTAGCGGTATCCGCGCGGGATCATGTCGTCCTCGCCGGCCAGCGCCAGCGAGCGCTGCCGGCCCTCGCCGTACCCCGTCGCCTCACCGGTCAGCCGCACCGGGGGCAGCGCCTCCACGCGCGGGATCACCGTGAGGGTGTCGTACGTCGAGAAGGAGCGGGTCAGCTCGCACATGCCGAACGGGTCGGTCAGCCGGAGCTGGAGCGGGCCCAGTGGATAGCGGCCCCGCAGATCGGAGCGGACCCGGTAGGACACCTCGCGGCGCCCGCCCGGCTCCACCCGGTCCAGGACGAACCGGGGGCGCGGACCGAGCACGTAGGGCACCCGGTCCTGGAGCATCAGCAGACCGGTGGGCAGCCGCGAGACGTTGTCCATCCGGAGATGGACCCGGGCCTCGGCGGCGGCGGGCACGCGCGCGGGGGAGAGCCTGCGGCTGCCCGCCACCCGGTAGCGCGTGCGGTACAGGACGGTCGCGCAGACCAGCGGCAGTACGGACAGCAGCAGGCCCACCCGGAGCAGATCGCTCTGCCCCAGGACGTACGCGCAGATGGCGGCGGCGACCCCGGCGGCCAGGAAGGAGCGCCCTCGGGTGGTGAGACCGGCCAGCGCGGTGCGCACCCCGCCCTTGTCGCCCTGGTCGTCCTCCGGGTGTCCCGGCGCGCCTGCGCTCATCCAAGCCTCCGGGGCGGCTGGCCGAAGTCGGCCGCGGAGCGGCCCATGCCGAAGCCGCTCTGCTGCTGGGCCGCCGTGGGCACCGGGGTGCGCTGGATGATCTCCTCGACGACCTGCTCGGACGTACGGCGGTTGAGCTGGGCCTGGGCGGTGGGGAGCAGCCGGTGGGACAGGACGGCCACCGCGAGGGCCTGGACGTCGTCCGGCAGCGCGTACTCCCGGCCGCTCAGGGCGGCGGACGCCTTCGCGGCGCGCAGCAGATGCAGCGTGGCGCGCGGCGAGGCGCCGAGTCTGAGGTCGGGGTGTGTGCGCGTGGCGCCGACCAGGTCCACCGCGTACCTGCGGACCGAGTCCGCGACATGGACGTTGCGGACGGCCTCGACGAGCTTCACGATGTCGTGCGCGTGGGCGACCGGCTGGAGGTCGTCCAGCGGTGAGACGCCGCCGTGCACGTCCAGCATCTGCAGCTCGGCCTCCGGGCTCGGGTAGCCGATGGAGACGCGTGCCATGAAGCGGTCGCGCTGTGCCTCGGGGAGCGGGTAGGTGCCCTCCATCTCGACCGGGTTCTGGGTGGCCACCACCATGAAGGGGCTGGGCAGCTCGTAGGTCTGCCCGTCGATGGTGACCTGGCGCTCCTCCATGGACTCCAGGAGCGCGGACTGGGTCTTCGGCGACGCGCGGTTGATCTCGTCGCCGATCACGATCTGCGCGAAGATCGCCCCCGGTTTGAACTCGAAGTCGCGGCGCTGCTGGTCCCAGATGGACACACCGGTGATGTCCGAGGGCAGCAGGTCCGGCGTGAACTGAATGCGCCGCACGGAACAGTCGATGGACTTGGCCAGCGTCTTCGCCAGCATGGTCTTGCCGACACCGGGGACATCCTCGATCAGGAGATGTCCCTCGGCGAGCAGCACGGTCAGCGAAAGCCGTACGACCTCGGGCTTGCCCTCGATCACTCCCTCCACCGAACTGCGGACTCGCTCCGCGGTGGCGGTCAGATCAGTGAGGCTAGCTCGATCGTCATAGGTCGTCACACGGCCCTCCTAGGCCCGTTCTTTCTCCGGGCCGACGCGCTGCGATGCCGACCGGCCCACCCCGAAACACGGACACCACGCGGGGTGAGCCCCGCGTGACGTCACACCCGCATTCTTGTTGCCGTTACCGGTTCGTGTCACTCGCCTGTGGATAACTGGCAGGGGTATGTCTGATTTTCGGGCCATTTCGACCCTGAAGTGAAGGGTAAATTTCGTAGAGACATACGTATGGATGCGCGGTCCGGTTCGGTTGTGCGCAGTCGATTATGCGGGGTCGATCTCGCGCAGCAGGCCCGACTTCACATCGAAGACGAAGCCGCGGACGTCGTCGGTGTGCAGCAGGAACGGGTTGGTGCGCACCCGCTGCATCGACTGCCGTACGTCCTGGTCGACGTCCCGGAAGGCCTCCACCGCCCAGGCGGGGCGCTGGCCGACCTCGGCCTCCAGCTCCTGCCGGAACTCCTCGGTGAGGGACTCCAGGCCGCAGCCGGTGTGATGGATGAGGACGACGCTGCGGGTGCCGAGCGCCCGCTGGCTGATGGTGAGGGAGCGGATCACGTCGTCGGTGACGGCGCCGCCCGCGTTGCGGATGGTGTGGCAGTCGCCGAGCTCCAGGCCGAGCGCGGCATGCAGGTCGAGACGGGCGTCCATGCAGGCCACGACCGCCACCCGGAGCACCGGGCGGGCGTCCATCCCCGGGTCGGTGAAGGCGGCCGCGTACTCTCCGTTGGCCTGTACGAGGCGGTCGATGACGGCGCCGTCGGTGGTTATGGCGCCTTCGGGTCCGGTGGGAACTGATGCGGAAGTCGTCATAAGCATGACGGTACTGGTCACGCCCGTCGTGGGCCCGGTGTGAGAGAGGACAAAGAACCTCAATGAGCGTTGTTGTGAGGCAACCCACAGGGGTGGTGGGAGTGTGTCCGTACGAGTCATTCCGGGCGATTCGTGGCTTTCCGGGGCGGTATGCACCACGCGCGGGCCGGTTGATTGACCGCGCGACACCGTGGACTAAAGTGACGCGAAGCGGGAGCCGAGACTCCCTGCTGGATTGACAGAATCCCCCCGCGTGCGCGGCGCGTACGTACGGCTCGGCCTCCTCCCGCTCCCGGTCGGCTGACGCTTCCGGCGCCGGCCGGCCTCCCCTTCTCCGAGCGGGCGGGGACCCGGCGGTGCGTACAACACCGTGCCGGACCTGAGAGGGCCCCTTGAGCAACAGTCGACATGTCCCGGTGATGCTCCAGCGGTGCCTGGACCTGTTGGCGCCCGCGCTGGAGCGGCCCGGAGCGGTCGTCGTCGACTGCACCCTCGGCCTCGGCGGCCACAGCGAGGCACTGCTCGCCCGCTTCCCCGAGGCCCGGCTGATCGCCCTCGACCGCGACAAGGAGGCACTGCGCCTCTCCGGCGAGCGGCTCGCCCCCTTCGGCGAGCGCGCCGACCTGGTGCACGCGGTCTACGACGAACTGCCCGACGTACTCGACCGGCTGGGCCTGCCGAAGGTCGACGGGGTCCTCTTCGACCTCGGTGTCTCCTCCATGCAACTCGACGAGGCCGACCGGGGGTTCGCCTACGCCCAGGACGCGCCCCTCGACATGCGCATGGACCAGACGACCGGCATCAGCGCCGCCGAGGTCCTCAACACCTACCCACCGGGCGAACTCGTCCGGATCCTGCGGGCGTACGGCGAGGAGAAGCAGGCCAAGCGGATCGTCTCCGCGATCGTGCGCGAGCGCGACAAGGAGCCCTTCAGCAACAGCGCCCGGCTCGTCGAACTGATCCGCGACTCCCTGCCGCAGGCCGCCAAGCGCACCGGCGGCAACCCCGCCAAGCGCACCTTCCAGGCACTGCGCATCGAGGTCAACGGTGAACTGACCGTCCTGGAACGGGCGATCCCGGCCGCGGTGAAGGCACTCGCCGTGAACGGCCGGATCGCCGTCCTGTCGTACCACTCGCTCGAAGACCGGCTGGTCAAGCAGGTGTTCGCGGCCGGCGCCGCCAACACCGCGCCCCCCGGACTGCCGGTCGTGCCCGAGCGTTACCAGCCCCGGCTCAAGCTGCTCACCCGTGGTGCCGAACTTCCCACCGAGGAAGAGATCGCCGAGAACCGGCGAGCCGCCCCGGCGCGACTGCGCGGGGCCCAGCGCATCAGGGAGGACACCGAGTGAGGCGTACGGAGGGGACCGCGGGGGAGTGGGAAGGCCCGACTCGCCGGGCAGGCGAGCGGGCGCACACGCGGGAAGACCCGGCTCGCGGGGAGGACCAGTGAAAAGGAATCCCGAACCGAAGGGCCGGGCCGCCCGGCTCGCCCGGCTCTTCCCCGCCGGGCCGGGACAGGCCGCCCGTACCCCCTTCGTCCTGCTGGTCGTCTTCCTGCTGGGCGGCGGCCTCATCGCGCTCCTCGTGCTGAACTCCGCGCTCAGCGAAGGCGGGTTCCGCCTCGACGACCTCCAGAAGGACACCAAGAGCCTCACCGACGAGGAACAGGCGCTCCAGCGGGACGTGGACGCCTACGCCGCGCCCGACGCCCTCCAGCGCCGGGCCAGGGAACTCGGCATGGTGCCCGGCGGCGACCCGGCCTTCCTCGACCCCGACGGCACCGTC
>NZ_LIQQ01000633.1 GCF_001418565.1 Streptomyces graminilatus | reverse complement strand
GGGGGTGGCGGGCTGGGTAGCCTGTTCCACGGTGAACCTCAGCTTTCAGAGTGGTGAGGTGATCTGCTTTCGGGGCTGGTCCGGGTCGCATCCGGAGCGGCCCCGACTCCGTTGATCAGCCGGTTCGTACGCGTGCACCACGCGACGGCAGCGGCCGAAGGTGACTCATCGGGTGCAGGCTGGCGCCAGCGGACGGGACGGATTCCTGGGCGAAGGGGCCCGCTGACGGCTCGTGGTGGTGCAGAGTATCAATGCGGTCGAGGTCGTCCTCGGAGAACGTGACGACCCGCCCCTTCTTCGCGTGGGGCAGCCGCTTGATGTGCCGGCGCAGCCACGACTCCTCGACACGGAGCTCGTGCGCCGCCTCGGGGTACGTGTACCGGCGCTTCATGCGGAGACCGCCAGATGCGGGGCGGCGGTAGAGGTGTCCTCCGCCGGCACAGCTCGCCCGGTGGGGGCCCAAAGGATCAGCAGGTCTACGCCGATGACACGACAGATCTCGTGCGCGACGCTGGACGGCTGTGTCTTGGTATTGCCGCTCAGGAGAGCGTCGATGGTCCCGTGCGGGATGCCGACCTTGGACGCGAGTTCCCGGCCGCTGACATCCGAGCCAGTCCCCGTACGGTCCATCAGCTCTCTCATGAGACCGGGCTTGACCAGCCGGTATCGGGGTTCAGAAGCCACGGGCATACCTCTTGGACAGAGTGACCAGAAATTTGGACAGGCCCACCGTGTCAGAAAGTTGGCCACCTTGTCCAGTTTTCTGTACGACCTTCTTGTGCTGGATTTGGTCAAGGTGACCTGACGGACTGGCGCCGACCATCCAGGAACCTGGACACTGTGACCAGCGAAGGAATGCCTTACCCTGCGCTGAGCAGGATGAACGCCACATACGTACCGGCTGACACATGGGCACTGGCGTGCTCACGCAATCAGGAGGCGAGGGGTAATGACGGATGAGGGGCCGACGGACCGGACTGATCTGTCCGACCTTCTGCGCGACCGTAAGGGGCGGTTGGGCCTGGGCCTGCGTGAACTCGCGGCGGCTTGCGTTGATCCCAAAGACCCGGACCGGAAGCCCCAGTATCCGCCCAGCACCCTCGGCAACCTGATCAATGGCGTTCTGGGCACGAAGGGGCCCACGCGTCCGCAGTTGCGCGCACTTGCCCAGGGCTTCCGCCTGCCGCTTGGGCAGGTGCAGGAGGCCGCCGGCGCCCAGTTCTTCGGCATCGACACCGTGTGGAGCGAAGACGCCGAAGTGCGGGCCCTCGTGCACGGCTACCGGGATATGAGCCCCGAGGACCAGGCGTGGGTGCGGGACATCATCGAATCGCGTCGAACGCGCCCAGTATGACTGGCTGAAAACCGTACCTACTCCCCGGTTTCTCCGGGTCGCGTGCGGCATCCCTCAAGTCGTTGGCCATAGCTGCACGTTCAGTACTGGACGCTGACCAGCGGCGGCCTGGATTCCCGCGACTTCCAGTTACTCGTAGGTGAGCCCTGGTCACGGGGTAAGCGGTATGGCATTGTCGGTCATCCGCCTGGGGGGCGTAACTGGTTACGTTCGCTCGCGCGTTCGAGCGGCAGTGCGAACGCGTGGGGCTTGCCAAGCAAGGGGGTCACACGGATGGCAGACGAAGATGCACCGGCGGAGGACAGCACCCTGGTCGACGCCCAGGTCCTGGGCGTCGAGATGGAGTACGTCGACTCTCTGCCCGGAGGCAAAGTCGTCATGGGCCTGGAGGAAAAAGACAACCGATTCACATGGCTCGTTGTGCGCGGCGCTATCACCCCCCAAGCTCGCGTAGAACTGCTCGCCGAACTGAACCACGCAGTTAGTAACGGCTTGTGGGAGCAGAACTGGCAGCCCCCACAAGCGGGGTGAGGTGGCTATCCGACAGCCTTGAGGTGGGAGCGGAAGTCCTGCACGGGCATGGCAGCCTCGACGGCGGCGATGATCTCGCCGTCGAGGGCCCGCACCAAGTGCCCGTACCGGTCCACCGTGGTCGTGATCGACTCGTGTCCCAGGCGTGCCTGGATAGCGGGAAGAGGGATATTCGCACCGATCAGCCATGACACGTGCGTGTGGCGAAGATCGTGCAGCCGGGGCTGCTTCGTCAGCCCCTTCTTGGTGGCCTCCGCGAGAGCCCTCTTCCACTTCCTGTTGTAGAAGTTGCTGTGCCGCCAGGCGGCGCCGTCCCGGCCCCGGAAGATCCAGTCCTCGGGGCGCCGGCCGAGCATGTGATGGCGCAACAGTTCCATCTGGCTGGCGGACAGAGCCAGCACGCGGCGGGCCTTCTTCGTCTTCGGTGGCCCGACTGCGAAGGTGTTGTCTTCCTGGCGCCTCCATGCCCGCTGGATGCTGATCGTCTTGCGCCGTGTGTTCACGTCGCGGTGCTGGAGCGCGGTGATCTCGCCCCAGCGCAGACCGGTGCCGACGAGGAAGTCGATCAGGTCGGCGGCCTTCGGATCGAACATCCGCATCTCAGCGCTGATACGGGCGTACTCGTCGTGCTCGAGGAAGCACATCTCTTCCTCGGTCTGATCGTCCGTGCGCGGCAGCTTGGTCTTCGCGCACGGGTTCGTCACACGCAGCGGCTGCGGGGCGTCCACGGCGGCCTGAAAGATGCAGAACAGCAAGCCGTGGCGATTCGCGATGCTCTTCGGGCTGGCCTTCCGGATCAGCCATCTGTCGGGGTGATGTGGGTCCCGTACGCCTTCGGACTGGACGCGGACCCAGTCCTGCAGGTCGTCCTCCGTGATGGTGCACACGGTCGCGGGGTTGAACGAGCCGTCCCTGAGGGTGTGGACGAGTCCGCCGTACCGCCGCTCGACGCCGTCCGGGCCCGTGTGGAGCAGCCCGGCGAAGTGGTTGTCGATGTCCCGGCGGTAGTCCTTCTTCGTACGCGCCTCGACGCCGGTGAGGCGGTCGACGTAACGGTGTGCCCACGCGAGGAACGGGGCGTCGTCGGGGTGCACTTCAGGTTCAACGAAGCCCTTGCCACGGATCCAGCCGAACGGCCACTTGTTGCCGTGAGCCTCGACGAGACCCTTGAACTGCTCCGCCTGACCGGCTGCTTGCTCGCTGTCGGGGCCACCGAAGTTCTCGGTCTGCCACGCGCCGTCCTGACGCCACTTCACCTGATAGGTCGTAGTGCCGTTCTTCCAGTTTCTTTCAGTGACGCTCGCCATGGGGGGACAATACGACCCGAAGCGGGGCTTCGGGAGGGGGGTGTGTTCCCGTACTGTTCCCGTGATCTCGAACAAGAAGAAGGCCCGACCTGTTTTCGCAGGTCGGGCCTTGATCAATCAGGGTGAGTGACGGGACTTGAACC
>NZ_LIQQ01000632.1 GCF_001418565.1 Streptomyces graminilatus | reverse complement strand
AACTTCGGCGCCGCCCCCGCCCCACCCCCCACGGACACGGTCCGCCTCCGCCTCACGAACAGCACCTCGTACGTGGACCTCCGGGGCCCCACCACCTGTGCCCTCATCACGGACCCCGAGAAGCAGGCGATACACGACCGCCTGGGCCCGGACCCCCTCCGCGAAGACGCCGCCCACGTGACCGCGTACGCGCGCATCAGCCGCAGCCGTACAACGATCGCCGCCCTCCTCATGGACCAGAAGATCATCGCGGGCGTGGGCAACGTCTACCGCGCCGAGGTCCTGTTCCGGCACGGCATCGACCCGTACCGCCCCGGCAGGGACATCACACCCGCCGAGTGGAACGCGCTCTGGAACGACCTGGTCGCCCTCATGCGCGAGGGAGTCCGCAACAACCGCATCGACACCGTCCGCCCGGAGCACACCCCGGAGGCGATGGGCCGCCCGCCGCGCGTCGACGACCACGGCGGCGAGGTCTACGTCTACCGCAGGGCCAACCTGCCCTGCCACCTCTGCGGCGGCGAGATCCGCACCGCCGACCTCGCCGCCCGCAACCTCTTCTGGTGCCCCACCTGCCAGCGCAAGTGAGAAACCACGGGAGAGGTCACCGCACCCGGCATCAGAACAGGCACGGGAACGGAAATCAGCGCGGCCCTCAGCGCGGCCCCCAGCGCGGCCCTCAGACCGCCCCCCAGACCACCCCTCAGAACCCGTGCGACAGCCAAGGCACCACCACCGACCCGAACGCCACAGAAGCCTCAGCCAAGGCCCCCTGCCGGATCTCCCGCACCCGCCCGGCCGCCCCCAGCCCGGCCAACGGCACGCCGCCCAGATAGGCGGACCCCAACTCCCGTACGGACAGCGCGAGATCAGCCGCGTCGTCCGTACGCCGGCACACCGCTCCCTTGGTATCGCCCGTCAGCCGCCAACGCCCGGAGTTCCACGGACAGAACGCGTCCTCGACGTCGAACACGACATCCACCGGCGCCTGATAGGTCCGGGCCTCCAACGCGGCCCCCAGATCCACCAGTCGTACGTACAGCGAGTCCCGCCTGCGCGTCGCGCACCGCCGGATGTCCGACACCATGTGATGCCACGGTTCCTCGACCGGCCGCGAGCGTCCGACGATCTTCGACGTGAGGTCGATGCCGAACAGGAAACGCCACAACGCCCCCTGCGCGGCGGCGTCGAGCGCCTCCAGGTCCTCGACGACGACCGAGCTGTTGGACCCGGTGAGGTCCCAGTCGGGCTTGACCCGGAAGCGGACGAACCCCACGACCTCCGCGCCCCGCTCCGAGCCCCGTTCGGCGACGACGCACTGCAAAGGCGACGCCCCGTCCCGCTCGCCCTCGGGGTCGAGCACCATCACCGGCGCCCAGCCGGGCATCCGCGCCAGCATCCCTGGCCGCTCCGGCACCCGCCGCGCGTACACCGCCTCACAGTCGTCGAGGACTTCGGCCGGTACGGCGTACCGCAGCCGTACGTCGTCGGCGCCGTCCGGCACCGTCAGCCGTACCCGCGTCGTGTCGATCTCGAAGGACAGCGAGTGGGTCGCGACGCCGTACCCGAACCGGCCGTAGATGGCGGGCTCGGACGCCGTGAGGACGGCCAGCGGCTCGCCCAGGCCCCGTACGTCGTCCAGTTGCCGCCGCATCATCGAGGTGAGCACCCCGCGCCTGCGGTGCGTGGCGGAGACACCGACCATCGTGACGCCCGCCGCCGGCACGGACGCACCGCCCGGTACGGTTACCCGGAATGTGAACGCACCGGCACTGCCCACACACGTGTCACCGTCCCAGGCCCCGATGGAACGGTCGTGCTCGGTGAGTGATTTCCACAACGCCCGCTCCTCGGCGGACTCCGGCATTCCGCCGAAGGCGCGGAGCAGGTTGTCGTACCACTGATCCCAGTCGTCGGGCCGGAGCACCCGCAGCTCGGTCGTGCCGGGGGCCCCGGAAGTCCTGGAGGTAGTCATGAGGCATGACTACCAGGGGGGCGAGGGACGGGCGAGGGAATTTCTCTCTCGGGGCCTCGGACCGGCCCTCGGTGGGTTTCACTGTGAAGTTGAGGCTCGGACGGGGGACAAGTGGGACCTCCCGTGCCAAGCGGCTGGTCCGATGGATAGGGTCCCGAACTAATGGCAGCAGGACGAGAGCGGCGCGCGGAGGCCGAGACGTTCACGGCCCGGTTGAAGAAGCAGGCTCACCGGGTCCGCACCGGCCTGCGCAGATCCGCCGTGGACTACTTCCGGGGCGACGGCTCGGACTGGATCGCGCTCGCCGGTCTGCTCATCACGATCCCGGTCATCGCCGCCACGACCCTGGCCAACTCGGTGTGGTGCTCACCGGCCGCACTCGTCCTCCCGATCGTCGCGGGCGGCCTCCTGCTGCGCCCGTCCAGTCTGCTGGGCCTGTACGCGGCCGCCGCGACGGCGCTGATAGTGGAGTCGGTGAAGCTGGGCCCGTACACGGAGGGCCCGAGCCGGGTCACCCCGGGTGTGGTCCTGGTGGTGGCGGCCTGCGGTTTCTTCGGCCTGCTGATCGCCCAGTTCCGCAGCCGGGTGGGAGTCCCCTGGCGACGCGGCGGCACGATGCTGTTCGACCTGCGCGAACGCATCCGCGTCCAGAGCAAGTTGCCGCAGCTGCCCCAGGGCTGGCACCGGGAGATGGCGCTGCGCCCGGCGGGCGGCCAGTCGTTCTCGGGCGACTTCGTGGTGGCCGCCCGTACGAACGGGGGCCGCACCATGGAGGTCGTCCTGACGGACGTCTCGGGCAAGGGCATGGACGCGGGCTCCAGGGCCCTGCTCCTCTCCGGAGCCTTCGGCGGCCTGCTGGGTTCCCTCCCGCCGCACGCCTTCCTCCCGGCGGCGAACGGCTACCTGCTCCGCCAGGACTGGGACGAGGGCTTCGCGACCTCGATCCACCTCGTCCTGGACCTGGACTCGGGCGACTACGAACTCTTCTCGGCCGGCCATCCGCCGGGCCTCCAGCTCAGCGCGGGCACGGGCCGCTGGGAGGAGAAAGCGGCGGAGGGCCCGCTGCTGGGCGTGTACGACGGAGCCCAGTTCGACCCCGTGAAGGGATCGCTGCGCCCCGGGGACGTCCTGATGCTGTTCACGGACGGCCTGGTCGAGACGTCGGAGCGGGACATCGTCGAAGGCATCGACCGTCTGACGGGCGAGGCCGACCGCTATGTGGCCGGCGGCTTCCACGGCGCGGCCTGGCACCTCATCGAGGCGGTCGCCAGGGACGTGAACGACGACAGGGCGCTCCTGCTGGTCTGCCGCGAGGGCCCCACTGCCCAGGCGACGAGCTGATCCAGCCGATGAAGCCGATGAAGCCGATGAAGCCGATGGAACCGATGGAACCGATGGAACCGATGGAACCGATGAAGGCGATGTCCCTGGCCGAAGTCGAGGCCATTGCCCGGGCCGCGCACGCCGGGCAGACGGACAAGGCGGGCCGCCCCTACGCGGAGCACCTCCAGGCCGTCGCCGAGGGCGTACGCGCGCGTGGCGGCGACGACGAGCAGATCGCGGCGGCCTGGCTGCACGACGCCGTCGAGGACGACGCCCTGTCCGAACACTGGCTGGCGGAAGCCGCGTTGTCCCGCCGTACGAAGGACATCGTGCTGGCCGTCACCAAGCGCGCGGGGGAGACCCCCGAGGCGTACGCCCGGCGCGTCCTGGCCACCCCCGGCGCGCTCCTGGTCAAGGAGGCGGACCTGGCGCACAACGCGAACCCGGCCCGTCTGGCGGTACTTGACGCCCCGACCCGCGCCCGCCTGACCGAGAAGTACGCCAAAATGCGCACACTGCTTGGCCTTTAGGGGCGTAAATGTCGGTCTAATCGCCAACAAAGAACATGTTTCGTGCTGTTGGTCCCCTATGGGGATAAAACGATCTCATGGGGCAGATGATGCGTCACCGGCCGCATGCGGTGGCCCCGTTGGTGGCACGATGGATCTGGCGGGGGTGCGAGGAAACGCATCCCTGGGCCGGTAGAGCGGACCGACCATAGGGCGTGATCAGTGTGGCCATTTCGTTGTCAGTGGTGCTGATGTTGGGAATCATCCTGGTGGTGCTGATCCGTGGAGGCTCGATCAAGACGGGCCCGGCGGTCGTCGCCATACTCTTCGGCTTCTTCCTCGCCTCGACCGGCATGGCGGACGACATCCAACGCTTCCTGAACTCGATAGCCGACACGATCAACGAGATCCGGTTCTGACCGTGGTGTTAGACCGCGTGGCAGGCCATGGTCTCCGGCCGGGGGTCCGGCCGCCATGGGGAGAACGCGACCGGCCCGGTTCCAGAGAGGAACCGGGCCGGGGACGTGAGAGAGCGGGCGACGGGAATCGAACCCGCGTAGCTAGTTTGGAAGACTAGTGCTCTACCATTGAGCTACGCCCGCACGCGTGCGCCGCAGGTCAGAGCGACCGCGGCACAGAGAGCATCGTAGCGGTTCGAGCCCCCTTCACGCACACCCGGTTTCCACTCCCGCTGTCGCTTCCGTTGTCACTCCTGAAATGCGGCAACGTCTTGGCCTGTGGCCATGTACCCTACGTGTCGCACCAGACGGGGTGTGGCGCAGCTTGGTAGCGCGTCCGCTTTGGGAGCGGAAGGCCGTGGGTTCAAATCCCGCCACCCCGACCATCGTGCCGGACCACCGGCAGGATCATCTTGCAGGACACCTTTTGGGGCGTGTACCGCCTGCGGCTAGTATGCAAACTGCGCGCCCGTGTGTCTGCGTTGTTTACGTCCCTCAAGGGCCGCGAATCCGCTGAGGCTCTGCCGCGTCCGGCAACAGGACAACCCGCTGAACCCCTCAGCAGAACCCCAAGAAGTCAGCCCCCAAGGAGACCGAACCGTGAAGAGCGCCGTGGAGACCCTGAACCCGACCCGGGTTCGGCTCAGCATCGAGGTGCCCTTCGAGGAGCTCAAGGACAGCCTCGACGCGGCGTACAAGAAGATCAACCAGCAGGTCACGGTGAAGGGCTTCCGGAAGGGCAAGATCCCGGCGCGCATCATCGACCAGCGGTTCGGCCGCGGTGCGGTTCTGGAGGAGGCCGTCAACGACGCGCTCCCGAAGTTCTACACCGACGCGGTCAACGAGGCCGAGCTCAACGTCCTGGGCCAGCCCGAGGTCGACATCACGGAGTTGAAGGACGGCGAGACGCTGAACTTCACCGCCGAGGTCGACGTCCGCCCGACCATCGAGATCCCGGACTACTCCGGCATCGAGGTCGAGGTCGACGCGATCGAGGTCACCGACGAGGACATCGACAAGTCGGTCGAGCAGCTCCGTGAGCGCTTCGCCTCCACCTCCCCGGTCGAGCGTGCCGCCGAGGACGGCGACGTCGTGACGCTGGACCTGGAGGCCAAGGTCGACGGCGAGGTGCTGGAGGACGGCGTCGCGCACGGCGTCTCCTACACCATCGGCTCCGGCGAGCTGCTGGAAGGAGTCGACGCCGCCGTCACGGGCCTGGAGGCCGGTGGCGAGGCCACCTTCACCTCCGAGCTCAAGGGTGGCTCGGCGGCCGGCAAGGAGGCCGAGGTCACCGTCAAGGTCACCCAGGTCGCCGCCCGTGAACTCCCGGCCCTGGACGACGAGTTCGCCCAGCTCGCCTCCGAGTTCGACACCCTGGAGGAGCTGCGCGCGGACAGCCGCAAGCGCCTCGAGAACATGAAGCAGTACGACCAGGCCACGCAGGCCCAGGAGCGCGTCCTGGAGAAGCTGCTTGAGCTCGTCGAGGTGCCCGTCCCCGAGAAGCTCCTCGAGGACGAGATCAACACCCGCAAGCACAACCTGGAGCACCACCAGCTCGGCCAGATGGGCCTCGACCTCGAGAAGTACCTCGAGATCCAGGGCAAGACGGCCGAGGAGTTCGACACCGAGACCAAGGAAGCCGCGGTCAAGGGCATCAAGACCCAGTTCGTCCTCGACGAGCTGGTCAACAAGGAGAAGCTGAACGTCAACCAGGAGGAGCTCACCGAGCACCTCATGCGGCGCGCGGCCTCCTCCGGCATGTCCCCCGACCAGTTCGCCCAGGCGGTCGTCGAGGGCGGCCAGGTCCCGATGCTGGTCGGCGAGGTCGCCCGCGGCAAGGCCCTCGCGGTCGTGGTCGAGGCCGCCACGGTGAAGGACACCAACGGCGAGATCGTCGACCTCGACGACGAGGAAGAGGACGAGACCACGGAGACGGCCGAGGCCGCCACCGAGGAGACCCCGGCCGCCGAGGCCGAGGCCGTCGAGGAGAAGCCCGAGGCCTGAAAACCACGGCACCTCTGAAGCACACCTAGAACAGGCCCCCGGGAACTCAGGTCCCCGGGGGCCTGTCCTGTGCCTGCCGGGGCCACGCAGGGTCCCTTGTGATCCGCGGCCACCGGGGCGCCCCTGAAGGGGCGCGGGGAACTGCGCGACAAGCCCCCACCGAGCCGCACCCGACCACCCCCGGCGGAGCCACGGCGAGAAGCGACAAGGGGCCCCGGGGCACAGCCCCGCGACGCTCACCCCGACCCCGACCCCGTCACAGACACAGCCGCCCCCGCCGGAACTCCCGCTAAACCCCGCGGAGCACATGCGCTCACAGCGAACAGTTCCTTTCCCGGGATTCCCCGGAGGGACCCGCGCGTTAGGGTCCATGAATACGAGGGCAGGGGAGTCCCCGAAAACGGCCGGACAGCCCCACGCCCCGGCAGAACACGTGAGACGGCCCGGCGCCGTCGTAATACGAGCAGGTGGATACGACGTGACGAATCTGATGCCTTCCGCCGCCGGCGAGCCTTCCATCGGCGGTGGCCTCGGCGACCAGGTCTACAACCGGCTGCTCAACGAGCGGATCATCTTCCTCGGCCAGCCGGTCGACGACGACATCGCGAACAAGATCACCGCGCAGTTGCTGCTCCTCGCCGCCGCTGACCCGGACAAGGACATCAACCTCTACATCAACAGCCCGGGCGGTTCGATCACGGCCGGCATGGCGATCTACGACACGATGCAGTTCATCAAGAACGACGTGATGACCATCGCCATGGGTCTCGCCGCCTCCATGGGCCAGTTCCTGCTCAGCGCCGGTACGCCCGGCAAGCGCTTCGCCCTGCCGAACGCCGAGATCCTGATCCACCAGCCCTCCGCCGGCCTCGCCGGTTCGGCTTCGGACATCAAGATCCACGCCGAGCGGCTGCTGCACACCAAGAGGCGCATGGCGGAGCTCACCGCGCAGCACACGGGCCAGACGGTCGAGCAGGTCACCCGGGACTCGGACCGCGACCGCTGGTTCGACCCCGAGGAGGCCAAGGCGTACGGCCTCATCGACGACGTCATCGCCACGGCCGCAGGCATCCCGGGCGGCGGCGGCACAGGGGTGTGAACGCCCCCAATGCCCTTCAGCCCCCGCCTAAGCCCCTTTCAGGAGACACCGTGAACGACTTCCCCGGCAGTGGCCTCTACGACCGTACGAGGGCCGCCCAGGCCGCCCAGGCGCAGTACACCGGCCCCGCCGCCGAATCCCGCTACGTCATCCCGCGCTTCGTCGAGCGCACCTCGCAGGGCGTGCGTGAGTACGACCCGTACGCGAAGCTCTTCGAGGAGCGCGTGATCTTCCTCGGCGTGCAGATCGACGACGCCTCCGCCAACGACGTCATGGCGCAGCTGCTGTGCCTGGAGTCGATGGACCCCGACCGGGACATCTCGGTCTACATCAACAGCCCCGGTGGCTCGTTCACGGCCCTCACGGCCATTTACGACACGATGCAGTTCGTGAAGCCGGACGTCCAGACGGTCTGCATGGGCCAGGCGGCCTCCGCCGCCGCGATCCTCCTCGCGGCCGGTACGCCGGGCAAGCGCATGGCGCTGCCCAACGCGCGCGTGCTGATCCACCAGCCGTACAGCGAGACCGGCCGGGGCCAGGTCTCCGACCTGGAGATCGCGGCCAACGAGATCCTCCGGATGCGTGCCCAGCTGGAGGACATGCTGGCCAGGCACTCCACCACGCCGATCGAGAAGATCCGCGAGGACATCGAGCGCGACAAGATCCTCACGGCCGAGGACGCCCTGGCGTACGGCCTGATCGACCAGATCATTTCCACCCGCAAGATGAACAACGCCAGCGTCCGCTGACGTACTGGTGGACGCGGAAGCCGTGGCGTCCGCCGCCCCTTGGCGCGGTTTGACCCGGAGCACGACAAAGTGAACCGCGCCAAGGGGGGCCCGAACGAGGGGCCAGGCAAGGTACCGTCGGACATAAGGCAGCACCAGGAGCCGCTGGACGCAGGCGACTCCCAGGCGAAGGGGAAGCACACCGTGGCACGCATCGGTGACGGCGGCGATCTGCTCAAGTGCTCGTTCTGTGGCAAGAGCCAGAAGCAGGTCAAGAAGCTCATCGCAGGCCCCGGTGTGTACATCTGCGACGAGTGCATCGATCTCTGCAACGAGATCATCGAGGAAGAGCTCGCGGAGACGAGCGAGGTCAGGTGGGAGGAACTCCCCAAGCCCCGCGAGATCTACGAGTTCCTCGAGGGGTACGTGGTCGGTCAGGAGTCGGCCAAGAAGGCCCTGTCCGTCGCGGTGTACAACCACTACAAGCGGGTCCAGGCCGGTGAGAACAGCACGGGTCAAGGCCGCGAGGACGCCATCGAGTTGGCGAAGTCGAACATTCTCCTGCTGGGCCCCACGGGCTCCGGCAAGACCCTCCTCGCGCAGACCCTGGCGCGCATGCTGAACGTCCCGTTCGCCATCGCGGACGCGACGGCGCTGACGGAGGCGGGGTACGTCGGCGAGGACGTCGAGAACATCCTGCTGAAGCTGATCCAGGCGGCGGACTACGACGTCAAGAAGGCCGAGACCGGGATCATCTACATCGACGAGATCGACAAGGTCGCGCGGAAGAGTGAAAACCCGTCGATCACGCGTGACGTGTCCGGCGAGGGCGTCCAGCAGGCCCTGCTGAAGATCCTCGAAGGCACGACGGCCTCCGTCCCGCCGCAGGGCGGACGCAAGCACCCGCACCAGGAGTTCATCCAGATCGACACGACGAACGTCCTGTTCATCGTGGGCGGCGCCTTCGCGGGCCTGGAGAAGCTCGTAGAGTCCCGTGCGGGCGCCAAGGGCATCGGCTTCGGCGCCACGATCCGTTCCAAGAAGGAACTGGAGGCGAAGGACCGCTTCGAGGACGTCATGCCCGAGGACCTGGTGAAGTTCGGCATGATCCCCGAGTTCATCGGCCGCCTCCCGGTCATCACCTCGGTCCACAACCTCGACCGCGAGGCCCTCCTCCAGATCCTGGTGGAGCCGCGCAACGCGCTCGTCAAGCAGTACCAGCGCCTCTTCGAACTCGACGGTGTGGAGCTGGACTTCGAGCGCGAGGCCCTGGAGGCCATCGCCGACCAGGCGATCCTGCGCCAGACCGGCGCCCGTGGCCTGCGCGCCATCATGGAGGAGGTCCTCCAGGCGGTGATGTACGAGGTCCCGTCCCGCAAGGACGTGGCCCGCGTCGTCATCACGGTGGACGTCGTCCTGAAGAACGTGAACCCGACCCTGATCCCGAGGGACGCGCGCGGACGCGGCCCGGGCGAGCAGAAGACGGCGTAACGCCCGGTCGTTCTCGTACGACGGCGGTGGGGTCCGGTCAGCTGACCGGACCCCACCGCCGTTGACGTATGTACGTATGTCGGGCCGCTGTACGTATGTCGGGCCGCCGGACCCGCCGTTGGAACCGCTCCCGCCGCCGAACAAGGAAACGCGTTTCGGGCCACACCCGCGACGCCCCTAAACTGGCCGGGTGACCGAGAACGCTCAGCAGCAGCCAACAGCGCCCATCACCGAACTGCCGACCCAGTACACGCCGGCCGACGTAGAGGGGCCGCTGTACGAGCGCTGGGTGGAGCGCGGTTACTTCGCCGCCGACGCGAAGAGCGACAAGCCCGCGTACACCATCGTCATCCCGCCGCCGAACGTCACCGGCTCCCTCCACCT
>NZ_LIQQ01000631.1 GCF_001418565.1 Streptomyces graminilatus | reverse complement strand
CGTCACCATCTCCACCGCCGGCCGCTGCCGTACCGGGTCCGCCACGGGACGACCCCGCATCCGCCCCACATCCGGCGGTGGAGATGGTGACGGCGCCGGTACGGATCGCCGACGCGGCCACCGTACGGCTGCTGCGCCCCGGTGACCGGGTCGACGTCATCGCGGCCGAGGAGTCGCCGACGGGCACCGACGCCCGGGTGGTCGCACGCCGGGCACGGGTGACGCAGGTTCCGCGGGTCCCGGAGTCACCGGACGGCATGACCGAGGGCGGCGCCCTGGTCGTGCTCTCGGTGCCGCACACCACGGCGTCCCGGCTGGCCGGCGCGGGCGCGACGGCGCGGCTGGCGGTGACCCTGTGGTGAGCGCGGGCTCGATCGACTCGGCCTCGAACCGTCTGGCGTCAAGTCCCTCGTTGGGGGTACCCAATTGGACATGCCGACCGGGCGTTGACGTAGGTTGCGGAACTGTTTGTTCCACCATTTGCGTGTACGAGGAGAGGCCCCGCCGTGAGCGAGAAGAAGAAACCGACCGTACTGGACGGCTTCAAAGCCTTTCTGATGCGCGGCAACGTCGTCGATCTGGCGGTCGCGGTGGTCATCGGCGCCGCGTTCACCAACATCGTCAACTCGGTGGTGAAGGGCATCATCAACCCGGTGGTGGGGGCGTTCGGGACGCAGAGTCTCGACAGCTACAGCTCTTGTCTGAGCCAGGAATGCAAGGGCACGGATGGCATTCGAATCCTGTGGGGCTCCGTACTCGGCGCCACGCTCTCCTTCCTGATCACCGCGGCCGTCGTCTACTTCCTGATGGTGCTGCCGATGTCGAAGTACCTGGCCCGGCAGGACGCGCGCCAGAAGGCGAAGGAGGGCGCGCAGGAGGTCATCGAGGTGAGCGAGCTGGAGGTTCTCAAGGAGATCCGCGACGCGCTGGTGGCTCAGCGGGGCACCGGGCACAACGAGCGGTAGGGGCCGCGCTCGACCTCGTACAGAGGCGGTTCGGCCTGACCCGGGGGTGTCAGAGGTGGTGGGGCGGCTTCTCGTCGAGGAAGCGCCTCAGGTCGGCCGCGCTGTCGCCGCCGGTCTCGGCCGGGCGCTCGCCCCACCCCCGGTCCGTGTCGTCCGACGACTGCTGGTCCAGCGGGTCGTCGAAGATCAGCGCGGGCTTCGGGGCGCGCGGTTCGGGGGCGGCGGGGCTGGTCATGGGTCAAGGGTACGTCCCACCTGGCGGGCCCGGTCCGGGCCGGAAGGCGCCCGCCGGATCACGATCACACTCCGGCGCCGGTCCTTGGCCTGCGTACGGATGGCTGATCTGCTGTGCTGGGGCCTATGACGTCCAGTTCCTCACCCATGGCCGGCGTACCCGGCCTGCGCGACACCTCGGCCGGTGCCGGACCCGACGCTCCCCTGCGCAGGCTGACCGCGCGCGGACGCGGCGAGTCCCACCGGGTCGCCTCACCGCTGGAGCTCTTCTTCGACCTCTGCTTCGTGGTGGCTGTCGCCCAGGCGGGCGCCGAGTTGGTGCACGCCGTCGCCGAGGGGCACGCGGGCGAGGGGATCCTCAACTACGCGATGGTGTTCTTCGCCATCTGGTGGGCCTGGATGAACTTCACCTGGTTCGCCTCGGCGTACGACAACGACGACGTGCTCTACCGCGTGGTGACACTGCTCCAGATCGCCGGCGTCCTGGTGCTGGCGGCCGGGATCTCCCGGGCTTTCGAGGACCACGACTTCCTGGTCGTCTGGCTCGGCTATCTGATCATGCGGCTGCCGATGGCCGCCCAGTGGCTGCGGGCCGCCCGCGCGGCCGACGGAGCCGAGCGGACGACGACACTGCGGTACGCCGGTGGCGTGCTCCTGTGCATGGTCGGCTGGGCGGGGCTGGTGGTCCTGCCGGAACCGGCCCGCCCCTGGGTGTTCCTGGTGATGGCGCTCGTCGAACTGGCGGTACCCGTCTACGCGGAGAAGAGCTTCACCACCTCCTGGCACCCGCACCACATCTCCGAGCGGTACGGCCTGTTCACCATCATCGTGCTGGGCGAGGCGATCGCGGCGGCGACGGTGGCCGTGAAGTCGGCTGTGCAGGAGAACGACGCGCTGGCGGATCTGCTGCCGATCGCCGCGGGCGGGCTGCTGATCGTGTTCTCCGCCTGGTGGATCTACTTCGCCGTCCCCATTCACGGGCTGCTGCGCACCAACAGGCAGGCGTTCCTGTGGGGTTACGGCCACTATCTGATCTTCGCTTCGGCGGCGGCGATCGGGGCGGGCTTGGAGGTGGCGGTCGAGCAGGCGGTCGGCAAGGCGCACATCTCCGCGCAGGCCGCGTCGGCCGCCGTGACCGTGCCGACGGCGCTCTTCCTCGTCACCGTCTGGGCCCTGCACTCGCGGTACTTCAAGGTGGGCGTCGTCGATCAACTGGTCCTGCCGGCCGCGGCGTCGCTGGTGCTCGTGTGCACGTTCCTGGGCGACCGGGCCGTGCTCGCGGCGGGCCTCGTGTCGGCGCTCGCGGTGGCGGTCGGGGTGATCCTGGGCGCCCGGGCGGTGGCCGGGGAGCGCCGGGCCGGAGACACGGAGTCGTCGGGGCGGGCGGAGTGAGCGGGGC
>NZ_LIQQ01000630.1 GCF_001418565.1 Streptomyces graminilatus | reverse complement strand
ACATGTGTATACGAGACAGGTTCCCCCCCGGCCATGCCTCCTTGCCCCACCGGCACTACTCCGCCGTACCGACGAGCCACTCATAAGCCCCCCTGGCCGTGAACTCCCCCTGACCACCCCGCAGAAGCAGCTCCGCCGTAGCGAACCCGGGATCGTCAGCCTGCGCGGCGAGATACGGAACCGCGATACACCGCATCCCGGCCCGATGCGCGGCGACGCTCCCCGGAGCCGCGTCCTCCACGACGACGCAGTCCACCGGAGCCGCTCCGAGGCGGCGCGCCGCCTCCAGGAAGACATCCGGGGCGGGCTTGCCGTGCGCGACCTCGTCGGAGGACACGACGGTCCGCAGATACGCGTCGAGGCCGGTCCCCGCCAGGATCGCCGCGATGGCCGGCAGCGCGGAACCCGACGCCACGGCCATGGGAACACCCTCACCGGCCAGCAGCTCCACGAACTTCCGCATCTCGGGATAGACGGGAGTGGCACCCCGGGCCAGCTCCAGATAGCGGCGGTTCATCTCCGCGAGCACTTCCTCGACCGGCGCGCTCAGCCCGTACCGCTCCTTCCACAGCGTGACCGTCTCCCGAGGACTGATGCCCACCAACTCCTCCTGGTCGGCCCAGGTGAAGCCGGTGACACCGTGCGCGGCGAGGGTCTGCCGGCTCGCCTCGAAATAGTTCGGCTCGCTGTCCACGAGTGTTCCGTCGAGATCGAAGATGACCGCGGTGGTGCCGAGGATGCTCATGGATCCCAGGATGCCAGTGCGCGATCAGGTGCCGGGCGTACGGCCGATCGACTCCACCAGGGGCAGCAGCCGGTACGGGACCCGCTCGCGCAGGGCCACCTCCGTACGGGTGCGGACCACGCCCGGCACGCTGATCAGTGCCTGGATCACATCCTCCAGATGGGCGTTGTCGCGGGCCACGACCCGCGCGAGGAGATCACCGCCCCCGGCGATCGAGAACGCCTCGACGATCTCCGGCACGGCCGCCAGCGCGTCCCCGACCTCGTCGAGATGGCCCTGGGTGACCTCGATGTGCACGAACGCGAGCACGGGGTGGCCGAGCGCGGCGGGGGACAGGGACGGACCGGTGCCGGTGATCACGCCGTCCCGTTCGAGGCGGTCCAGACGGGCCTGGAGGGTGCCGCGCGCGACGCCGAGGAGCCGGGCGTACTCACGGACGCTGGTGCGGGGCTGCTCCAGCAGCAGCCGCAGGATGCGGGTGTCCAGCTTGTCCACGGCCATGTGGTCGCGTCTCCTCGTGGCTGGGTCCGTTGGCCCGATGGCGGACGCTTCTGGACCGCCGAAACTATGCCATTGGCCCATCCTAATCGACCACACTTGAGCCAGTGGTGGCAGTGATGCTCCAATGATCCCGTCGATGGCGCTGCGGACTCCGCGGCGCCTTTTGCATGCCGAATCCAGGCAGGTCCAGGCAGGTCCAGGCCGATCCAGGCCGATCCGGGCCGTTTTCCAGTGGGGTGGGACGAGCAGTGCTGAAGAGGGTGTTCATGGCGCCGGACCCGGGCCGTGCCCGGCTGCGGTTCGCCGCGCGGGCCGTGCTCGGCATCGGACTGGCCGTCACGGTCTGCGGCCTCGCCGGGCACTCGCTCACCGGGGCCGTGACCGGCGGACTCGCCGCGCTGCTCGCCCTGTTCACGGTCACCGACACCACGGTGCGCGCGCAGGCGGTCACCACCGCGCTGCTGCCCGCCGTCGGCCTGCCGGTCCTCGCCGTCGCGGCAGGACTGCACGACCGCCCGGTCGCCCGTGGCCTCGCGCTCCTCGCCGTCGTCGGCGCGGGCGTGTACGCGCGCCGCTGGGGCCCGCGCGGCCACAGCCTGGGTGTCTTCGCGTTCATGACCTTCTTCGTCGCCCAGTTCCTGCACACGGGACCGGACCAACTGCCCGAGCTGTACGGCGCCGTCGTCCTGTCCGTGCTGACAGCCTCGGCGGTGCGCTTCGGCCTGTGGTGCTACGAGCGCCGTACAGCTCGGGCCGCTGGCGGCCGTCGCCCCGCCGCCCGGTGCACGAGGCCTGGCCCGCGTCACGACACGTCAGGCCGTCCAGGCGACGGCCGCAGCCGGCTTCGCGCTGGTAGTGGGCCAAATAGTCTCCGAGGACCGCTGGTACTGGGCCGTCGGCGCCACCTGGTGGATCTTCGTGAACACCACCTCACGCGGCGAGACCCTGGTCCGCGGCTTCCGCCGCCTCCTCGGCACGGTGCTGGGCATCGGCCTCGGGATCGCCGTCGCGGTCCCGGTCGCGGGGGCGGCGATCCCCACCGCCGTACTCGTCGCCGTATGCGTGTTCGGCATCTTCTACTCGGCCGCCGTGTCGTACACGTGGATGATGCTCTCGGTCACCCTGCTCGCCGAACTCCTGTACGGGCTTCTGGGCGTCCTCGACCCGGCGCTGCTCGGCATCCGGCTCGCGGAGACCGGTGTCGGCGCCCTGGGTGCCCTGCTGGCGGTGGTCCTCGTACTGCCGATCACCACGCACGCCACCACCGACGCCTGGATCCAGCGGGCGCTGCGCTGTGTGCACGCCTGCACGGCCGAGGCCACCGCCCGGCTCGCCGGCGAGCCGGGCG
>NZ_LIQQ01000063.1 GCF_001418565.1 Streptomyces graminilatus | reverse complement strand
CGGGAAGGACTTCCGGAAGTTTTCCGCGCAGAACTTCCGGAAGTCCTTCCCGTTCTTCTTCCTGGTGTCCCCGTCCACCCCAATGTTCTGCTGTACACCGTCAAGCAGCCGCGTCCCAGAACGGAGCTGATCCGCGACACCGTTCACCGCGGGCCTACTCGACATCTCGCAGTCGTTGTGGCTTTCCGGCTGCGCCAAGGTGCTTCGTCCAAGCAGCACCGCGCACGTAACGCTCCTTCGGAATGGTCGGGTTCCGGTGATCACAGCCGTAGTGCCGGACCGACCCGAGGCAGCACACGGGAGGCAGCGCACGGGCTCCCGCGCATGGATTTCTGATGCCGGCCTTTGTACGCGCGGGAACCATCGCCCGGCGCGCACCTGGTCCGGCCACGGCCGAGTGCCCCGCTCCCTCAGCACGTTCGAAGGCACTCATCTATGGGAAGTTCGATGACCAAACGAACCACGGATAGGCTTCTTGCCACGACGGACAGCGTGCAGAGCCCGCCCCCGGAGCTCCTGCGCCGCCTGGAGCACGGCCTGCGCGCCGACCTGTCCGCCATGCGCATCCACACCGGGCCGACCGCCGACCGCCTCGCCCGCGGCCTGGGCGCCGAGGCGTTCGCCAGCGGATCGCACGTGTTCTTCCGGCGAGGCGCCTATCGACCGCACTCCCCGTCCGGGTTCCGGCTGCTGGCCCACGAAGCCGCCCACCTCGTCCAGCAGGCCCGCGGCGAGGTCGGCGGAACCAGACGCGGAAAGTGGACCGTCAGCGTGCCCGGCGACCCCTGGGAGCAGGAGGCCGACGGCTGGGCCGACGCGGTGGCGCAGGGGCGGACGCGCGAGGGAGCCCCGGTGGTCGTGCCGCCGGGCTGCTCCACGACGGTCCAGCGGCACGTCTCCTTCGAACACCGCATCCTCGGCGACGCCCCGACCGCGAACCTCGTCGCGATCACCACCAATGCCGGCAACCGCAACGACATCCTCGACGCCCAGATCAAGCTGCAGAACCTGTGGCGCAAGGACCCCGAGTCGGTGACGGCGAAGGACATCGGCGACCTGAAACTGGGGATCGAGACACTCCGTATCGGTCCCGGCGCCGGGCTGCTGGTCACGTACGGCGAGCTCAACGCGCTGCCCGACTACCTCGCCGACGCCGGCGAGTTCGGCACCGTGCCCAAGGAGACCCTCCTCGGGATCCTTCAGTGCATCCGCCAGGAAGGGTTCAACCACCTCACCGGCATCAGGAAGGGAAGCGCCCCGCCCAACGACGCGTTCGCGTACGCCGCCTCGGCGCCGTGGAAGCTCGGCCTGGTGAACGACATCGTCGAGACGCGCGCGCTCGACGCCTGGACCTCCGGTATGGGCTTCCTCGGGGAGGACCACTACCAGGGGCTGCTGGCTCGCAACGCCTGCCACTTCGCTCCCTACTCCTGGTACCGCTGGCAGTCGTTCCACCTGGTCGCGAGGAATCTGGCCCAACGCTCGTTCCTGAACAACCGGGACCCCGAACTGGCCCGGCAGGCGCGGATGTACAACGGCTACGCCGACCACTTCCTCCAGGACTCGTTCGCCGCGGGCCACCTGATCAACAAGACCCTCGTCATGCAGTGGTTCATCGAGTGGGCGGCCGGGCAGAACTTGCTGCCGATCGCCGACTGGGACCGGATCAAGGACATGACCGAGGAGCAGCAGCCCGGTCTGGCGGGTCTCGACCTCTACGACCCGGCGTACAGGGGGCCGTCGAACGACCCGCAGACGTCCCAGGAGGCTGCCACTCTCGTCCGCCGTGTCCTGGGCAGCGGCCTCGTCGCGGACAGGAAACTCGGCCTCGGCGGCACGTACCAGAACTATCTGACGTTCCTCACCGGCGCGGCGGCCCAGCTCGGTTCGAGCATGCTGCACGACCACTACAACTCCACGTCGGTCTACGTGAGTTCGACGGACCATCCGGTTCCCTATGCCGTCTGGGGCGATGTCACCCTCCTGACCGGCAAGAACGGCTCGGCCGGCGTCGAGGCCACCAGCGCGGCGGCCCAGCAGTCGCAGCAGGCCCTGCGCGAGATCCTCTCCAAAGGGGAGACCGGCATCACGGTCCAGTCCATCCGTGACAGGTTCCCGACCCGGGCGGGAGACGGGCCGAAGGCCATGAAGGATCTGAAGTCCTGGAACCAGGACCAGAAGGAATCCTGCATGGGTCTGTTCAGCAAATCCATTCCCGCCCTCAAGGAGCTGCTGGTAGGACTTGCGAGCCCCAGGCTCGGGGTCGTCTCGCGGGACCAGAACTTCGCCAGTGTCTGGAACCGGCGCCTTCCCAATACCGGTACGTCGTTTCCCGCGGTTCAGATTGCCGTCGGCGGCGGAAAGGTGTTCGCCGGCTCGAACGGCTACGTCTACCAGATCGACCAGACCACCGGGAAGATCCTGCACAGCCTGCTGGTGACCGACAAGATCGGGGTCGGTGACTACACCACCAGACTGGCCACGGACGGCACCAACCTCTACGCCGGCGTGCACGGCTACGTCTACGCGATCGGCATCGGCGGCGATTGGAAGCAGCCCCTGTGGGGCACCCCCGTCGGCGGGCTGCTGGGCACGAACGCGGTCGACGTCATGGTCGCCGACGGCAAACTGTTCGCCGGCTCGGACGGTTACGTCGACCAGATCGACCCGGCCTCCGGGAAGATCCTGCACAGCCTGCTCGTGAGCGACCGGGTCGGAGTGGGTGACTACACCACCAGACTGGCCACGGACGGCACCAACCTCTACACCGGCGTGCACGGCTACGTCTACGCGATCGGCATCGGCGACGACTGGCAGCAACCGCTGTGGAACTCCGGCGTCGGCGGGCTGCTGGGCACGAGCGCGGTCGAGGTCATGGTCGACGGCGGAAAGCTGTTCGCCGGCTCGGACGGCTACGTCGACCAGATCGACCCGGCCTCCGGGAAGATCCTGCACAGCCTGCTCGTGACCGACCAGGTCGGAGTGGGTGACTACACCACCAGACTGGCCACGGACGGCACCAACCTCTACGCCGGCGTGCACGGCTACGTCTACGCGATCGGCATCGGCGACGACTGGCAGCAACCGCTGTGGAACTCCGGCGTCGGCGGCGTCCAAGCCTTCAAGCCGGTGAGTGTGAGCGTTGACGCAGGAAGGGTGTTCGCGGGCTCCAACGGCTACGCCTACGAATTCGACCCGGGTTCCGGGAAGGTCCTGAACAGTCTGCTCCTGACTCTTCCCGTCAGTACGGGCGGCGACTACAGCACCGAGGTTGTCGCCGACGGCTGGCTGTACGCGGGTGTCCACGGCTTTGCCTCCAAGCTGCTGGTGAACAACTCGCAGCCGGACGGCACCGTATACCACAACTCGCTTGACGATCAAGAGTCCTGGCACGGGTGGGAGGCGAACTTCGACGGAGCTCCGTCCCAGGTGCAGTCGATCACCGCAGCCATGGGCGCCATCGGCTACCTCGAGGCCTTCGCCGTGGGGGACGGCGGCACCCTGTACCACAACTATCAGGACTTTCGGGGGTCCTGGCACGGGTGGGCAGCCAACTTCGACGGAGCGCCGTCCGAAGTGCGGTCGGTCACCACGGCCACAGGCGCCAACGGCGACCTCGAGGTCTTCGCCGTCGGGGGCGGCGGCACCCTGCACCACAACTATCAGGACCACCAGGGAAACTGGCACCGGTGGGCAGCCGGCTTCGACGGAGCGCCGTCCGGAGTGCGGTCGGTCTCCGCGGCCATAGGCGCCAGCCGCAACCTCGAGGTCTTCGCCGTCGGGGACGGCGGCACCCTCTACCGCAACTGGCAGGACGGGAACGGCGGCTGGCACGGGTGGGCGGCGAACTTCGACGGAGCTCCGCCCGGAGTGCGGTCGGTCACCGCGACCATAGGCGCCGTCGGCAACCTCGAGGCCTTCGCCGTGGGGGACGGCGGCACCCTGCACCACAACTATCAGGACTTTCGGGGGTCCTGGCACGGGTGGGCAGCGAACTTCGACGGAGCGCCGTCCGAAGTGCAGTCGGTCACCCTGGCCACAAGCACCCTTGGCTACCTCGAGGTCTTCGCCGTCGGGGGCGGCGGCACCCTGTACCGCAACTATCAGGACCACCAGGGATCCTGGCACGGGTGGGAGGCGAACTTCGACGGAGCACCGTCCGAAGTGCAGTCGGTCACCACGGCCGATAGCCCCCTCGTCAACCTCGAGGTCTTCGCCGTCGGGGACGGCGGCACCCTGTACCGCAACTGGCAGGACGGGAACGGCGGCTGGCACGGGTGGGAGGCGAACTTCGACGGAGCTCCGCCCGGAGTGCAGTCGGTCACCGCGGCCCAGGGCGCCAACGGCAACCTCGAGGTCTTCGTCACAGCGACGCCATGAGCATCGGTGGCGGCGAGAGCCCGCCCCTGCCGCCACCGGTGTCCGCGATTCCACGGCTGTGATCCGCTCCATCCCCCATCCTCCAGCCGGTCGGCCGTACCGGATGTCTGCGCAGGCCTGCCGCCGACGCGAGCGCCGACAACAGAAACCGCCATACAAGGAGACAGACATGAGGAAGCCGGCTGACCGGTCCGCACTGAGTCGCAGGCAGATGCTCAGCAGGGCCGCCGCGGTCGGTGGCGCGGCCACGATCGTGTTGAGCACCGGAGTGACCTCCGCGCCCGGCGCTTCAGCCGCCACCGGGAACGTCGGCGAAGCCCTGGAAATCACCGCCGCCTACACCCTCCCCAACAGTGAGCACGGGTTCATCAGAGGCACGGAGGTGCACCACACCGACTGGGCCGCCGGTACCACCCGGAAGCTCGCGGTTCAGTTCCCGACCCTTCCGAAGGGTTTCGCGCACGGCGTGGATGCCGCCTACGTCCTGCCGAACGGCGTCCACGGCTTCATCAAGGGCGGCGAAGTCCACCACACCGACTGGGCCGCCGGCGCCTCCCGGAAGCTCGCCGACCGGTTCCCCACCCTTCCGAAAGGTTTCGCGCACGGCGTGGATGCCGCCTACGTCCTGCCCAACGGCGTCCACGGCTTCATCAAGGGCGGCGAAGTCCACCACACCGACTGGGCCGCCGGTACCACCCGGAAGCTCGCCGACCGGTTCCCCACCCTCCCCACTCACTTCGCGGGCGGCATCAGCGCTGCCCACGTCCGCCCCGACTGGGCGTACGTATTCATCAAGGGCGGCGAGGTCCACCGCACCGATCTGGGAAAGAAGGTCATCAGGAAGACCGCGGACGAGCTCCCCGAACTCCCCGAACCCTGGAAGTCGGAAGCCTGAGGTCGTGCGGTCGGCTCGGGACGCGATGACGACCGTTACGTCGTTCCGTTTCCCCGAGCCGCCGCCGACCCGGACCGGACGTGCCTGTCTCCACGCGTCCGGCTCTCCCCTACGGATGCCGGGGATGCCGTTGTTCCGGCGGATCCAGATCGCTGCACGGCGACACGTGTGGCGGTCGACCGAGTAACTCTGCCCCGCTCGGCGGGCTTTGGACCGCTTCCCCCGCAGCCGCTCCCGCTCGCCCCGCACCGCCACCCCTGGTCCCAGCGCCTCGCCGATCCGCCCGGTCGAAATGGAGGGCGGCCTGCGGGGAGCGATTGCCGGTGAGTAGCATCCGCTCAGCGGTGCGGCATCGGAGTCTTCGCCTGGTTGCTTCGGGCAGGACTCGGACGGACCGCCCGCCGATTCGGGGGCGTTGTGGGGGGAGAGCGAGTTGGCGACGTTCGGTGAGATGTTGTTGGTCTTTCGTCGGGCCGCGGAGCTGACGCAGGAGGAGCTTGCCGAGGCCTCAGGGTTGGCGGCGCGGTCCATCCGGGATCTGGAGCGGGGCCGGCGGGCGCGTCCGCAGCGCCGCACGGTGCAGATGCTGGTGTCGGCGCTGGGGCTGGGTGGCGCTGACGCCGCCGCGTTGCTCGCGGCGGGTCGCTCCGGCCGGCAGGTGAGTCCCCCCGTCGACGACGACGGTGCGGTGGGGTCCGGCCTGCTCGGTCGTCAGGGCCAGCTGGTGATGCTGGAGCGTGCGGCCGGTGAGGCCCGGGCGGGCCGGGGCGGTGTGGTGCTGGTCCGGGCGGGCGCGGGGATGGGGAAGACCGCGCTGCTGGATACGTGGGTGGCCGACCAGGATCCGCGGGAGATCCGGGTGGCGTCCGCGAGCGGGGCGGAGCTGGAGCAGGGCTTCGCCTTCGCGGTGCTGCGGCAGCTGGTCGAGCCTTTGCTGGCCCGAGCCGGTGACGCGGGGCGGGCGCGGCTGTTGTCGGGCCCGGCGCAGTTGGCGTCGCACGCTCTGCGTGTGGAGGGGACCGCCGAGTTGTCGCCCGAGGCGTCGCTGGGCCTTCTGCACAGTCTGTACTGGCTGATGGTGCATGTCGCCGATGAGGGGCCCGTCGCCTTGGTGGTCGACGACGTGCACTGGGCGGATGTCCCATCGGTGCGGTGGCTGGAGTACCTGGCGCGGCGTCTGCGGGGTCTGCCCCTGCTGCTGGTGCTGGTGGGGCGGCCGGACGCCGGGGCCGAGGTCGAGCCGCTGCTGGAGCGGATCGCCAGACAACCGTACTGTCGGCTGATCGACCTGCCCGGGCTGGACATCGACAGCGTGACCCACCTGGTGCGGGCGAGCCTGGGGCCCGGTGAACCGCGGTTCGTCGCCGCATGCGCGTCGGCTGCCGAGGGCAACCCGTTGTTGCTGCACGAGTTGCTGCGGACCCTGGCCGACAACCAGGTCGGGGCCGCCGACGATCAGGCCCATCTGGTGGAGGATTTCCGGGGTCGGATCCTGGCCGGCACCGTGGTCAAGCGGCTGGCCGAGGAACCTGAGGCGGTCCTCCGTCTGGCGCGGGCCCTGGTGGTGCTGGGGGACGAGGCCGCCTGGAAGGTCGCGGCCGAGCTGGCGGAGATGGGCGAGTCGACGGCACGGGAACTTGGCCGCCGACTGCGGCGGATCGGTGTGCTGGCGTCCGACGAGCCGGCGCGGTTCGGTCATGGCCTGGTCCGCGCCGCTGTCGCCGAAGCCGTCCTGGGGCCGGTGGAACTGGCCGCCGGTCACGCGCGGGCAGCCGAACTGCTGCGGCGCGACGGCGCGTCCGACGACCTGGTGGCGGCCCATCTGCTGCTGGCCGAACCGGGCGGTGAGGCCTGGTGGGTGGACACCTTGAGACAGGCGGCGCGGGCGGCTCGTGACCGAGGGGCTCCGGAGGTCACCGCTGCCTACCTGCGCCGGGCTCTGCGCGAGCCGGTGTCCGTGGAAGAGCGTGGTCCTCTGCTGCTGGAGCTGGGCAAGGACGAGATGCAGGTCGACATCATGGCGGCCAGGCATCATCTGACGCAGGCCTCGACGGCGCTGGCCGACCCGTACGCCCTGGCGGACGCGGCCTCCGCGCTCGGCAGCGCGCTGTTCATCAGCCATGAGCACGAGCGTGCCGTCGACGTCCTCGCCCGTGCGGTGGAGAACCTGCGGCATACCGACGACGGTACCGGCCTCGCTCGTGAGGTGTCGTGGTTCCTCCAGGCGCAGATGCTGTTGATCGGTTACGACCACCTGTCCACCCTCTCCGTCGCCCGGCAGCACGCGCGACGGCTGTGGGACCACAAGCTGGCCGGTGACACCCCTGGTGAGTGCATGGTCCTGGCCGCGCTGTCCGCCCCGGCCATCACCGGGGAAGCCAGCGCCCAGGTCGCCAACGACCTCCTCGACCGGGCCCTGCGAGGCGGCCTGGCCGCAGTGGACACGTACCAGATGCTCGTGACCCTCGCCGGGTTGGCCCTCGCGGCCACCGACCGTCTCGACGACGCGGCAGCGCGATTCGACCTCATGGCCGACATGGGCGGCCGATGGGGCTCGTTCCTGCTGGTCTCGTCCGCGATGACCTGGCAGTTGCTCATCCAGGCCCGCCGTGGTCGACAGCTCCGGCTCACCGCTGACTTCGGACACCCCGCCACCACGGCCGACCAGGGCTTGGAGCCTCGGGTCAAGGTGGCGTTGATGACACTGGTGGGCGAATCACTGATCGAGCGGTGCGACCTGACCTCGGCGACGGCAGCGCTCGCCCCGGACGCCGACTTCAACAAGGTGGGCTGGACCTGGCAGGGCCCGGTGTTGCTCGCACGCAGTCGCCTGCTCGCGGCGCGGGGCAATCCGACCGCGGCCCTCACCCTCCTGCACGAGTACGGCGCGGAGGAGAACCGCGCACGGGTCACGAACCTGGCCGGGGCGCCCTGGCGGTCGCGGGCGTCCTTGCTGCACCTCACGCTCGGACAGCGGACAGACGCTCTCCAACTGGCCACCGAGGAACTGGAGCTGGCCCACCAGTGGGGCACCGAGCGAGCGATCGGGGTGGCCTCACGCTGCCTGGGCGTCATCCACGGCGGCCGAAAGGGACAGGCCCTCCTGCGCGAGTCCGTGGCCCTGCTGAAGCGGTCCCCCGCCCGACTGGAACTGGCTCGCGCCCACTACGAGCTGGGAACCGCCCTCTTGCGCGGCGGCGAGGCCGACGAGGCCCGCCAGGCCCTCACCCGGGCGCTCCACCTCGCGGACACCTGCGGCAGTGTCCTGCTGGCCGGCCAGGTGCGCGATGCGCTCGCCGCGGCAGGAGTGCGCACGAAGCCGGCACCGCCGGCGGCCCCGAGCCTCTCCGCGACCGAACACCGGCTGGTCGAACTGCTCCGCGCGGGTCACAGCGACCGTCAGATCGCCCAGGCGCTGCTCCTGACCCCGCACGACGTGACCGCGCTGATCGAGCAAGCAGGCCGGAAACTGGGGGCGCCCAGCAGGGCGGAGCTGGCGTCCCCGCCCCCAGCCCCGTCCACAGCCCAGGACCAGGACCAGGACCAGGCCGACCAGTAGACCAGCGGCGAGCAGAAGGTGACGCGCCCCAAAGGGGCGCGGGGAACTGCGCGACCAGCCCCCACGGCCCCGCAGCCGACGAACGAGGAGGAATCTCCCCCTGACCAGGAGGAGCACCCTGACCAAGGAGGAGCACCCTGACCAAGGAGGAGCACCCTGGCCAAGAGGGAGCCCCCGACCAGAGGCGAGCTACCGCAACCCGCCCCCCAACCGCCGCAACCCCTCCCCTATCTCCTCCGGAGTCTGCGTGACAAAGCACAACCGCATGGTCGCCCGCTCGGCCGGTCCCGCCTCACCGGCACAGAAGGAGGCCCCCGGCACATAGGCGACCCCGCTGTCCACCGCCCTCCGAAGCAGCGCCCCGGTGTCGTACGACTCCGGAAGCCGGGCCCAGAGGAACATGCCGCCCTCGGGACGGGTCCAGGTCGAGCCCTCGGGGAGCGCGTCCCCGATGCCGTCGAGCATGGCGTCGCGCCGCTCGCCGTAGACGCGGGCCACCCGCCGCACATGGGCGTCGAGGTCACGGTCGGCCAGATACCGGGCGGCGGCGAGCTGGTTGACGGTCGGGGTGTGCAGGTCGGCGGCCTGCTTGGCGACGACACAGGCGCGCAGCAGCTCCGCCGGCGCCCGCAGCCAGCCCAGCCGCAGCCCCGGCGCCATGACCTTGGAGAAGGAGCCGAGCAGGACCGTACGGTCCTCCGCGCCCGGACAGGACGCGATCCACGGCACGCGCCGGCCCTCGAAGCGCAGTTCGCCGTACGGATCGTCCTCGACGATCCACAGCCCGAGCCGCGCCGCGATCTCCGCCACGGCGGCCCGGCGCTCGGCGGTCATGGTCCGCCCGGTCGGGTTCTGGAAGTTGGGCACGGTGTAGAGCAGCTTGGGCCGGTGCCGGACAACCAGTTCCGCCAGCTCGCCGGGATCTATGCCGTCGGCGTCCCCCGCCACGGCGACCACCCGGGCGCCCGCGAGCCCGAACACCTGAAGTGCCGCGAGATAGCAGGGGCTCTCGACGAGGACGACGTCGCCGGGGTCGATCAGCGCGGTGGCGAGCAGCGAAAGCGCCTGCTGGGAACCGGTGGTGACGAGAAGGCCGTCGGCGTCGGTGGGCAGGCCACGCCCGGTGTGCCGGATCGCGAGCGCCTCGCGGAGGGTCGGCTCGCCCTCGGTCGTGGCGTATTGCAGGGCCCGTGCGGGGGTGTCCGCGAACACGTCCCGGAAGGCGGCGGCCACGCCCTCCGCGTCGAACAGCTCGGGTGCCGGCAGCCCGCCCGCGAAGTTGATCACCTCGGGCCGCGCGATGACGGCCAGGATGTCCCGTACGGCCGACCCGCCGACCGACCTTGCCCGCGCGGAGAGCACGGGCACGGAAGCAGAAGTGGCTGGGGCTGGGGCTGGGGC
>NZ_LIQQ01000629.1 GCF_001418565.1 Streptomyces graminilatus | reverse complement strand
ACGGCGGCGGCGACGTCGTCGGGCCTCCCCCTGCGGGGTACGCAAGCCGAAAGCCTTCTGGATCAAGGCGAAATCGACCACAGTGCCGCCATCGCCCACAAGGCACTCGTCCTCGCACAGCGGATCGGCGCCTCCCGCTGCGTACGCCAGATCAGCGACCTCACCCCCCGCTTCGCACCCCACCGCCAAGTCCCGGGCGTCGAACAGCTCCTCCACAGCGTACGAACGGCGGCATGACCTCGGCGCTCATACCGTCGGGCGCGCGGCCATGGCCCGACGCTAGGCGCGCGGATTCCGGTACCCCGAGCGGTTGTACTGCCTCCAGCCGCTCTCGGTCATCATCCGTCGGCCCCCCATGAGATCCCGTACGACCTCCTCCCAGGCCGGGTCGTCCGTCGGCTCGTAGTCGGCGCGGATGTGGTCGACGAAGGTCCACCACCTGTCGAAGCACGGTGGGTCGTGCTCCAACACGCGGTCGTGGTTGGTCTGGAGGTCGGAGGGGCGGGTCGGACCGGTCATGGTCCGGCGCCCCAGCGACAGGGGGCCCTCCTTGCGCAGCGCCTCCAGTCGTCGGGGCACGTCGCCGACGGTGGAGGCGTACGGAGGGAGTTGCCACACCGGCTGGACCGCGTCGAAGAGTTCCGCCTTGGGGTGCGGGCCGAGCCCGATGGTGTTCTCGAAGATCCAGCGCAGCCTTTCGCAGATCGCCTCGTTGAGGTACTTGGCGAACCAGTAGGCGTCGCCGAATTGGTAGAACTCCCGGCTGATGCCTATGTGCACCACACCGGTGTCGTACAGCAGCCAGAAATCGTGGCTTTCGAGGCCGTGGCTCTCCGAATGGAGGAGATAACAGGTACGGAGCCGGCCGAGCGGCAGGTGCTCGACCCGTCTGCGCCGCCAGGGCGTCCCGCGTCGGCTGACGGTCAGCGACCGGCCGTCGAACGCGAAGGTCCACCCCGCGAACACCATGAACATCGGGTCAGACATTTGTTCAATTTACCGAATTCACCGGCACCTCAAACCACCGAGCGGGGGCGGGGCGGCGCCTGGAAGCGCCCGAGGTAGTGGAACCTGTTGTAGTGGTCGAACGTGGCGTAGACGTCGCCGGTCCTGAAGTCGCGCACGATCCGCGGTGCGTCACGGCCGGCTCGCGCCTGGCTGTGGAAGTCGATGTCGTACTCCACGTACGTCGACCGGTGCCACTGGCCGAAGCGGTCCGTGTAGCTGGCGTGGGCGTCACTCCGGCCGGCCCCGCGCTGTATCTCCTGGTTGGAGACCCGGTTGCCGTAGTCGTGGAACGTGCCGCCGTAGTAGAGGAACATGTTCGCGCCCCGGCCCCAGTTCGCGGCGGGCTCCCAGTAGCCGTACCAGTGCCCGCCGTCCGCCCAGCCGGGCCATCCCGCACCCCGCTGATACCGGAGGCGCTGGTAGTAGTTCTGGTTGGACCAGACCCCGCAATCGCCG
>NZ_LIQQ01000628.1 GCF_001418565.1 Streptomyces graminilatus | reverse complement strand
GCCGGCCGCACGGGCGGGTGGCGGCATGCGGGGAGCGGAAAGCAGGAAAGGGGGAGCGGGGAAGCGGGGAAGGGGAAAGCGGGTAACGGGGTAACGGGGTAACGGGGAAGCGGGTGTGTCAGGACGTGCAGGTGATGTTGGCCAGGCCCTCGGCCGCGTCGTTCGCCTTGTTGTCGCAGGTGACTTTGTTGCCGTCGGACGTGAGGTGGAAGCCGTAGCCGGGCCCGTCCACGTTCGCGATGTTGTCCTGGAAGGTGTTGCCGGTGCCCCAGCCCTCGACGATCCGGTGGCTCTGGAAGCCGTCCAGCGGGGAGTGGCTTCCGGTGTTGCCCTGGAACAGCCAGCCGTTGCCCTTCACATCGACCCAGGAGTCGTTGTTGTGGGAGCCGCTCAGTTTCGATCCGTCGAAGGTGTTGCCGATGACCTTGCCGTCGCTGGTGCCCTCCTTGATGTCGATGGACTCGGCGGTGGTGTCGCTGATGTGGTTGCCGAGCACGACGTTGCGGTCGCTGGTGTCGATCTTGCAGTTGGTCACGGTGCACCAGTTGGACTTGGCGGTGCCGATGTAGATGCCCTCGCCGTACTTCTCGCGGCGCAGCCCGGTGGTGTGGACGGTGTTGTCCCGGACCATGTTGTCCGAGCTGAAGTCGCGCAGGTGGATGCCCTCGTCACCGATCTGTTCGACGGTGAGGCCCTGGATGACGGTGCCCACCACACCGTCCGCCATCACGCCCTTCTGCGCGTCGCGGACGGTGAAACCCACCAGCCGCCAGTAGCTGACGTGGTTGAGGTGGAAGGCGTAGCCGTCGTCGGTGCCGCCGCCGTCGATGACCGCTCCGGAACCGCCGCACAGGAAGATCGGCTTCGCCGCCGTACCGGAGTTCCCGGCGGTGAAGTTGCCCGTGTAGGTGCCGCTGGCCAGGGAGATGCTGTCCCCGGGCTGGGCCTGGGAGAGCGGGATCTGGTGGCCGGCGTACCGCTGGGCCTGTGAGGTGCGCGGGAGGGAGACTCCGGCCTTGGCGTACGACCACTGCATCAGGCCCGAACAGTCGAAGCCGGAGGGCCCGTTGGAGCCCCAGACGTACGGGCTGCCCAGTGCGGCGCGGGCGGCGGCGACGGCTGCTGCCGCACGGGCGCTCGGCGCTACGGCGGTGCCGGGGTCGGGCAGGTCGGCGCGGTCGGAGCGGGAGGCCCGGTCGTAGGCGGCCCGGTCGGCGGACGGCAGCGAGTTGAGCAGCGCCCGCGCCTTCGCCAGCTTCCGCTCGACGGTCCGCTTGTGCGCGGCGACCGCCTTGCGGCTGCGTTCCAGCTCGGTGAGCGTGCCGGTGGCCTCCGCGCGCTCCTGGGCGAGTTCCCGCATGGCCGCCTGGAGTTCCCTGAGTTCGGCGGCCTGGTGGAGGTTGATCCGGTCGAGCGCGGCGGCCTTCTCCAGGTATTCGTCCGGGTTGTCGGAGAACAGCAGCGCCAGCGAGGGGTCGAGGCCCCCGGCCCGGTACTGGGCGCCCGCGAGCGAACCGAGCGCCTCCCGCATGGTGTTGACGCGCAGTTGCTGCCGGGCGATCCGGTCCTGCGCCCGGGTCACCTGCTCGCGCAGCTCGTCGGCGCGCTCGTCGGCCCGGTTGTAGGACTCGGTGGCCTCCTCGGCCGCCGTGTAGAGCCGGTCCACCTCGGCCCGGGTGTGGTCGGTCGGCGCGGCGGTGGCCGACGGCACGGCGGCGCCGAGAGCTGCGGCTGCGGCGGACAACACGGTGAGGGCGGCGCCCGCGGCGCTGACTCCCCGGTCGAACCCGGACGGTGCAAGGCGGCGATGGAACCCCACGAGAAGCCGCACTCCTTCCGCTGGCGGACGCATCTGCTCCCCGGTGTTGGGGGCGCGCCAGACAGTAGCCGTGCGACTGCGCGTGGACCAAAGACCTCGACGGCCACACACGGTGACGCCCCGCCTATGACGCAGGTCATGGGCGGGGCGTGGGGTCAGCGGACCGTGTCGTGATTCGCCCGTTCGGGCGTCAACGTGTCCTGATCTTGAAAAGACCCGGAAGGAGTACGACGATCCGATCCGTCGACGAGAGGATCAGATCCGTACGCCGAACTGGAACGGCATGTTGTCGATCGACTCGTACCGGACGACCGTGCCGGTTCGCGGCGCGTGCAGGACCTGGCCGTTGCCGGCGTAGAAGCCGACGTGGTGGTGGTCGCCGTAGAAGATGACCAGGTCGCCGACCTGGAGATCGCTCTGCGAGTAGATGCGCGTACCGGCGTTGGCCTGCTCCTGCGAGGTACGGGGTATCTGGATCCCGGCCTGGGCGAACGCCCATGAGGTGAGGCCCGAGCAGTCGAAGGAGCTGGGGCCCGCGGCGCCGTAGACGTACGGCGAGCCGATCACGCTCTGGGCGGCGGCGTACGCGGAACCGGCGCGGCCCGTGACGGCCGCACCCGAGCCGCCCGCGTCGGACGGCGACGAGCTGAGGGCGGAGCGGGCGCTGGCGCGGCTGGCGCGGGCGTCGGCGGCGGCGATGGCCGCCTTCTCCGCGGCCGTCATGGAGTTGAGGAGCTTGCGCGCCTCGGCGAGCCTGCCCTGGACTTCCTTCTTCTTCCCGGCCAGTTCGGCGCGGGTGTCCGCGAGGTCGGCGAGCTTCTCGCTGGCCTCGGAGCGCTGCTGGGCGAGCGCGCGCTGCTTCTCCTGGACCTTCTTGAGCGACTCGACCTGCTGAGCGCTCAACTGGTCCATCGTGGACGCCTTGTCGAGGTAGTCGTCCGGGTTGGCGGAGAGGAAGAGCTGCACGGAGGGGTCGATGCCGCCGGTGCGGTACTGGGCGGCGGCGGCGAGTCCGAGGCCGTCACGCAGCTCGTTGAGCTCTTCCTGGCCACGGGCGACGTTGTCCTGGAGGGTGGAGATCTCCTTCTCCAGCCGGTCCTGCTTCTCCTGGGCCCCGTTGAGCTTCTCGGAGGCCTGCTCCGCCTGCTCGTAGAGGGCGTCGACCTTGGCCTTGACCTCGTCCTTGCTCGGCTTTTCGCTCGGCGCCGCGTTGGCGGCGTTGGCGCTGAGGGCCACGGCGGCAGCGGCGGCGGTGGTGAGCACGGTCACGCGGGTGCGGCTCGGCTGCTTCGGTCGACGATGGGACGCCACGGAGGCGAACTCCTTCTTCTCCCGCTGTCACTCCCTTTGAGTGATCACCCGAGCGGAGGTTCGAGGCACGACCCTAGTGACCTTCCTGTGATCAGTTCAAATCCTGACGCGAAAAATGTTTGTCACTCATCGTATTTTTTACACTCAACACACATACAGCAATGCCCGACTGACGCTAGGTTGCGCAAGGAATCCGTCAATTCGGTCATTACGCACTTATGTTGCGGAGCACGTTCAGCCGCACGTTCAGCCGCGCGGTCAGCCGCGCGGTCAGCCGCGCGAGAACCGCTTCAGCAGCACGACCGAGGCCACCGGCCGGGCACCGGCCTTGGCGATCCCGTCGGCCACCTCGCGGTCGGTCGACACGACGATGACCGGCCGGCCGGGCGGCTCCGCGCGCACCAGCTGCCGGATCAACTCGTCGGCGGTGACACCGGCCTTGGAGAACAGCACCCGTACCCCGCGCGGCGGCGCCAGCAGCACCGGAGCGGCCAGCTCGGCCCCGTCGAAGACACAGGTGACCTCGGCCCCGCTCTGCGCGGCGAGCTGCGAGAGCTGCCCCAGCAGCCGCAGCCGCTGCTTCTCCAGCGGCATCTGCGGATAGCCGGTCTTCGTCACGTTGTAGCCGTCGACGACCAGATGCGCCTGCGGCAGCGCGAGAAGCTGGTCGAGAATGGCCGGATCGTTCTCGGACAGGGCCCGGGCGGCGATGTCCTTCGGCGTCATCCGCCCCGGCTCGACCGCGTCCACGGTCTCGGCCGGCCGGACCGACACCGGCGGCAGCGCCAGCTCCCGGCGCAGCCCCTGGGCCGCCTCCAGCACGGTGTCCAGCAGCAGCCGTACGCGCATGTCCTCGACGCTGCGGCCCTCCCGGGCGGCGCGTCTGCTGGCCTCCAGCGCGGCCTCGACCTCGGCCAGCCGCCCCTTGAGCCGCCGGGCCTCGCTCTCGGCCCCGGAGACCTGTGCGTGCCCCTCCGCGCGCAGGGTCTCCATCTCGGCGTGCACCTTGCGCAGGGCGGCCTCGCCGCGCTTGACGTCGCTGAGGGCGGCGCGCAGCTTGCGGTGCAGCGACTCGGCTTCCTTCTTCGCCGTCTCCAGCTCCGTACGCAGCCGCTCGGTCTCCGTACGGGTGTGGCCGCGGGCGGCGGCCAGCTCCTCGCGCAGCCGCTCCAGTTCGGCCCGGCTCTCCTCGCCGGCCCGCTCGGCGTCGGCGCGCTGCGCCTCCTCGCCCGCCGCGGTGACCAGCTTCACCCAGCCCGTGGGGCGCAGCACATAGGCCGCCGCCGCCACGTCCAGCGGATCGGCGGCCGGGGGCGGCGAACCGGCGTCGAGCGCCCCGGCCAGCTCCGGCTGGGCCTCCCTGAGCTTGTCCCCGATGCGCTGCCGGAAGACCGCGTCGGCCTCCAGCGCGGAGGCCATCGCGTTGCCCGCGAACTTGGCCCGCCGATTGGGCGCGAACCGCGCGTACTGGCGCAACTGGGCGGGCAGTTCGGCCACCGTGAGCCCGCCGAACCCGTCCGACACGATCTGCACGACACGTCTGCGCACGCCGTCGGGCAGCGGGCGGTCGAGCACCTCGGCGGCGCCGTCGCCCGGCTCCCCGCCTGTGGTCTCCACCATCCGTCACCCCAACCAGTTCCGGTACGGGGCCGGCTCCTGTCAGGAGCCGGCGCCCGGCCTGTCCACGAGTTCCACCTGATCCACGGCGTTGCACCAACGGCAGCGCACCGACTCGATGGTCTCACTGACCACCTCGCGCTCCTCCACACTCGGATCTCCGGCGAGATCGAGGTGCACGTACTCCACGACCTTGGAGGAGCGGGTCACGTCGAACCGCGTGAGGTTGCCGCAGAGAGCACATCGCCACCGGGTCGACTCGGTGGGCAGAGGAACCGTCATCGTGGATATGTTCGCTTTCCATCTAGTATCCGTGCCGCGCCAGTTTCCCTGGAGCGTGTGGCACGTAACCCTAAGGCCTGCCGGGTACCCACCGCCCGTCCGTCCACAGCGGCGAGGCGGTACGCACTGTTCCGTCCCGTTACGCCATGCTCTGTGTCCATGATCGGCGAGTTCGAGAAGTGGCGTACGACGGCCCAGGGATCGTTCCGGAGAACAGTCCGGACGCCGATCGAGAGATCGATTCGCGCCCAGTCGGCCCCGGTGACGTACGGACTGATCGCCGTCTGCTGCCTGCTCTTCGCGATCGGCCCCGGCTCGGGCCTGAACCCCGGGTACGGCACCGGGGACGCCCTCCTCGCCGCTCAGCGGGCCTACTTCCACCGCTGGGGCGTCGTACCCGCCGACCTCTTCACGGGTTCCCCCAGGGCCACGCTCACCCCCGCCACGGCACTGTTCGTCCACGGCAGCTGGGTCCATCTGCTGGGCAACATGCTCTTCCTCTACGTCTTCGGCGCGATGACGGAGGAACGCCTCGGCCATCTGGAGTTCGCCCTCTTCTACCTGGGCTGCGGCTACCTCGCCCTGCTCGGCTACGCCGCTGCCAACGCCGGCTCGCAGCAGACGCTGGTCGGGGCGTCGGGCGCGATCTCGGCGATCCTGGGCGCGTTCCTGTACCTGTTCCCCGGCGCCCGCGTGACAAGCCTCCTCCCGTTCCTCTTCTTCCTGCCCCTGCGCTTCCCGGCCTGGCTGACCCTCCCCTTCTGGGCGACCCTCCAGTGGCTGGCGGCGGGCCGCGCGACCGCCGGCCCCGGGGTGGCGTATCTGGCGCACGTGGTGGGCTTCGGGCTCGGCTTCGGCTACGCGTGGGTGCGATATCGCCGTACGACTAGAGTGAGGCCCGCCCCAGCGACGGCCACCGAGGGAGAGAACCAGCCGTGATCACCGCGATCGTGCTCATCAAGACCAGCGTGGACCGGATCCCCGAGATCGCGGAGTCGATCGCCGCGCTGGACAGCGTGAGCGAGGTCTTCTCCGTCACCGGCACGTACGACCTGATCGCGATGGTCCGCGTCAAGGCCCACGAGGACCTCGCGGAGATCATCCCCGGCAGCATCAGCAAGATCCCGGGCGTGGAGGCGACGGACACCCACGTGGCGTTCCGGACGTACTCCCAGCACGACCTGGAGGCGGCGTTCGCCCTCGGACTCGATTCGTAGGGCCCGTCGGCGGGTGCGGGTCGTCGGTGGCTTGTCGCGCAGTTCCCCGCGCCCCT
>NZ_LIQQ01000627.1 GCF_001418565.1 Streptomyces graminilatus | reverse complement strand
GGTGGGGGCGTGGACACCCGGCGCAGAGTACCCGGCGGGGCTGGAGTGCTGCCCAGGGCAGGCAATGCGCGAACGTCTTGCCGCGAATGTCATGAATAGTGCATGGCTGGATAAAGTTCATCCATGGGCAATTGGCTGGAGCGGAACATCGTCGAGCCGGGCAAACTCCCGCTGCTCCTGGCGCTCACCGCGTTCGTGCTGACGTTCCTCCTCACCCGCGTCGTCACCCGGATGATCCGCGCGGGCAAGGGGCCGTTCGGCAATGTGAAGGCGGGCGGGCTGCACATCCATCACGTCGTCCCCGGTGTCGTGCTGACCGTCGTGGGCGGGTTCGGGGCCGTGGCCAGCGGGCAGGACGGGTTCGGCGCGGGGGTGTGCGCGGTGCTGTTCGGGATGGGCGCCGGCCTGGTGCTGGACGAGTTCGCGCTGATCCTGCACCTCGACGACGTCTACTGGACCGAGGCCGGCCGGCAGAGCGTCGAGATGGTGGTGCTGACGGCGGCCCTGGTCGGCCTGGTACTCCTGGGCTTCCTGCCGTTCGGGGTGAACGACCTCAGCGACGAGGACGTCCAGAACCGGGGCGGGGTCATCGTCAGCATCGGCGTCAACTTCCTCTTCTCGCTCCTCGCCCTGAGCAAGGGCAAGCCCCGCACGGCGGTCTTCGGCGTGATCGTGCCGCTCGTCGCGCTCTTCGGCGCGATCCGCCTGGCCCGCCCCGGCTCACCCTGGGCGAAACGGTTCTACGCCCGTCGCCCGCGCGCCCGCTCCCGCTCCACGCTGCGCGCGTACCGCCACGACCGCCGCTGGGCCGGCCCCCGCCGCCGTATCCAGGACCTGATCGGCGGCAAACCCGACCCCGAGCCGGCCCGCGCGCCCGCCGTACGCCGGTGACGCGCCGCCGAGACCCCGCACAGGGCGAACACGGCCACGATGGCGGCCAGATGCTCCTTGCCCGCGAGGTTGTCCTTGAGGATCACCTCCACCCCCATCGCGACGATCACGGCGCCGGCCGACAGGTACGCCCGGTAGCGCCACCCGAGGAACACCGCGAGGCCGACCACGGCCGCCGACGGGCCGGTGTCCACCACGCCCGCGTCCGTGCCGGGCAGCCCGAGTAACCCCGCCGGGCCCACGGCGATGCCCACGCGCGCGTAGAGCGTGCCGGCCAGGGTGGCGACGTACGCGATGACAAGGGTGCGCCACCAGCCGAGGCAGATCTCGGCGAGGCCGAAGGCGATCAGTATCTGCGCCAGGGCGCCCCAGACCGGCAGGTCGGGGGCGGGCACGAAGAGGGAGAGCGGGGTGCGCAGCAGGGCGAGCCAGAGAGGGTCCTCGGCGCGGACGGCACCGAGGACCCGGACGGGCCCGTGGCCCCACGACTGGTTCTGCGTGAACTGGACGAGCGCGGTCAGGCCCAGGACGCCGAGCGTCATGGGCAACGCCCGCCACCGCCGCCGTAACAGGGACTCACGGACGGTGGCGTACAGCGGCCCCCACTCGGCGCGGACCCGGCGGGCGGCCGTGTTCACCCGCGGACCTTCATCCGCGCGTGCCCGTCCCCGCGCCCATCCCCGTGCCCTTGCC
>NZ_LIQQ01000626.1 GCF_001418565.1 Streptomyces graminilatus | reverse complement strand
AGTTGGGGGTGGTTTCGGGCATGGGGAACCCTCGCTTCCTCAGGTGCGATGCGTGAGCGTCGTATCGCTTTCTGTAGCTTGAGGTGCACTCCGGGGATGGTGCAAGCGAAACACTCAAAGTTCAGTGCACCGTGTCACGGCTGGCTACTGTGGTGCCTCACAGCTCGCGACCAAGGGGTCAGGAATGGCGGTTGAACAGCATCCGACGGTGCGGCGCCGTGTGTTGGGCGCCAATTTGCGGCGGCTGCGGGAGAAGCACGGGTTCCTGCTCGAAGACGCTGCGGAGCACCTGAGTTGCCACGCCGCGAAGGTCAGCCGGATCGAGTCGGGACGCAGTGGCATCCGGCAACTCGACCTGAGAGTGCTCCTCGACCTCTACGGGATCCGTGACTCCGCCGAACGCGAAGGATGGCTCTCGCTGGCCCGGGAGGCGCGTCGGCAACGGTGGTGGAGGGCGTTGGAGGACCAACTTCCGCGTGACTTCCTCGACTTGATCGGCCTGGAGGAGGACGTCTCCCGGTGTCGTGGCTTTCAGCCCAGCATCGTCCCCGGCTTGTTTCAGACCGAGGCGTATGCGACGGCGGTCATTCAGGGCGGACTGGCCGGCCCGTTGACCGAAGAGCAGAAGACGAAGGTCCAGATCCGGCTTGAGCGGCAGAAGGCGTTGACGCGTCAGGACTCGGACCCTCTGGACGTCTGGATGGTCCTGGGGGAGGCGGCGCTGCGGCAGCGCATCGGAGGGGTCGACGTGCTGCGCGATCAGCTTCTGCACCTGGCCGAGTTGGCACAGCTTCCGAACGTAACTGTGCAGGTACTACCCTTCGAAGCAGGAGCGTGTAAGGGCGGGATGCTCCCCTTCCTGCTCTACAGCTTCCCGGCTCCCGCAGAGTTGGAAGTGGTTCTCCTGGAGAACTTCACGAGCCATGCGTACCTGGAATCGGCCGAGGACACGACGCACTACACCAGCGTCTTCGATCATGTCCGGGCCACAGCGCTGAGTCCACTGGAGTCGGAGTCGGCCATCATGCGGGCGGCCAGGGGGTTGGCCCGCGTCTAAGGAAGAGAGCAGATGCCGTCGTCGCGTGCGTCCGAGTGGTTCAAGAGCAGCTACAGCCAGCAGAACGGCGAATGCGTAGAAGTCCGTCTCCGAACGGCCGGTATCGACGTCCGTGACTCGAAGAGCCCGACCGGCGCGGTCGTCGCGGTGGGTGCGGCGGCGTGGGGCGTGTTTCTTGGTGGGGCGGGTGCCCGGCCCGGCCTGGCTGCTTGCTCCAGGCCGGGCCGGGCACCCACTGACTCGTCGTCGGCTCAGCCTGCGGCGAGGGTGGCTATCTCGGAGCTGGTGAGCACCCGGTTGTAGAAGTGGACGTTGTCGATCTGGCCCTTGGTGTAGTCGACCGGGCCCTGGCTGTAGGTGCCGGCCCCGATCGTGGTGGCGCCCCGGGCGGTCCAGGGGCTGGTGAAGGAGGCGCTGCCCTGGAGGGTGCCGTTGACGTACAGCGAGATGGTGTGGGCGCTGCTGTCGTAGATGGCGAGGAGGTGGTACCAGGTGCCGACGGTCGGCGACGAGGTCGCCGCGACGGAGGTGGCCGTCGAGGAGGTGGAGTCGGAGGAGCGGGTGGCGAAGGTGAACTTGCCGCCCGAGAGCTGGAGGTAGAACGGGCTGACGCTGAAGCCCGCGAGCCCGGCGAAGGTCTGGTTGCCGCCGCTGACGGTGTTCAGCTTCACCCAGGCGCCCACCGAGTAGCTCTGGCCCGTGTCGATCACGGAGGACGGGATCACGCCCAGCGTGCCCGCGGAGCCGTCGAAGGCGAGAGAGTTGGCGCCGACCTTGGCGCTGCCCGCCCAGGTGGTCCCGCCCTCCCGGTAGCCGTCGACGGTGTTGCCGTCGAGAAGGTTGCTGACCGTCTGGCCGCTGCCCTCGTCGAGTTGGTAGTAGCCGGAAACTCCGGTTCCCAGGGCGAAGGCCTCGCGAGCGCTGAGTGCTCTCGTGGTCATGCGGACGTCGTCGATGGTGGCG
>NZ_LIQQ01000625.1:296-1155 GCF_001418565.1 Streptomyces graminilatus | reverse complement strand
ACCCGGCCTCGCCCCGCCGCCACCGCGCGGCGGCCCGCGCGATGCTCCCGTTCCCGGAACCGGAGAGCTGGCTGGACGTGGGTACAGGCCAGGGAGACTTCCCGGCGGCGGCGAAGCGCTACTTCCCGTACACGGCCTTCGACGGCGTGGACACCACCCGCCGCGTCCAGAAGGCCCGCGCTTCCGGCCGCATCGAGGAGGCCTACCGGGGCCGCCTCACGGACGAGNNCTACGACGTCGTCAGCATGTTCCATCACCTGGAGCACACCCAGGACCCCCGCGAGGAACTACGGGCCGCCCTCAGGGCCCTCCGCCCCGGCGGCCACCTCCTGATCGAGGTCCCGGACCCGCACTGCGCGTTCGGCACCCTGCTGGGCAAGTGGTGGCCCTGGTACGCCCAGCCCCGCCACCTCCACCTGATGCCGCAGGCCAACCTGGTGGCGGAACTGGAGTCCCAGCACTGCGCGATCATCGCGACGGACCACCGGTCCCCCCACATCCCCTACGACCTGACAGGCGCCCTCTCCCTGGCCCTGACCCGGGCTCTCCCGTCCCACCGAACCCCACTGCTCCGAGCGGCGGCCCCGTTCCTGGCGGCAACCCGGGCCCTGGACCACACCCTGGCCCCCCTCCTCCGCAGAACCCGCTTCGCGAACACGTACCGAATCATCGCGAGAAGGGGCACAGCCGCCTAGCTGGGGGCGGCTTGCGAACTCCGGCCAACTGGGGCGCCCCCGAAGGGGCGCGGGGAACTGCGCGACAAGCCCCCACCGACCCGCAGCCAGAACGAGTCCGCAGGCACCCCTCTCCTCAGGGGCGCGGGGCTGCATCTGATTTGCGGCTACCGCCGCGTGGGCGC
>NZ_LIQQ01000625.1:0-214 GCF_001418565.1 Streptomyces graminilatus | reverse complement strand
CCGCCTGCCCCGCCACAACCAACAGCACATGCTCACACTCGGCCCCGAACACCGAGTTCAGCCTCCCCAACTCATCCCGATACCGCCTCCCAGAGGCCGTGGCCGGCACGATCCCGGACCCCACCTCGTTGGACACGGCAACAACAACGCGCCGCGTGGCACGAACCGCCGCCGCCAACTCCCGCACCCGCCGCCGAAGTTCCCGCTCCCCACC
>NZ_LIQQ01000624.1:507-3753 GCF_001418565.1 Streptomyces graminilatus | reverse complement strand
GCCCATCGGCGGCCAGTAGGGCACGGTGGACGTTTGGACGAGGACACAAATGTGATCACACCATCAAGGTCGGATCCTGCCCTGTCGTAGCAGCTCTACGAGGATGTCCACATCCGTCCAAGGATTGGTTCGGTACCCGCGCTCACTCCCCAGGCGCAGCTTCTCCGCACGCTCCTTCGCCTTGGCGTGGCGGGCGCTGTCCGAACCAAGGAGCTTGTTGTAGTCCAGATGTTTTCGCTGGACCGTGTAGCCGCAGTCCTCTGCCTTCTCCAACGCGGTCTGTGCGGCAGCCGAGGTCTGATAAGCCGCAATGTCCCTGAAGTGCAGGAGGATCCAGAGCTCGAAGCACGGGTTGGACAGGGCTATGTTGACCCCCGCCTGCCGCGCGAGCTTCAGGGCTTCGTCGAGCGAGGGGTGAGGAGTTGGGGCCTCGACATCCACAACACACCACACCTCGTCGTAGGAAGTGCATCGATCCGCTGGGGACTGAGGGGCTCGCTCCCTGTGCTTGATGGCCGATTTCACCAAGGACATGGGCTCGCCGTGCTCGCCTCCGAGACAGATCGTCACAGGTAGCGGCCTCAGTTCTTGCTTGAGCCCCTCGAAGTACTGATCCTCCGTGCATTCGCCTTCGCAGTAGATCAGGAACCTGCGCTGCTCCGGGCGCGAGCTGCCCGGCCTCTGCAGCGGCTTCCCCTTACGCCCCACCTACGCCCCTCCGACCGCCTCGGAAATCTCACGCAACAAGTCGTCGTCCAGATACGGGACCGCGCCGTAGCGACCAGCCAGGTAGCGCTTCTCCAGGTTCTCCAAGGAGTCACGCACATGGAACTCAGTCATGGGGAACAGCCGAGTCGCCAGGGTTTCGGCGTCCTTCTCCGTGAACCACACCTGATCCCGGAAGAGCTCCGTCCGTACGTTCCTGCCCAGCAGGGCGGCTTCGTGAGTGCTGAAGATCAACTGCGCGCCTGAGCGGTTGACGTCCGGTGACTGGAACATGCCGACGAGAGCGTCGACAAGATACGGATGGAGACGAGCGTCGAGTTCGTCCACGCACAGCACGGCCCCCTCGGCAAGGGTCGCGAGCACTGGCCCCATGAGCCCGATCCAGGTACGCGTACCGCTCGACTCCTCCGCGAGGTCCAGCGGAAAGACTCCCTCGGTGGTCCGATGCTCGACACGCACCGAATGCAAGCCCGGCGTTTCGACACGCACCCTGTTCCCCAGCGCTTCCCTCATCGCCCGGGTAAGTCGCTGGTATTCGTCGATGACCGTCTCGTCCGGCTCCTCGACCTCCAGCCCCGAGACCCCCAGGTCCGCGAATTGGAGCAGCCTCATCACCGGCGCCGAATCGCCCTGCTCCCGGTCATCCCGCAGGAGGCGGACGGTATGGTCCAGACGATTCCTGAAGTTCCCGTCCGTGGCAAGCCGCAGGCCCTTCTGGAACCATCGGTACACCTCGCTGAGCTGCGGGTGTCCTTGAGCCGCCGCAACGGACAGATAGAGACTGTTCGGACGGAGCAACTCAGAAATGATCTTCTTTCGGCCTGTCAAGGACCGTCCGAAGGCAACCGGGGAGTCACCGTTGCGTTCGTACAGTCGATTGGCCTTGCGCTCCGGGAAGTAGTACAGCCACTCCTCGGTCACGCGGTCGTCGTCGACGGAGAAGCCGAATTCGTGGCGGACACCGTTCAATGCGAAATCGACGCTGAAGGACGTCGGCGACGACGTCACGTCCCGGCGCAGCGCGAAGGGACGGCGGGGAATCCCGCCGGTCGGGTCCCAGTGCCGGAACGATGACAGCACCGCCTGACGCATCCAGCGGATCGCATCGATCACGTTGGACTTTCCGGACGCGTTCGTTCCATAGATCGCGGCGACGGGTACAGCACGGTGCTCTCCGTTGACGAGCTCACACTCAGCTCGCTCGGGGTGGCGGTCGGACGCGATCAGGGAAAGTTCCTGCTCATCACGCAGGGACGCGTGGTTGGTCACCTGAAACCGCAGCAGCATGGCAACCTCCTCAAGCATTTACACATGTCACCAAACGGCTGTCCCGCTCAAAATCTGACGATACAAGCCCCTAGCGGCAACGGCTAGGCCGTTCACTCTGCCGTGACGGCTTGTTCCCGGCAGAGACCGACCTCACCGCCGCCGTATCTGGCTCTCGGTGCCGGTCTCGTTGATGCGGCACACTGGACGTTTGGCCGTAGGCCTCGGCCGTACGGAAGGGATGTGCACGTACGTGAATGGTCCACTCATCGTCCAGTCGGACAAGACTCTGCTCCTTGAGGTCGACCACGAGCAGGCCGGCGAGTGCCGGCGGGCCATCGCGCCGTTCGCCGAGCTGGAGCGGGCGCCCGAGCACATCCACACCTACCGGGTGACCCCGCTGGGCCTGTGGAACGCGCGGGCCGCAGGGCACGACGCCGAGCAGGTCGTCGACGCGCTCGTGCAGTACAGCCGCTATCCCGTGCCGCACGCGCTGCTGGTGGACATCGCCGAGACGATGGACCGCTACGGACGGCTGACCCTCTCCAAGCACCCGGCGCACGGCCTGGTCCTCACGACCACCGACCGTCCTGTGCTGGAGGAGATCCTGCGCTCGAAGCGGATCACCCCGCTCGTGGGCGCCCGGCTCGACCCGGACACGGTCGCCGTGCACCCCTCGGAGCGCGGCCAGATCAAGCAGGTGCTGCTGAAGCTGGGCTGGCCGGCCGAGGACCTCGNNAACACCGTCTCGGCCCGGCAGTGGAAGCACGAGCTGGTGAAGCGGACCTCGCTGACCGAGGAGGAGATCGGCGAGTACAGCGGTACGCGCAAGGAGATCCGACCGGTCACCATCGCGACGTACCAGGTGCTCACGACCAGGCGGAAGGGTGTCTACCCGCACCTGGAGCTGTTCGACTCCCGTGACTGGGGGCTGATCATCTACGACGAGGTGCATCTGCTGCCCGCTCCTGTCTTCAAGTTCACCGCCGATCTGCAGGCCAGGCGGCGGCTCGGACTGACCGCGACCCTGGTGCGGGAGGACGGGCGCGAGTCGGACGTCTTCTCGCTCATCGGGCCGAAGAGGTTCGACGCGCCCTGGAAGGAGATCGAGGCGCAGGGCTACATCGCGCCCGCCGACTGTGTCGAGGTCAGGGTCAACCTCACGGAGTCGGAGCGGCTCGCCTACGCCACCGCCGAGACGGAGGAGAAGTACCGCTTCTGTGCGACCACCGCGACCAAGCGCAAGGTCACCGA
>NZ_LIQQ01000624.1:248-473 GCF_001418565.1 Streptomyces graminilatus | reverse complement strand
AGGGCGAGATCAGTGTGCTGGTGGTGTCGAAGGTCGCGAACTTCTCGATCGACCTGCCGGAGGCGACGGTCGCCATCCAGGTCTCGGGCACGTTCGGCTCACGCCAGGAGGAGGCCCAGCGACTGGGCCGCGTACTGCGCCCGAAGGCCGACGGCCACAAGGCCCACTTCTACTCGGTGGTCGCCCGCGACACCCTCGACCAGGACTTCGCCGCCCACCGCCAGC
>NZ_LIQQ01000624.1:0-207 GCF_001418565.1 Streptomyces graminilatus | reverse complement strand
CGGCGAACACCTTGACGGCGCGCAGGGCATCGCCGAAGGGGTGGCGGTGGCCGCCCCGCACGGGGGCGGCACCGGAGCCGGCGGAAGCCGCGGAGGCTACGGACGCGGGAGTGAAGGCTGCTGCGCTCATGCCTCCATGGTTGCTTCCCAGGCCTCCGTTGCCATCGGCCCACGGGTCGAACCTCCATCGCCTCCCCCTCCACCTCC
>NZ_LIQQ01000623.1 GCF_001418565.1 Streptomyces graminilatus | reverse complement strand
GTGTAGTCGTGAGCAGTTCGCCGTACGAGACGTCAAGCCCCGCCAGTGGGTCGCAGCCGCCGTACGAGGAGCCGTCGTACGGGGGTTACGACCCGCACACCGCCGAGACGGTGGCGTACGGGGTGCCGTACGTGGCGCCGTTGCCGTACGTGGACACCTACCGCCCCGCCTACGAGCCCCCGCCGCCCCCGGCGCCGCTGCCGCCGTCAGGGCTGCCCAGGCAGCAGCGGGCGGCGAGGGAGGGGGTCCGGGAGGGGCGGGCGGCCAGGCGCCGCAAGGGTTCCGAGCGCTCCGAGCGCCACGACACGATCCGCCGCCTGCTGCCGCAGGCACTGGTCGTCGCCTTCCTCGCGGGCGGTACGACGGCCTTCATCGCCAAGGACAAGGCGATCGAGCTGAGCGTCGACGGCAAGCCGCGCACCCTGCACACCTTCGCCGACGACGTGACCGAGCTGCTGGCCGACGAGGGCGTGGCGGTCGGCGCCCACGACGTCGTCGCCCCCGCCCCGGGCACCGCACTGGCCAGCGGTGACGAGGTCCACGTCCACTACGGGCGACCCGTACGGATCACTCTGGACGGTGAACGGCATGAGGTGTGGACGACGGCACAGACAGTGGAGGGAGCACTCAGACAGCTCGGGGTGCGCGCGGAGGGCGCGTACCTCTCGCTCGCGCGCTCCCAGAAGATCGGCAGGCAGGGGCTGACCATCGACGTCCGCACCGAGCGCACGGTGACGATCATGGCGGACGGCCAGGCCCGCACGATCCGTACGAACGCCGCGACGGTCGGCGAGGCGGTCGGGGAGGCCGGGATCACCCTCCACGGCGAGGACATGATCTCGGTGGCCTCCGAGAGCTTCCCGCGCGACGGCCAGACGGTGACGGTGCTGCGGGTGACGGGCTCCAAGGAGGTGCGGGAGGAGCAGATCCCCTTCGACGTCCGCCGCACCCAGGATCCGACCCTCTTCAAGGGCACGGAGGTCGTCGACCAGACGGGACGCCCGGGTCTGCGCCGGGTCACCTTCGCCCTGCGCTCCGTCAACGGAGTGAAGCAGAAGCCGCGCCGGGTGCGTACGGAGGTGGTGCGCGAGCCGAGGGCCCAGTTGGTGAGGGTCGGCTCGAAACCCATGCCGACGTCGGTGCAGGGGGCGGACCATCTGGACTGGGGTTCGCTGGCGGCCTGCGAGTCCGGGGGCCGCCCCGACGCGGTTGACCCGTCGGGCAATTACGGCGGCCTGTACCAGTTCGACACGCAGACCTGGCAGAGCCTGGGCGGCTCCGGGCGCCCCCAGGACGCGACGGCCACGGAACAGACGTTCCGCGCGAAGAGGCTGTATGTGAAGCGGGGGGCGGGGCCGTGGCCGCATTGTGGGGCGCGGTTGCACGGCTGACCGGCCTGGGCTTCAGGCGCAGGCACCGACCCCGGCGGCGAGTTCGCACCACACGAACTTTCCCCGGTTCCCGAACCGGCTGAGCGGCTGCCATCCCCACTGATCGGAACAGGCCACCACCATCCCCAGCCCGCGCCCGTCCTCCGCCTCCACGAGCTGCCCCAGCTTCCGGGGCGGCTCGGGCGGCCGGATATCGGCGTCCCAGGCTCCGATGCGCAGCACGCCGGCGGACCAGCGGATGCGCAGGGCGGCGGGGCCCTTGGTGTGCCGTACGGCGTTGGACATCAGTTCGCCGGCGAGGAGTTCGGCGACGTCGACGAGGCTGATCAGTCCATGCATGGTGAGGATGAGGCGGAGGGTGCGGCGGCTGATCGTGACGGCACGGAGGTCGTTGGGGACGTAGAAGGAGTACTCCCAGGAATCGGGCTCGGACGTGAACTCGGGTTCGGCATCGACGATTTCAGGCATGCGTCAACTCCCGTTCGGTGGTGGGGGGTTGCGGTCGGCGGGCGGTGGCATGCCGCAGCCGTCGTGGCAGGACGGTGTGGTGCGCTTCCGGGGGTTCCGGCGTTCCGCAGAGCGTGCGTCGCGTCACTGACGGTAGACCTGGATTTAAAGGTTCAGCAAGCTGGTCGCGTAATCTGACTCCGAACGAGTCGCGCTTCGAGGCGCGTTGATCCGAGGAGCAGTTCATGGCATTGCGGCGCGAACCGACGGCGCGGCAGATGCGCCTGGGCGTTGAACTGCGCAGGCTCCGTGAAGCCGCAGGCCTTTCAGGCCGGGAGGCGGCGGCACTGCTCGGGGTGAGCTCCGTACAGATCAACCAGATCGAGTCCGGCCTCTCCGGCGTGAGCGAGAAGCGGCTGCGTCAACTCGCCGCCCACTACGTGTGCACGGACGAGGAGCTGATCTCGGCGCTGGTGGCGATGGCTACCGACCGGGCTCGGGGGTGGTGGGAGGAGTACCGGGGGCTGCTGCCGACTTCGTTCCTTGATCTGTCCGAGCTGGAACACCGCGCCACGTCGCTGTGGGAGGTCCAAGTCCTGTACGTTCCCGGTTTGCTTCAGACAGAGGAGTACGCCCGAGCCGTCTTCTCCTATCGCATCCCTGAACTCCAGGACAAGGAACTTGAGTTGCGCGTCCGTCACCGGATGCAACGTAAGTCGATCCTCGAAGGCGCCGCTCCCACCCCGTACGTGGCGATCGTCCATGAGGCGGCACTCCGCATCCGGGTCAGCGACCGCGCTGTCTCGCTAAGACAACTGGCCCGCGTCCTCGAACTGTCCGAAGCGGCCCACATCACTGTGCGCGTCATTCCGTTCGACCTGGACGGGTTCGCCGGCGCCGCGAGCGCCGTGACGTACGCGGCGGGCGCCGTGCCCAAGCTGGACACGGTCGTACGCGATGCACCGCAAGGCGCGGACTTCGTCGACTCTGAGGCTCAACTCGACACCTTTCGGACGCTTCTTCGTAGACTGGAGGCGCTGTCGCTCGCCCCAGGACGGTCGCGCGATTTCATCCACAAGTTGACGAAAGAGCTGTGAGGCACCCCGTGGGCACCCTCGACAACTGGCGGAAGTCGTCGTACTCAAGCTTCGGCGACGGTGACTCCTGCGTGGAGATCGCCAACTCGGACACACACATAGCCGTCCGCGACTCGAAGACCCCGGCCCGAGCGACGCTGACCTTCCCGATCGGCTCCTTCGCCCCCTTCGTAGACGCCCTCAAATGGCGGAAGTCGTCCTACTCCGGCGGCGGCCAGGGTGACGCCTGCGTCGAGATAGCAGACCACCGCGCCCAAGTGGCCGTACGGGACTCCAAGGACCCGGCCCGAGCAGGCCTCACCTTCCCGGCGGGAGCCTTCACCCGCTTCGTAGAGGCCCTCGACTCGCTCACGGCAGACCGCAACTGACCATCCCCGACTGGACGGTGGAAGTCGTCCCGGTCCTCCGCCGAGCCCCGTGCCCACCGGACGGAATCGATCCCTTCGTACAACCAACCGACTGCGGTCCGAGTCTGGGTGCATGACGTGTCCGCCGTTGTCGGGGGGACGCCAAAACGGAGGGGCTGGGAACGTGACCCGTTCACGAAGAATCGCCAGGGTGGCCGCGATCGGCGGAGCGGCCGTCCTGGCGTGCGCGACACTGACCACCGTGCCCGCACAGGCGGTACCCAGGGCCGACGCCCCGGTCGGCACCGTCACACTCCAGTCGAAGCGGGCGGACTGGATCGATTACCCCTGGCTGGGCGCGTCCGGGTTCGAGTGGAAGCACAGCGGCAGCAATGACCCTGTACATCAGGTGGACTACGACGGGTTCGTGCCGCCCACCCACGCGGGCCCGGACGACCTGCCCAGCGGCACCGATGTCGTCAGCACCCGGAGCGGCTCCACGGTCACCCAGAAACACCGCTCCACCAGTGTGGCCGCCACACTCACGATCCCCGCCGGGCAGACGTACAAGCAGGCCGTGGGCTGGAGCGCCCTGACCGAGGACGCGTCCGGCATTCCGCACATCCTGCGCGCCGCAGCAGACGGCACCACCACGGACCGGGTGGTCAAGGGTGTCCCGGCCGGCGCCGAGATCACCGAGTACGTCAAGGGCGGCTCGGTCCGTTCCGTCGGCCTGGTCTACAAGCTGGGCGGCAAGCTCTCCGCAGGCCTCGTCGACCTCCGGGACGGCGCCTTCCGTACGTACGTCACCGATGTGGACGACGTCCACGACGACGTCAGCTTCAACGACCGTTGGTTCGTCGCCGACTGGAAGGCGGTACGCGTCGACGCCCCGCCCGGCACCGCGCCCACCGTCCTCGGCGGCTGGGACTTCCCGGTGACGCACTTCGCGGTTGTCGGAGACCAGCTCCTCATCGGCTCCGTGAGCAACTACGGCGAGGCCGACCCCGACCTGATCGCCCTCTCGCTCGTCACCGGCGACACGGAGACCCTGCTCAACGAGTCGTACGGCTATGTCACACCGTCCCCGGACGGCAGCGCGCTCGCCACCGCCGGACCTTCCGCCCTCGACTGGAACGTGTACCGCGTCAAGCCTTCGGCGGACGGCGCGGCCGTCTCCGAGAAGGTGGTGCGGATATCCACGAAGGCCATAGGCGTGGAAGCCCTGGCACTCGGTGGTGGCGAGCTGTTCGCGTACAGCGACTCCGGCAACGGCTTCAGCAGCTTCGCCCTGGACGCCACGGGCCGTCCCGTGGGTCCCCAGACCGACCGAGGTCAGTCGAACATGGTGGACTGCCCCGACGGCGATGTGGGCTGCCCGCAGGCGGAGGCACTCGGGGACGGCCGGTTCGCCTCCGTGACGAGCAAGTGGGTCGACATGGACAACGGAGGCCCGGAGTCCGTCCTGATCTACGGCCCCGACGCGAAGACCACGACCAAGGTGTACGTGGGCGACCGCCTCGGCGGCATCCCCGGCGGCACAGGCCGATACGTGCTGTACAACGGCGCGAGCCCCGGTGTGCAGAAGGTCGTCGACTCCGTGACCGGCTCCACGGTCGGCAGGGTCACCGTCAGCCGGACCCGTACCGCCGCGTCCGTCTGGGGCCAGGTGCTGTGGGCGGCCGGCACCACCAACGGGTCGGTGGTCGGCCTGAGCCTCAGGACCAACCGGACAGTCGCCACGATCGCCACCGGCGCCCCCTGCAAGCCCACCGACCTCCAGGCCGTCAACACCTGGCTGTACTGGTCCTGCGGCGCGAGGGGCCCCGCCGGCGTCTACGACCGTGCCACCAAGCGCGCCGTCAAGGTCCCCTCCGGCGCGTCCCCGGCCCGCCTCGCCGACGGCTACCTGGTACGCGAGGACCGGACCACCCACGAACTGCGCCTCACCGACTTCCACACCGGCCAGGCGATCACCCGCACGGTGGCGGTGCTGCCCGCGACGGACGTGACGCGCGGCGCGAGCGGCGGCCGGTGGGCCGTCGACAAGTTCGGCGGTCACATCGCATACCTCACGGGCACGGCCGGTGAGGTGGCGATCGTCAACAGCGGGGTGCCGGCGTCGGGCCTGGCACAACTGGAGGCGGACACGGCCACCGGGGTTGACGGTGCGACCAGCGCGAACCCCTGGCAACCCCGTTGGCAGCTCAACAAGCCGGCGAGCTGGACGCTGACCCTGTCCACCCGCGCGGGAAGGACGGCCCGGGTCCTCACCGGCAGAAGCACGGGTGCCGCGGTCCGCGCCTCCTGGAACGGTCTGCGCGCCGACGGCACGCGCGTCAAGGGCACCTACGTCTGGAAACTGACCGCCAAGCCCCGCGACGCCCAGGGCCCCGCCCTGACCCTCACCGGCGAAACCAACGTCTATTAGGCCCGTGAGGCCCGTGAGGCCCGTGCGCATGCCGCTACCGCCGGTGCCATGACGATCCGATCCGAGCCGGTCCGAGCAGATCCGGGACAGTCCGAGATGATCCGAGCCGAGGGCCTGCTCGACGGGTACGCGACCGTCGAGCAGGCCCTCCTCCGCTGACAGGGGGTCACCGACCGGCGGTGGGCGCGGTCCCGGCGGCGGTGAGGCGTTCGGACCCCTGTTGAACTCCTGTCGAAGATTCCCTCCGACCCGGTGCCTTCGCCTCATTCGTCGAGTCCGTCGGCTCGCCACCGAGCACCAGCGCCAAGCGGTCAACGCCCCATCTGCTCAAGGGTCCAGTCCAGCGTCATCGCTGACTTGCTCGTGGTCGAGGCGGTGAACATGGTGCCGCCGGAATCGGTCTGCAATTCGGAGGAGCCACCGCACCGCACCTCTGTGGCCTGCCCCTTGGCGGGCTGGATGTGAACCAGCCCCTCACCCCGGCAGGTCAAGGTGAGCTTCCCGGTGACTCCCGGCGTGCTGTCGGCGCCGAAGTGGACGGGGGTCCCGGCGACAAGGCGCAGCCCTGTTCCCGAGGCGCTCACCGGCAGAGCCGATGCCGTATGGGTCGGGCTGGTACTCGTGGAAGGGTGAGTGCGAGCGGTAACCCGGTCCGCCGGGTGACCGCCGCACCCCGCCAGAGCCACACCGGCAGCCAGGGCCGCCAACGCGACAGGCGCACGCTTCATGAACTGGTCTCCCAGTACTTGATACGGATGGGGAGAGAAGGCGCGGTCAGAGTACCCGAACCAATGGTTTTGCGGCTTCCGCGTAGGTTTGGGCTGTGTGAGATACCCCTCTCCCGTCGTCGTGGCGCTGGTGGCCTGGGGAGGTTGACCATGTAGAGGTGACCTCCTCAGACGCAACCACCGCGCTCGGTGGAGAGCCCGCTCCCGCCCGTGGATACCTGCTGGACAACGCGCGTGCCGAGGCGGGTGAGCGGTTCGTCTGGCTGGCCGAGTTGTTCGACGGTGTGACGCGCGGGCACTTCGATCGGCTGGGGGTCGGGGCCGGCTCGCGCTGCTGGGAGGTGGGGGCCGGTGGCCCCGGTATCCCGGAGGCGCTCGCGGCGGCCGTCGGTCCGACCGGGCACGTGCTGGCCACGGACATCGACCCGTCGTGGCTGAAGACAGGCGACGGGTACGAGGTGCGCCGGCACGACATCGTCGCCGACCCGCCCCCGGAGCCCGGGACGTTCGACCTGGTGCACGCTCGGCTCGTGCTCGTCCATATCCCCGACCGGGCGCGGGCGTTGGCCACGATGGCGGCAGCACTACGGCCCGGCGGCTGGCTGCTGATCGAGGACGCCGATACCGCTCTGCAGCCACTGGCATGCGTGGACGACAGCGGCCCCGCGCAGCGGCAGGCCAACCGGCTGCGCGACGCGTTCCGGGAGTTGCTGACACGCCGGGGCGCGGACCTGCGCTACGGCCGGACACTGCCGCGGGCATTGCGTGAGGCCGGCCTGGTGGACGTCGCCGCGCAGGGCACCTTCCCGGTCGGCGGGTTGGCCTGCGACAAGCTGGAGGCGGCGACCATCCGGCACGTGCGCGACGAACTGCTCGCGGCCGGCCTGGCCGACGGCGCCGAGATCGACGCGCACCTTGCCGCCATCGAGGCGGGCGAACTCGACCTGACACTCGCGCCGCTGATCTCGTGCTGGGGACGCCGTCCGGCCGAGCAGTGAGCTTCTTCGAGCCGGGCCCGGTCAGGTGACACCCGACAAGCGCGACGAGCGAGAAGCTCAATTGACCGGTCCACTTTTGATCGCATTCATCATTGAATCATGCGCAAAATGTAAAAATCCTGCCAACTTGCGATCAGGATTGCGGAGTGCTGCTCTGGAATAGGTAGGGGATAAAGGGCTAAATGATCCGGGCCCGAATGGGTGGCGTTCAGCCGAAGGAGGGGGACGACGCGTCCTGTGAGTACGGGATGCCCCGCGCTGCGACCCGCTATCGGAGGTTCACGATGACACAGGTCTCTTCTGCCCGCATTCCACTACGCCAGCTCATGGCCATGCTCTTGACGGTCGCCCTGACGTTCTCCCTCTCGGTGGTGCTCACCGTCACCTCGGCGAAAGAAGCAGCCGCCTCGTGCTCCGCCAACCGGTTCGACGGAAAGTGGCGCTCGTCCGACGCGAGGCTGAAGCGTATCGACGTATGGCAGGGAGACGACTGCCACCTGTACGCCAAGGCCTGGTCGGTCTGCAAGAACGACCCGTCGTTTATCTGCAGCTGGGGAAGCAGGAGAATGGGAGACAGTCCCGATCCGAACTTCCAGTTCGTCGGATACAACTGGAGCAACGCCGATGAAGTGCTGCACCTGCGGATGCAGGACTGGTATCACATCTCGGTGTGGGACCACACCGAGTACAACAACGGTGAGCAGGTCAGCTTCACGGTCCCGATGTACAGGAGCAGTTGAGCCCGCGAAGGGCAGACAACTCCGCCCGCGCCGCTACTGGACGAGACCCCCTACCAAGACAGGTGGGGGGCCTCGCCGTTCGTCCCCCGCCCCCGACAGGATGCGACTCGCAGGGCACCTCGCGCACGACCGAGGGGGCAGTCGTGCCGGCAGCCAAGGGCAGATTCCGTGTCAACGCCTCGTGAAACGGCATGAGTTGAAGAGGCGTCATGTGATGCTGTCTTCTCCCCCTGTCGCCGCGGAGATGTCGACGCATCGTGAACGGAGTTTTCCATGCAGAAGGTCATCGATTACATCGAAGAGCAGCGGATATCGTACGAGAGCCATGAATTCTTCACCCGCCTGCTCGCCGACGAGTCCCTTCCCGGGGAAAAGCGTCTGGCGTGGGGTCCCAGCGTGGTTCCGTTCATCATGGGCTACTCCGACCTGAACAAATACGTCTTCCGCAAAGACGAAGGAAACGCCCGCCCCGATCAGTTGCAGGCCCTTCTGAACGCGCACACGTACGAAGAGGACTTCCACTGGCAGTGGATGCTGACCGACCTGGAGAAGCTGGGGGCCGACAGCAGCATGCCCCTGTCGGACGCCACGCGAGTCCTGTGGAGCGCTGACTTCAGCCACTCGCGACGCCTCTGCCTGGAGCTGGCCGCGCTCGCCGCCGGCGCCCCCACATACGCCGTTTTCGCGATGGTCGAGTCCATCGAGGCCGTCTCCATCACGATCTTCACCCACTGCCGGGGCATCGCCCTGCGGGACGGTCGCGAATGTGAGTTCTTCGGCACGAAGCACTACATGGCGGAGGCGTCGCACAGCATCAAGTCGCCCGAGGTGGAAGAGAAAAGCCTGCCGCCCCTCGACGACGCACAGCGCGAGGAAGCCAAGCGGATGGTGGACCGCACGTTCTCACTCTTCGACAACTGGTCCGGCTCGCTGCTGCGGTTCGCTCTCGAAAGCGGGAACCACGAGCGTACGTACGAGAGGGTGATCCAGGAGAGCAAGGACCTGCTCCCGGAAGCCGAGGCGATGGCCGCGGCCGCCTTCTAATCTTCAGCCCGCGCGAGCTTGACCCGGCTGAGCGGCACATTCCATTCCGTGCCGCCGCCCTCCGGCCGCAGGAACGCCTGTCGGCTGATCACCTTGCCCGACTCCTTGAGGCACTCCCCGATCACGCCGACCAGTCGACCCGTCCGTTCGGAAACGATGTCCACCATGAGGGTCCCCGCCGGGTACGGCAGTTCGCCGTGGCCGAGCATCGTCGGCGGCTTCTCGTATGCCGTCACTCGCGTCCCTCTCGCTGAAGCGCCGGGCCGGGCGATCGGCCACGTCGGCGCGTACGCGACCCAGCTCGACGAGCTTCAGGTCGGGGGACGCGATTTCGACGCCCAGGGAGGGGAGGACGATCCCGTTCCTGCGGACCTGGCAGACCTCGAATCATCGAGTCGGTCGACTCACGGAGTGAACGGGACCCCCGCGCGCAGGAGCACGTTGGCGTAGAAGGTGTCCTCGCCCGTCCGTACGGCGAACTTGACGTCCCGGACCCTGGCCTTGAACTCGTCGTGGTCGATGGGTTCGGGGTCGAGCCCGAAGGAGCGCAGGCCGGTGTGGACGGTGGGGTTGACCTCGCGGATCTTGTCGGTCACCCAGCTCTGCTCGACGACGATCTCGTTGAGCACGGTCTGGACGACGTCCAGGAACCCGGGCTGGCCGTACCGGTAGCCGAGATCCACGACAGGGGTGCCGGGTGCCAGGGGGAGCCCGGCGTCGCTGATCACGAAGGTCTCGGTGTGGCGGAGACCGGCGATCAGCCCGGCCAGCTCGCGGTGGATGATGCCGTTGCGCTGCACGGGGTCAGTCCTTTTCGGTGAGGGGAGTGGTGGGGGT
>NZ_LIQQ01000622.1 GCF_001418565.1 Streptomyces graminilatus | reverse complement strand
GACCCCCGCTCCCTCGACCAGGCCCTCACCCGCCTCAACGAACTCGCCCGCCCGGCGCCCCCGGCCCCCCGCGCCGTCCGCGCCGAGGACGGCACCCTCGTACGGAAGTTGCACGGGCCGCCCGACCGCGCGGCCCTGCTCGGTGTGGTCGCCCGGGATGCCGTGGAGCTGTTCACCGACCCCGTGGCACGCGCGTGCCTGCGTCAGTGCGAGGGGGACAACTGCTCGATCGTCTACCTCGACACCTCCCGGGGCCGGCGCCGCAGATGGTGCTCCAGCGAGATCTGCGGCAACCGGGAGCGGGTCGCGAGGCACCGCCGACGAGCGGCCCTGGCGCGCGCCTAGCCCCTCCCCACTCACCCTCGCCCCGCTCCCCGATCCGGACCGCAGATCACCCATCTCGGGCCAGTCGGGCGGAATCGGGCCCACCAACTCCGCGTGGTCGCAGTGACCTTGGTTACACGTGAGTTTCCAGTCGGCGCGCCGAGGGCACTGCCCGATCTTGCCAATGTGGCGGAAACGTAAAGCACTTGCGGCGGGAATGTGCTCCCTTGTCCGTCGCGTCGGGTCCGGATAAAGAAAGTTGTGGTCGCACGTTGAACATCCCGCATGTCACTTCCGTAACTCAGGGGGAGCGACCGACTGAGGGAACCGGGGACAGCGGAGGTGGGCGTGCGCAAGGATTCCGTCGTGGCCAATGAGCAAGCACCGAGGGCCCGACATCGCATGTCCCAGCCCTCGGAACCCGACGAGGAACTGATGCGTGCGCTGTACCGAGAGCACGCAGGCCCCTTGCTGGCGTACGTCCTCAGGCTGGTCGCCGGAGACCGGCAACGAGCCGAGGACGTCGTGCAGGAAACACTAATCCGTGCCTGGAAGAACGCCGGTCAGCTCAATCGGGCAACCGGTTCGGTACGCCCCTGGCTGGTGACGGTCGCCCGGCGCATCGTCATCGACGGCCACCGCAGCCGGCAGGCCCGGCCGCAGGAGGTGGACCCGTCGCCGCTGGAGGTCATCCCCGCGGAGGACGAGATCGACAAGGCGTTGTGGCTGATGACGTTGTCGGACGCGCTGGACGACCTGACCCCCGCTCACCGGGAGGTTCTGGTCGAGACCTATTTCAAGGGGCGTACCGTGAATGAAGCGGCCGAAACGCTGGGTATACCCAGCGGAACGGTGCGCTCACGGGTGTTCTACGCCCTGCGTTCGATGAAGCTCGCACTGGAGGAGCGGGGGGTGACGGCATGAGTGTTTACGGGGGTTTCGGAGCGGGTGGTCCTGGTTCCATGCGAGGAACGCGGGGTACCCAAGGCCCGAACGAACATGAGACCGTCGGCGCCTACGCCCTCGGGATTCTCGACGACGCGGAGGCCACGGCCTTCGAGGCACACCTCGCCGGCTGCGAGTGGTGCGCCCAGCAGCTCGACGAGCTGGCCGGGATGGAACCGATGCTGGCCGCACTCGCGGACCTGCCCGGTTCCCAGGGATCGCCGGCCATCGGCGAGTCGCTGGCCGCCCGCCCGACCCCGCAGCTCGTGACGCGGCTGGTCGACGAGGTCGCGGTAAAGCGTGCGAGCAAGCGCCGGCAAAGCCTCTACATGGTGGCCGCCGCGGTGGCCCTCATCATCGGCGGCCCGACCGCGGTGCTGGCGACGACCGGTGGCGACACCACCAGCGTGGCCACTCCCGCGCCGAGCGTGACACCGAAGACGGCCTCCGCCAAGGACGACTTCGCCGGCATGACCGACCGTGTCTCCGCGACCGACCCCGCCACCAAGGTCAGCGCGACCGTGGCGATGTCGTCGAAGACCTGGGGCGTCGGCGCGGTGCTGCAGCTCGGCGGCGTCAAGGGGCCGCTCAAGTGCTCCCTCGTCGTGGTCGGCAAGGACGGCTCGCGCGAGACCATGTCCAACTGGTCCGTCCCCAAGTGGGGATACGGCATCAAGGACGCCACGAACGAAGAGGCCCGCAACCCGCTCTACATCCACGGCGGAACGGCCTTCAACGCGGACCAGATCGACCACTTCGAGGTCGTCACCTCCGCGGGCAAGAAGCTCGTCGAGGTCGACGCCTGACCCTGTGCAGCCGCTCCGACAACCAGTTCCACAAGCAACTCCACAACCATCTCCACAGTCGCCCCGTGACCGCCCCAGGCCACCTCGTACGAAGACTCGTACGGTGTCCTGGGGCGGACTCGTAGCATCAGGGCCTCCCTTTCGCGTACGGTTGACGGCTGCCCAGCACGTCAGAAGGGGGCCCGGTGGCCGCTCAGGCTCAGCAGGAAACGGCGCTCGTACCGGTCGAGGACTCCTCAGTACAGGACTCCGTCCGCGACCGCGAGATCAGCGTCGAACAAGAACACCTGGACCGGGTGTACCGGCGTCTTGAGGAGAAGATCGACGAGGCCGAGTTCCTCATGCACGACGCCGCCAAACGAGGTCAGGTCGGCACCCCCGGCGCGCTCGCCGAACGGGACGCCCAGGTGTTCCGGGCCGGCATCCACCTCAACCGGCTGAACAACGAGTTCGAGGACTTCCTCTTCGGCCGTATCGACCTGCTGCGGGGCATGGACGGCAAGAAGGGCCCGGACGGCGCGTACACGGCCGTGGAGCCCGCGGAAGGGGCCGTACGCCCCGACAGCACCGCCGACATCGCCGAGACCCTCCACATCGGCCGGATCGGCGTCCTCGACGCGGACTACTCGCCCCTCGTCATCGACTGGCGCGCCCCGGCCGCCGCGCCGTTCTACCGCTCGACCCCGGTCGAGCCGGGCCGGGTGGTCCGCCGGCGCGTCATCCGCTCCAAGGGCAGGCGGGTCCTCGGCGTCGAGGACGACCTGATGCGCCCCGAGCTGACGGCGTCCCTGGACGGCCACGAGCTCGCCGTGATCGGCGACGGCGCCCTGATGGCCGCCCTGGGCCAGGCCCGCAGCCACACCATGCGGGACATCGTGTCGTCCATCCAGGCCGAGCAGGACCTGGTGATCCGGGCCCCGGCCGCCTCCGTGACGTACGTCGAGGGCGGCCCGGGGACGGGAAAGACCGCCGTCGCGCTGCACCGCGCCGCCTACCTGCTCTACCAGGACCGCCGCCGGTACGCGGGCGGCATCCTCATCGTCTCCCCGACGCCGCTCCTGGTGGCGTACACCGAGGGCGTCCTGCCGTCCCTCGGCGAGGAGGGCCAGGTAGCCATCCGGGCCATCGGCTCCCTCGTCGACGGCGCCGAGGCCACCCTGTACGACGCCCCGGCCGTGGCCCGCGCCAAGGGCTCGTACCGCATGCTCAGGGTGCTGCGGAAGGCCGCGCGGGGCGCCCTGGAGCAGAACAACGACCAGACCGCGTCCACGCCTACGTCCACGGCCACGTCGACCAGCCGGTTGCGGGTCGTCGCCTTCGGCCGCCGTATCGAACTCGAAGGCCCGGAGCTGGCCCGCATCCGCGAGTCGGCGCTCAGCGGCACGGCCCCCGTCAACCTGCTGCGTCCCCGCGCCCGCAGGCTGCTCCTGGACGCCCTGTGGGCCCGCTCGGGCGCCCAGGGCCGCCACACGGACCCCGAGCTGGCGGCGGAACTGCGCTCCTCCTTCGACGAGGACGTCACCTCAGAGGACGCCTTCATCGCGTTCCTCGACGCCTGGTGGCCGGAACTGACCCCCGCCTCCGTCCTCGCCGCCATGTCCGACGAACGCCGCCTCGGACGCTGGGCCCGCCGCATCCTCAACCCCGGCGAGGTCCGCCGGGTCGCCCGCGCCCTCAAGCGCGACGGCCTCTCCGTCCACGACGTGGCCATGCTGGACGAGCTGAACGCGATCCTCGGCACCCCGGCCCGCCCCCGCAAGAGGCGCGACCTGGACCCCCTGGACCAGCTCAGCGGCCTTGAGGAGCTGATGCCGGTACGGGAGGAGTCGCAGCGCGAACGCGCCGAACGGCTCGCCCAGGAGCGCACCGAGTACGCCCACGTCATCGTCGACGAGGCCCAGGACCTCACCCCGATGCAGTGGCGCATGGTCGGCCGCCGAGGCCGGCACGCCACCTGGACGGTCGTCGGCGACCCGGCCCAGTCCTCCTGGTCCGACCCCGACGAGGCGGCGGAGGCCCGCGACGAGGCCCTGGGCACCCGCCCGCGCCGCCGCTTCACCCTCACCGTCAACTACCGCAACCCGGCCGAGATCGCCGAACTGGCCGCCAAGGTCCTGGCCCTGGCGATGCCGGGCGCGGAGTCCCCGAGGGCGGTCCGCTCGACGGGCGTGGAGCCGCGTTTTGTGGGAACAAACATCGGACACGGCGTGGGAACAAACATCGGACACGGCGTGGCAACAAACGTCGGACACAGCACCGCCGTACGGGGTTCGCTCGCCCAGTCGGTCCGGGACGAGGCCGCCCGTCTCCTCGACCTCGTCGACGGCACCGTGGGCGTCGTCGTGGCCATGAACCGCCGCGAGGAGGCGGCCCGCTGGCTGGCGGGCCTGGGCGACCGCGTGGTGGCCCTGGGCAGCCTGGAGGCCAAGGGCCTGGAGTACGACGCCACAGTGGTCGTCTCCCCGGCGGAGATCGCCGACGAGAGCCCGGCCGGCCTGCGCGTCCTGTACGTCGCGCTGACCCGCGCCACCCAGCAGCTGACGGTGGTCTCCGCGGACCGCGACGAGCCCGACGCGCGCGGGGTGCCCGATCTGCTCCGTGACTGAGGCAAATACAAGGGCCGATGGGAATTGCCTTACGGGGATCGTTTGTTACCGTTGACGTGGCACCGGCTCGATCCAAGCCCCCGGGCCCAACCTTCGTCGCTACGAGCGACCACTTGCCGCGAGGCGAGCATGGCGGGTCGGTGCCACTGAACGTCGTAGTACATGAGAGGTCCACGCCACCAGGTGGCGTGGACCTCTTTCTGTTGCCTTCGCGTGCCTTCGCGTCGGCGGGTGTTGAAGAACGGATTGAGAACAAAAGGTTCGCAATCGAGGCCCCGCTACCAGGTACTCAACAGTAGGTGCGACGATCGGACGGCAAACCAAGCATCAGGGTGAAAGCAGAGGAAGTCGGCCATGGCAACGGCGCCCAGCGTCTCCTACTCGATCACGGTCCGGTTGGAGGTGCCCGCGAGCGGAACCGCGGTGTCCCAGATCACCACCGCCGTGGAGTCCTCCGGAGGCTCGGTGACCGGCCTCGACGTCACCGCTTCCGGCCACGAACTGCTCCGGATCGACGTCACCATCGCGGCGACCTCGACCGCGCACGCCGACGAGATCGTGCAGAAGCTCCGCGGCATCGAGGGCGTCAGCCTCGGCAAGGTCTCGGACCGTACGTTCCTCATGCACCTCGGCGGCAAGATCGAGATGCAGTCCAAGCATCCGATCCGCAACCGTGACGACCTCTCGATGATCTACACCCCGGGCGTGGCCCGCGTGTGCATGGCGATCGCCGAGAACCCCGAGGACGCCCGTCGCCTCACCATCAAGCGCAACACCGTCGCGGTCGTGACGGACGGCTCGGCCGTCCTGGGCCTGGGCAACATCGGCCCGATGGCCGCCATGCCGGTCATGGAGGGCAAGGCGGCCCTCTTCAAGCGCTTCGCCGACATCGACGCCTGGCCGCTGTGCCTGGACACCCAGGACACCGACGAGATCGTCGCGATCGTCAAGGCGATCGCCCCGGGCTTCGCCGGCATCAACCTCGAGGACATCTCGGCCCCGCGCTGCTTCGAGATCGAGGCCCGCCTCCGTGAGGCCCTGGACATCCCCGTCTTCCACGACGACCAGCACGGCACCGCGATCGTCGTCCTCGCCGCCCTCACCAACGCCCTGCGTGTCACGGGCAAGGACATCGCTGACATCCGGGTCGTCATGTCCGGCGCCGGCGCGGCCGGTACGGCCATTCTCAAGCTGCTGATCGCGGCCGGCGTGAAGCAGGCCGTCGTCGCCGACATCCAGGGCGTCGTCCACGCCGACCGCGCGGACCTGGTGAACGCGGCCCCGGACTCCCCGCTGCGCTGGATCGCCGACAACACCAACCTGGAGGGCCTCACCGGCACCCTCAAGGAGGCCGTGCGCGGCGCCGACGTCTTCATCGGTGTCTCGGCCCCCAACGTCCTCGACGGTGACGACGTGGCCGCGATGGCGGAGGACGCGATCGTGTTCGCACTCGCGAACCCCGACCCCGAGATCGACCCGGCGATCGCCCGTCAGACGGCCGCCGTCGTGGCGACCGGCCGCTCGGACTTCCCGAACCAGATCAACAACGTGCTGGTCTTCCCGGGTGTCTTCCGCGGTCTGCTGGATGCGCAGTCCCGCACGGTCAACACCGAGATGATGCTCGCCGCCGCGACCGCACTCGCGAACGTCGTCACCGCGGACGAGCTGAACCCGAACTACATCGTGCCGAGCGTCTTCAACGACAAGGTGGCCGGCGCGGTGGCCGGCGCGGTGCGGGAAGCGGCGAAGGCGGCGGCGGCGACAGCCGAGTAGATCCCGAGCGGATCCCGGGTGGTTCCCTGGAAGTTCCCGGTTTTCGGTGCCGTGTATGTGACGGTTCCCACGGGCCCCCGTACCGGCGCGTCGGGGGCGCCGTGCCGCCGGGCGGCCCTAGGGTGGCGGCCAGGTTCAGCCTGTCGGCCCCGGCCGCTGACGCTTTCCGTGTGACTTCCAAGGGTGTTCGTGTGACTCCCAGGGGTGCCGGATTGGCTTTCCCGCCGCAGGTGGGGGCAGGATGCGTCTTCGGGCGTGAGGGTCCGACGGCGGACCCGGGTCCGGGGACCCACCGAGGACCCTGGCAGCATCGGCTTCGCTGTGCCCCCCATGCGGCTCCGCCGTGGGGCACGCCTCAACAGCAAGAAGAACACGGGAGTAACAACATGAACCGCAGTGAGCTGGTGGCCGCCCTGGCCGACCGCGCCGAGGTCACCCGCAAGGACGCGGACGCCGTTCTGGCCGCGTTCGCGGAGACCGTCGGTGAGATCGTCGCCAAGGGCGACGAGAAGGTCACCATCCCCGGCTTCCTGACCTTCGAGCGCACCCACCGTGCCGCTCGCACCGCGCGCAACCCGCAGACGGGCGACCCGATCGACATCCCCGCCGGCTTCAGCGTCAAGGTCTCCGCGGGCTCCAAGCTCAAGGAAGCGGCCAAGGGTAAGTAAGGGCGCCCAATCGCCGTTGTGGCTTGGTGCCGTGGGCGACTGCGGGGCCGCTGTGGCTGGTCGCGCCCGCGCGGCGCAGCCGCATAGTTGGACACGGCCCCGCGCCCCTTCAGGGCGCCGTAGCTGACGCCGATGGGGCGGTCACCCGGACTGGGTGACCGCCCCATCGGCGTTCGTACAACTGGTGGTTATGGCTATCCGAGCGCCTTGCCCGGCAGCTCGACCTTCGCGCCGAGCTCGACGAGCTTCTCCATGAAGTTCTCGTAGCCGCGGTTGATCAGGTCGATGCCGTGGACCCTGGAGGTCCCCTGGGCGGCCAGGGCGGCGATGAGGTACGAGAAGCCGCCCCGGAGGTCCGGGATGACCAGGTCGGCGCCCTGGAGGCGGGTGGGGCCCGACACGACCGCCGAGTGGAGGAAGTTGCGCTGGCCGAAGCGGCAGTGCGAGCCGCCCAGGCACTCGCGGTAGAGCTGGATGTGCGCACCCATCTGGTTGAGCGCGGAGGTGAAGCCGAGGCGGGACTCGTACACCGTCTCGTGGACGATGGACAGGCCGGTCGCCTGCGTCAGCGCGACCACCAGCGGCTGCTGCCAGTCCGTCTGGAAACCGGGGTGTACGTCCGTCTCCAGCGCGATCGACTTCAACTGGCCGCCGGGGTGCCAGAAGCGGATGCCCTCGTCGTCGATCTCGAAGGCACCGCCCACCTTCCGGTAGGTGTTCAGGAACGTCATCATCGACCGCTGCTGGGCGCCGCGGACATAGATGTTGCCCTCGGTCGCCAGCGCCGCCGACGCCCACGACGCGGCCTCAAGACGGTCCGGGAGGGCCGCGTGGGTGTAGCCGCCGAGCGAGTCGACACCGGTGACGCGGATGGTGCGGTCGGTGTCCATGGCGATGATCGCGCCCATCTTCTGCAGTACGCAGATGAGGTCCTCGATCTCGGGCTCCACGGCCGCGTTGGACAGCTCCGTGACGCCCTCCGCCAGCACCGCCGTCAGCAGCACCTGCTCGGTCGCGCCCACGGACGGGTACGGAAGCTTGATCTTCGTACCGCGCAGCCGCTGCGGGGCCTCCAGGTACTGACCGTCCGCGCGCTTCTCGATCGTCGCGCCGAACTGCCGCAGCACCTCGAAGTGGAAGTCGATGGGCCGGCCGCCGATGTCGCAGCCGCCGAGACCCGGGATGAACGCGTGCCCGAGGCGGTGCAGCAGCGGACCGCACAGGAGGATCGGGATACGGCTCGACCCCGCGTGCGCGTCGATGTCGGCGACGTTGGCGCTCTCCACGTGCGACGGGTCCATGATCAGCTCGCCGGGCTCCTCACCCGGACGGACCGTCACCCCGTGCAGCTGGAGCAGCCCGCGCACGACACGGACGTCACGGATGTCGGGGACATTGCGCAGTCGACTTGGCGCACTGCCCAGCAGGGCGGCGACCATGGCCTTCGGTACGAGGTTCTTCGCACCGCGGACACGGATCTCGCCCTCCAGCGGGGTGCCGCCGTGGACAATCAGTACGTCGTCTGTGCCGTTGACCGTCATGTATCTCGCGTTCCGATGAGTTGGGCGGGGAGTGTTGGCGGGCCCGTCGCGCAGGGCGTCACCGTTACGGCACGCCCGAGAGCCGAAGAGCAAGGGTAATCGCCGCACACCCCCCTTCTGTAAGCCCGAGCACCGCACAGCCGTGTCATAGCTTTGCCACAACACGAACCGTTCACCGCCGGGCACATGCGGTCACCGGCCCGGCGCGCGCCCGCGCCGCCCGCCCGCGCTCCTGAGCTGCGTTCCCTCGGGTACCCCGATTGGCTCCCCGCGCGCGGGGAAGATG
>NZ_LIQQ01000621.1:291-1552 GCF_001418565.1 Streptomyces graminilatus | reverse complement strand
GTCCGGGTCTGGGTCTGGTGTTGGGTCTGGGTCTGGTTTTGGGGTGCATCCGGCGTTGTTGGATGGGGCGTTGCATGCGGTGGGTGTGGGTGGGGTGGGTGGTTTTCCGGTTGGTGTGAGTTTGTTGCCGTTCTCGTGGTCGGGTGTGGTGGTGCGGGGTGCGGGTTCGGGTGTGTTGAGGGTGCGGCTGGGTGGGGTTGATGGTGGTGAGGGGGTGTCGTTGCGGGCGGTTGATGGTGGTGGTGTGCCGGTGGTTTCGGTGGAGCGGTTGTCGTTGCGTGCGGTGAGTGCTGGGCAGGTTGGCCGGGCTGGTTCGGTGGTGCGGGACGAGGCGTTGTTCGGGGTGGAGTGGCTGCCGGCGGCGGGGGTGGCCGGGTTGCCGGCGGGGTCGGAGGGTGCGGCCGGTCGGTGGCTTGTCGTGGGTGACGACGCGGTGAGTCGTGATGTGGCGGCCGGGTTGGTGGCGGCTGGTGCTCAGGTGGAGGCGGCGCCTGAGTGGGGGGCGGTGTCGGGGCCTGCAAGCGCGGGGGACGGTGCTGGGCTGACGGTGGTGCTGTGCTGCCCCGCGGGCTCGGACTCGGGCTCGGGCTCGGAGGAGGGCTCGGCCTCGGGTTCGGGGTTGGTTGATGGTGTGTGGTCGTTGGTGGAGGTGTTGGGGGCGTGGCTGGGTGATGGGTGTTGGGAGGGTTCGCGTCTGGTGGTGGTGACGCGGGGTGGGGTTGCTGCTGGTGTGGGTGAGCCGGTGGATGTGGGGGGTGCTGCGTTGTGGGGTCTGGTGCGGTCGGCGCAGTTGGAGAACCCGGGGCGTCTGTCTCTGGTGGATGTTGATGACGCGGTGGGTGCGGGGGGTCTGCTGCCGGGTGTGGTGGCCTCGGGTGAGGACCAGGTCGCGGTGCGGGACGGCGGGTTGAGGGTTCCCCGGCTGGTGCGTGTCGCGGTACCCGAACCCGCCTCCGCCTCCGAACCCGCCTCCGAACCCGCCTCCGAGTCCGAGTCTGAGTCCGAATCTGCCTTTTCCTCTTCCTCTGTCTCCCCGTCCGTGGCCCTGCCTGGTGTGTGGGGTTCGGGGTCGGTGTTGGTGACGGGTGGTACGGGTGGGTTGGGTGCTTTGGTGGCGCGGCATTTGGTGGTGGTGCATGGGGTGCGGGATTTGGTGTTGGTGAGCCGGCGGGGTGTGGAGGCTCCGGGGGCGGCTGGGCTTCTCGCGGAGCTTGTGGAGTTGGGCTGCGATGTGGACATCGTGGCGTGTGATGTGTCGGAT
>NZ_LIQQ01000621.1:0-192 GCF_001418565.1 Streptomyces graminilatus | reverse complement strand
TGTCGGCGTTTGTGATGTTTTCGTCGGTGGCTGGTGTGGTGGGTTCTGCGGGGCAGGGGAATTACGCGGCGGCGAATGCGGTGCTGGATGCGGTGGCGGTGCGGCGTCGGTCGGTGGGGTTGCCGGGGTTGTCGTTGGCGTGGGGGTTGTGGGAGCAGGAGTCGTTGTCGGGGATGACGGAGGGTCTGGGGG
>NZ_LIQQ01000620.1 GCF_001418565.1 Streptomyces graminilatus | reverse complement strand
GGACGGGACGGGAAGGGGCGGCGGGGGCGAGGAAAACTACATGTACCGCTTCAGCTCCCGCCGCGCCAGCGACCGCTGGTGGACCTCGTCCGGGCCGTCCGCCAGCTTCAGGGTGCGCGCACTCGCCCAAAGCTCCGCCAGCGGAAAGTCCTGACTCACCCCACCCGCCCCGTGCAACTGAATCGCCTTGTCGATGATGTCCACCACCGCCCGCGGCGTAGCGATCTTGATCGCCTGGATCTCCGCGTGCGCCCCCTTGTTGCCCACGGTGTCCATCATCCAGGCCGTCTTCAGCACCAGCAGCCGAAGCTGCTCCACCGTCACCCGCGCGTCCGCGATCCAGTTGTGGACCACACCCTGCTGGGCCAGCGCCTTGCCGAAGGCGGTCCGGGACACGGCCCGCCGGCACATCAGCTCGATCGCCCGCTCCGCCATCCCGATCAGCCGCATGCAGTGGTGGATACGGCCGGGCCCGAGCCGCGCCTGCGCGATGGCGAAGCCGCCGCCCTCCTCGCCGATCAGGTTCGCCGCGGGCACCCGCGCCTCGTCGAAGATCACCTCGGCGTGACCACCGTGGGAGTGGTCCTCGTAGCCGAACACCTGCATGGCCCGCTTGACGGTGACACCGGGAGTGTCCCGGGGGACCAGGATCATCGACTGCTGGCGCCGGATGTCGGCACCGTCCGGGTCGGTCTTGCCCATCACGATGAAGATCTGGCAGCGAGGGTTCATCGCCCCGGAGATGTACCACTTGCGGCCCGAGATGACGTAACTGTCACCGTCCCGCCGGATGTGCGTCTCGATGTTCGTCGCGTCGGACGAGGCCACCTCCGGCTCCGTCATCGCGAACGCCGAGCGGATCTCGCCCGCGAGGAGCGGCTCCAGCCACTGCTTCTTCTGCTGCTCGTCGCCGAACTGCGCCAGCACCTCCATGTTGCCGGTGTCCGGTGCCGCGCAGTTCAGCGCGGTCGGCGCCAAGTGCGGGGAACGGCCGGTGATTTCGGCGAGGGGGGCGTACTGGAGGTTGGTGAGGCCCGCGCCGTGCCGGGCGTCCGGCAGGAAGAGGTTCCACAGGCCCTGGCGGCGGGCCTCGGCCTTCAACTCCTCGATCACGGCCGGGGTGTCCCACGGCGAGGCCAGCCGCGCGCGCTGCTCGTGCTCGACCGGCTCGGCGGGATAGACGTGCTCGTCCATGAAGGCGAGGAGCTTGGCGCGCAGTTCCTCGGTGCGCGCGTCGAACGCGAAGTCCATGATCAGCCTTCCTGGAGACCGGTGTGAAGTCCTGTGTGCGGGCCTGTGCGAAGTGTGGTCAGGCCGTGGTCGATGAAGACGGGGACCAGGTCCCCGATGCGGTCGAAGCCCGCGCCGACCGTCTGGCCCAGCGTGTAGCGGTAGTGGATGCCCTCCAGGATCACGGCCAGCTTGAACCAGGCGAACGCCGTGTACCAGGAGACCGCCGAGACGTCCCGCCCCGAGCGCGCCGCGTACCGTTCGATCAGCTCGGCCGGGGTCGGATGCCCGGCGGCCTCGGCGGTCGTGGAGACGGGGGAGTCGGGCGCGCCCAGCGGCATGCTGTACATCACCAGCAGGCCCAGGTCGGTGAGCGGGTCGCCGAGCGTCGACATCTCCCAGTCGAGGATCGCCGTGATCCGGTCGTCCGTGTCGATCAGGACGTTGTCGAGCCGGTAGTCGCCGTGCACGATCGCGGGGGCGGGGGAGCGGGGCAGCTTCCGGCCGAGCGCGGCCTGCAACTCGTCGATGCCCGCCAGCTCACGGTTGCGGGAGGCGTCCAACTGCTTTCCCCAGCGCCGCAGTTGCCGGTCGAGGAAGCCCTCGGGCCGGCCGAAGTCCGCGAGGCCCACCTCGGCGGGGTCCACCGCGTGCAGTTCGACGAGCGTGTCCACCAGCGACAGCACCACGTCCCGGGTGCGGGCGGGACCGATCGGCGCGAGCTGCCCGGCCGTGCGGTACGGCGTGCCCGGCACGAACTCCATGACGTAGAACGGCGCCCCGGGCACCGCCCCGTTCTCAGGGTCCTCGCACAGCAGCACGGGACGCGGGACCGGTACGGCGGTCGGATGCAGGGCGCTGATCACCCGGTGCTCGCGTCGCATGTCGTGCGCGGTGGCGAGGACATGGCCCAGCGGGGGGCGTCGCACGACCCATTTGCTGGTGCCGTCGGTGACCGCGTAGGTGAGGTTCGACCGGCCGCCCTCGATCAGCCGGCCGGTCAGGGGGCCGTGCACGAGTCCGGGGCGTTCGGCGTCGAGCAGGCCGCGCAACCGGTCGAGATCGAGACCTGGCAGGTCGTCCGGGGGCATCATCGCTCCTACGCGTACGGAAACAGGATTGACCCGCCTCATGATGCCGACCGGTCGGTATGTCGTCCAGTGGGTGGACGAAAAGTGACCGGCGTCTCGCTTCCGGTGCGGGGAGGCGAGACGCCGGTCAGGCGGGGCGGGAGGAGCGGTTCCGGTGGCCGGAGATCGTCAGTGGTCGTCCCAGTGGTCCTGGTGCGCCGCGTGCCGGTGGCCGTCGTGCAGGAAGTCGATGTGGTCGCCGTGCAGCACGCTCGGGTGGCCGCAGCCGTCCCCGTGCGCATGGCTGTGGGCCTCGTGCGCCACGTGCCCGCCGGGCTCGCACTCGTCCCAGTGGTCGCTGTGCGCGCGGTGCAGATGACCGTCGTGCGCGTAGTCGACGTGGTCGCCGTGCGGCACCTCGGTGTGGCCGCAGTCCGGACCGTGGGTGTGCTCGTGGGCCGAGTGCTCCTGGTGCAGGGTGCTCATGGTGCTCGCCTTCGGACGTCCGGGGTACGGAAGTACTGGTGGTGACGCGGAACAGGCTGCCACGCAAAACATCCATTTCGGGCTATTCGACTTGCGTGGCGCCCGCCCACCCCGGAAGGTCGGACATTAGGAAACCGGAGGGCCAGACAGATGAAAGCCATTACCTACAGTCGGTACGGCGGTCCCGATGTCCTGGAGTACGTCGAGGACGCCCCGGACCCCAAGGTCGGGCCCGACTCCGTGCTGATCAAGGTGCGGGCGGCGTCGGTCAACCCGGTGGACTGGAAGTGCCGCGAGGGCTATCTCGACGGCATCCTGGACGCCGTCTTCCCGGTGATCCCGGGCTGGGACGTCTCCGGGGTCGTGGTCCGTCCGGGTGCCTCCGTCTCCGAGTTCGCCGTGGGCGACGAGGTCATGGGCTACGTACGCGAGGACTTCCTCTCGCGCGGCACCTTCGCCGAGTACGTCGCCGCCCCGGTGCGCACCATCGCCCGCAAGCCCCGCAATGTCTCCTTCGAGGAGGCGGCCGGGCTGCCGCTCGTCGGGCTCACCGCCTACCAGGTGCTCGCGAAGGCGCTCGGCGTCCGCACCGGCGAGACCGTCCTTGTGCACGCGGCGGCGGGCGGGGTCGGCTCCGTCGCGGTCCAGCTGGCCCGCCGTCATCTGGGCGCGGCGCACGTCATCGGCACGGCGAGCGTGCGCAACCACGACTTCGTACGCGAACTGGGCGGCGACCCGGTGACATACGGCGAGGGCATGGCCGACCGGATCCGGAAACTGGCCCCGCGAGGCATCGACGCCGTGTTCGACACCGTCGGCGGCGACACGCTGCGCGACTCGGTGGGGCTGCTGGCTCCCGGGGGCCGCCTGGTGTCGATCGCGGACCCCGAGGTCGTCGGCTTCGGCGGCAAGTACTACTTCGTACGCCCGGACGCCGAGGACCTCACGCACCTCGCCGAACTGGTCGAACACGACGTGTTCTCGCTGCACGTGTCCGACACGTTCCCCCTGGAACGCGCGGCGGAGGCCCACCGGCTGAACGCCGAGGGCCGCACCAGGGGCAAGATCGTGGTGACGGTGGACTGGGCGGAAGAGGCCTGACGAGCCGGGCGGTCGAGCCGGGCGTTCTCCGACGCTCCGACGTCGGAGCGTCAGAGAACGAGCAGCGCCCCGCACACCGCCAGGGCGACCGCGCACAGGGCCGCGGCGGTGGCGTGCCGGGCGGCGAGGGCCGGCGGACCGTCGTCGCCCGTTGTGGCGAGTGTCCGGATGCGCCGGTGGGCGACGGCCAGAAAGCACACCCACAGCACGCAGCACACCGCGCACACGGCGATCCTGGCCGACGACGGCCCGCCGTGCAGCGCCGTCCTCCCGGCGAGTACGGCGGCGACGGTGCCCGACAGCGTCGTACGCCGCCACGCCAGCCGGGTCCGCTCCGGTTGCAGCCCCGGATCCCGCACGCCTGCCTCGCTCACCCGTTCCCCCGGACGAGTACGACGACCACCATGGCGACCGCGACCACGGTGACCGCGAGACTCAGCAGCGCCGGGAAGCGGGACACCGGCAGATCCTCGCCCCGCCGCATCGCCCGCTCGCAGCGCACCCAGTGGTTCACGGCCCGCAGCGAGCACAGCACCCCGGCCGCCAGCAGCGCGAGCGCCAGCCCCACGCGCCATCCCCACCGCAGGTCGGGCAGGAACTGGTCCACGGCGAATCCGCCGCCGATCAGTGCCAGCGCGGTACGCAGCCAGGCAAGAAAGGTGCGTTCGTTGGCCAGGGAGAAACGGTAGTCGGGGGTGTGGCCCTCCTCGCCGATCTCCCGTGGGGCGAACCACAGCCGGACGTTTCGCGCGAACTCGATCACACGCAGGAACCTTACGTGCTCTCGGCCGACCGGAACCGCCTGAGGCGCTCGTACGCGGCCAGGCCGTCCGGCACCCACTCCCACTCGCCCAGCCGCCGCTCCACCTCGTCCTCCGTCAGGAAGGCGTGCCAGGCGACCTCCTCCACCTGCGGGTGGACGGGCAGCTCGCAGCGGACCGCGTACACCGCCGACCACCAGCTCTGGCCCGTGCCGTTCTCGTACAGGAACTTGAAGAGACGCTCGGGGCGGGGCAGGCCCGTGACACCGAGTTCCTCCTCGGCCTCCCTCAGGGCCGCGTCGTCGTACGACTCGCCCGCGCCCACGACTCCGCCCACGAACATGTCGTACAGGGAGGGAAAGACCAGCTTGGTGGGGGTGCGGCGGTGGACGAAGACCCGGCCCCGGGCGTCCCTGGCCAGGATGAAGACGCAGCGGTGACGCAGCCCGCGCGCGTATGCCTCGCCCCGAGGGGACCGGCCCACGACCTCGTCGTTCTCGTCGACGATGTCGAGGATCTCGTCAGCCGGAGAGACCGGAGAGACCGGAGAGACCGCAGCAGCCGGAGCGGCTATGTCGGCGGGGGCCGTCGGATCAGCGGGAGTGTTCTCGTGGGAGTGACTGCTCATGCCCGCCATCAAAGCCCATCGCCTGCTCCGTGGTGCCGCTCGGCATCGCCGGGTGGAGGCCCAGCAGGACGATGCCCAGGACCACCGCCGCGAGGCCCGCCGCCTCCCAGGCCAGGGCCCCGGTGTCGGTGTGCAGTCGGTCGCCGAGGAAGCCGACGCCGCAGACGATCCCGGCCAGGGGCTGGGCCGCCGTGAGGGCGGGCAGGGACATGCGCAGGGGGGCGGTCTCGAACGCGCTCTGGACCAGGATCAGGCCGGTGAGGCCGAGGAACAGCACGGCGTACGGCTGCCAGCCGGTGAGGAGGTGGACCAGGCCGCCCTCCGAGAAGCGCTGGCCGCTGACCCGCGTCAGGGCGTCCTGGACGCCGTAGAGGAGACCCGCGGCCAGGGCCAGCAGGGCGGGGCCCGCACTGAGCCGGGAGCGCTTCGCGTACGCCGTGAGGAGCAGGGCGAGGCCGAGCATCGCGCCGATGATCAGCCAGTGGCGCCAGGGGTTCGTGACGGCCGTGCCGCCACGCGGTTCGCCCGCCACGATGAACGCCGTCACCCCGCCCGCCAGGAGCAGGAGGCCGGCCCAGCCCTGGCGGCCCAGCGGCTGCTTCGTCTGCTTGCGGGAGAGGGCGAGCGCGAAGAGCAGGTTCGTCGCGAGCAGCGGCTCGACCAGGGACACCTCGCCCTCGCTCAGCGCGACCGCGCCGAGCACCATGCCCGCCACCATCAGTCCGATGCCGCCGAGCCAGCGCGGTACCCGCACCAGGTCCAGCAGCAGGCGCGGGGAGAGGAAGTCGCTCAGGGGCGCCTGCCGGGCCGCGTTCTGCTGGAGGACGAAGCCGAGGCCCAGGCAGCAGGCGGCGCTCACGGCGAGAGCCAGAACCAGAACGGACACTCCGGGTACCTCGATGACGTGGCTGATTGTGGGGTGTGGTAGGGCCGACTTTAGCCGCCCCCGGCGGGTCCCGCCCCGGACATGTGACGGAATCGTGGAGCCGACGGGGGCACGTCCGTCCGGCGGGTGGCTCTGTCGCGACTTAGCGTCATCTTTGTGGGCTTGTCGGCCCGTGCAGGGGTCTGTCGCGCGTCAGGTCAACTGTCCTACACGGATGCGTAATTGACACCTGCGGCGGGCGGTTCCGGCCTTGACGTGAAGCATTGGTGGAGGGTTTGCTGTCCGTGATCAGCCGATGGCCGTCGATCGATCGCCGTCGACAGACCGCGTCGTGTGAGGAAGTTCCCCGCGGTGTCTCCACCTCCACCCCCTCTGGGCCGTGGCCGCAAGCGTGCCGGCCAGGCCTTCGACGCCGCGCTCGACGACACCGACCTCGTCGCCGCGCGCTCCGCGCTCGCCCAGGGGCGCTGGCAGGACGTCTCCGCGCTGCTCACCGCCACCGGCGACGACTGGGACCGCCGGGGGCACCGGGTCACCGTCCTCGCCCTGGAGTCCGGCACCGCCGCCTGGGCCCGCGACTGGCTCCTCGCCGAACCGGACTCCGCCGACGCCAACGTCCTGCTCGCCGCGGCCACCGTCCAGCGGGCCCTCGCGGGCAAGGACAAGCCGGCCCGCGCCCGCGAGGCCTGCCAGGCCGCCGTCGCGCTCGCTCCCGCCGACCCCACGCCCTGGCTCGGGCTGCTCCAGCTGGAGCGCGACCTGGGCGCCGAGGAGACCGTCGTACAGCTCTTCGACGAGGTACGGCACCGCTGTCCGGACCACCATCACGCCCACCACCTGATGGTCGCCCGCCTCGCCGAGCGCCGCGCCGCCGCCGGACAGGACCCGCTGCACGAGGTGTACGACTTCGCCAACTGGGCGGTCGAACAGGCCCCGGCCGACTCGCCGTTGGCGATCCTGCCGGTCGTCGCGCACGCCGAGCGCTACCGCGTCCTGGCCGGCGCGGGCATGGAGTCCACCGACCCGGCGTCCTCCGGGCACTGGGCCGGGCGGCGGGCCCGGCAGGTGATGAAGGCGGCCTTCGACTGGTGGCTGGAGTGGGAGCGTGACGACCACCCGCGCCGGCTGATCGACCTCAACTTCCTTGCCCACGCGAAGTTCTGCGAGGGCCGGGGTGCGGAGGCCGCCGCCCTGTTCCACCGGATCGGCCCGCACCAGACGCCCGTTCCGTGGTCCTACCCGGACCGCGACGCGCACGCCGCCTTCCGCGCCGCCCGCGAAGCATCGATCGGCACGGTGTAACACCCCACGTCTCACGCACCGGTTCACCCCCTCCGCACCACGTTTCGCACACCCCCCGAACCACTGAGAATCTCCGTCCCCCCCGAAGATCTCCACCCGCCCGAAAGGACAACCCCGCGATGACGACGGGCAGTTCGAGCACGAGCAGACCCAGTACCGGCGACAGCGGCATCAGCACGTTCAAGGGGCAGGACCGCGCACTGCGCGCCGACCGCCTCGGCACCGGAGGGCTGCTGCTCTCCGTGCTCGCCGCCACCGGTCCCCTCATGGTGATCGCCGGTGTCATGCCCACCACATTCGCGGTGATGGGCATCGTCGGCCAGCCGCTTCTCTTCGTCATCCTCGGCGTGGTCCTCGTCCTCTTCAGCGTCGGGTACGCCGAGATGAGCCGCCACGTCCACAACGCGGGCGCCTTCTACGCGTACATCTCGCGCGGCCTCGGCGGCACCGCCGGAGCGGGCGCCGCCATGCTCGCGCTCGTCGCCTACAACGCCCTCCAGGTCGGCATCTACGGCATCTTCGGCTTCGAGGTGTCCGGACTGTTCTCCACCTACCTGGACACCGAGATCGCCTGGTGGATACCGGCGTTGCTCGGCGTGCTGGCCGTCGGCTCGCTCGGCTGGCTGAAGATCGACGTCAACGCGCGCGTGCTCGGCGTACTGCTCGTCATCGAGGTCGCCCTCGTCGTCATCTTCGACATCGCCTCCGTCGCCGACCCGTCGAAGGAGGGCCTGTCGCTGCACGCCTTCAACCCGGACACGCTCACCGGCGCGGGCGTCGGCACCGCACTGTGCTTCTGCATCGCCGCCTTCACCGGCTTCGAGCAGGCCCCCGTGTACGCCGAGGAGACCAGCAAGCCGCACATCCTGGTACCGCGCGTGATGTTCCTCGCCGTCAGCTTCGTCGCCGTCTTCTTCGCGATCAGCTCCTGGGCGTTCACCGTCGCCGCCGGCCCCTCCGCGATCATCGGTACCGCGCAGAAGGAGAGCGCGGGACTGCTGTTCTCCCTCACCGAGTCCCGGCTCGGCGGCACCTTCACGGACATCCTGCACGTCCTGTTCGTGACCGGCATGTTCGCGGCGCTGCTCAGCTTCCACAACGTCGTCGCCCGGTACACCTTCGCCATGGGCCGCGAGGGGCTGCTGCCCGAGACCTTCGGCCGTACCACCGGCGCGAGCGGTGCGCCCGGCACCGGATCGCTGCTCCAGACCATCGTGTCCGTGCTGGTCGTGGCCGGCTTCGCGGTGTCCGACAACGGACCGGCGGGTGACCCGACCACCCCCGTGCTGAAGCTGTTCACCTGGCTGGGCAACATCGGCGCCCTGGGCGTGATCCTGCTGATGGCGGCGGCCTCCCTCTCGGTCATCGTCTTCTTCGCCCGGCGCGGCGCCGTGGGCGCCCAGGCCTGGCGGCTGGTGACGTCCGCACTGGCGGGCATCTCCCTGCTCGTCATCGCCGGCTACACGATCAAGGACTTCGACATCCTGGTCGGCACCGGCCCGGACTCCTACCTCAACTGGCTGCTCCCCGCGATCATCGCCGCCGCCGCCGTCGTCGGCCTGGTCCAGGGCGTGGTCCTGCGCTCCCGCAAGCCCGAGGTGCACGCACGTATCGGGCTCGGCAACGAGGCGTTCCAACTGGAGAAGGCGGCCGTGTCGGCGGAGACGGCGGAAACCGCCTCCTGAGAACGGCCGCCCGAGAAGGCAAGCGATTACGGAAGTCGAACGCGCACCCGTGATTCCTGGCTCCACAGGGGTCACGGGTGTTCGAATGGGTACGTGAACTCCGAACGACCAGAGCGACCGGAACGGCCCGCACCACCCGAAGAACACGGAGAAGGCGAAGGGCAGGACCTGGGCAGGCCCATCGGGCGCCGGGTGCTGCTCGGCACCCTGGGTCTGGGCGCCCTCGGCGTGGTCGCCGCACCCGCCCTCCAGCGCGGCATGGAGTCCTTCCTCGCCGGCGCGGCGGAGCGGGACCCCACCGGCCTGACCGGCCTCCTCCCGAACGGCGGCGGCTTCCGCTACTACTCGGTGACGTCCTCCGTACCCCACAAGGACGCGGACAACTACCAGCTGAAGATCGACGGCCTGGTGGACCGACCGGTCACCTACACCCTGGCCGACCTGCGCGCGATGCCCCAGACCAGAATGGTCAGGGACGTCCAGTGCGTCACGGGCTGGCGGGTGCCGGGCACGCCCTTCGAAGGCGTACGGCTGTCCCGGCTGCTGGACGCGGCGGGCGTGCGCTCCTCGGCCGGCGCGGTCCGCTTCACCTGCTTCGACGGCGCCTACAGCGAGAGCCTCACCCTCGACCAGGCCCGCCGAGCCGACGTCATCGTCGCGCTGCGCATGCAGGACAAGAACCTGAGCCACAGCCACGGCGGCCCGGTCCGCCTCTATGTCGCGCCCATGTACTTCTACAAGTCCGCCAAGTGGCTCTCCGGCATCACGGTCACCGAGGACGTTCGGGCCGGCTACTGGGAGAACCGCGGATACGACATCGACGCCTGGGTCGGCAAATCGAATGGACGCGACGATGAGCCCACGAGCTGACACCCCGGCGCCCCCGGCCTCCGCCTCCGACGTACGCCGCTTCGGCCGCCCCCAGAAGTGGGTGCACCGCGCGACGGCCGCGCTGATGGGCGTGTGCGTGGTGACGGCCGCGTGCCTGTACATCCCCGAGTTCGCCGAGCTGGTCGGCCGCCGCGCACTGGTGGTCCGCGTCCACGAGCTGGCCGGTCTCGCCCTGCCGGTACCCGTCCTGGCGGGCCTGGCCTCCCGCGCCTTCCGCGCCGACCTGGGCCACCTCAACCGCTTCGGCCCGCACGACCGCGTCTGGCTGCGCGCGGCCCTGCGACGCGACAAGCGCACCACCTCGCGCCCGGCGGGCAAGTTCAACGCCGGCCAGAAGATCTACGCCTCCTGGATCGCGGGCGCCACGCTGGTCATGCTCGGCACGGGCCTGCTCATGTGGTTCACCCACCTCACCCCGCTGATGTGGCGCACCAGCGCGACCTTCGTCCACGACTGGCTGGCGCTCACCATCGGCATCGTCCTGGCCGGCCACATCGGCATGGCCCTGGGCGACCCGGAGGCCCGCAGAGGCCTGAGAACAGGCTCGGTCAGCAAGAACTGGGCAGACACGGAACACCCCCTGTGGCGCCCCTGACCCACTGCTTCCAAGGGGCGCGGACGGATGGCCCCAAAGGAGCACGGAGTGCTCTTGAGGGGCGCGGGGAACCGCGCGACCAGCCACGACGAACC
>NZ_LIQQ01000062.1 GCF_001418565.1 Streptomyces graminilatus | reverse complement strand
TGTCCTGGCGCAGGTCGTGGTGGAGTACGCAGGACAGGCGGTGCTCGCGCAGGAGGCGGGTGTTGTCGTGGTCGAGGTCGTGCGCCACGAACACCGCGCACTCGCGGCCCAGGTCCTCGAAGGCCCGTAGCGTCGCGATGTTGCCGCCGCCGATCGAGTAGACCGCCCGGATGTCGGGGTCGCGTTCCAGGGCGCTGCGGACCAGGTCGTACTGGGTGGCGTCCAGGCCCTGGCCCTCGGTGATCTCGACGAGGGCGCGCTCGGGGTGCCGGGCCCGCATCGCGCCCCGGAAGCCCATCTCGCGCTCCTCCTCGTTGCGGAAGAAGCCGCTGCTCAGGCTGGTGAGCACATTGCCGGGGCGTTCGCCCAGCCACTGGCCCATGAGGTACGCGGCGGTCGCGCCGGCGGCCCGGTTGTCGATGCCGACGTAGGCGAGGCGGGCGCTGGAGGGCAGGTCGGTCACCAGGGTGACGACCGGGATGCCGGTCGCCATCAGGCGTCCTACGGCGGCCGTGACCTCGGGTACGTCCGGCGCCTTGACGATGACGCCCTGTGAGCCGCGCCGGGCGATGCGGTCCAGGGTCGCCACCAGTTCCGGCACCGGACCTGTCTCGCGGAAGTGGAAGCGGGAGCGTACGACGGCCGGGTGGAGGGCGGGCAGTTCGGCCTCCAGGGCGGCCCGGACGGCGGTGGTGAACCGCTCGGGCGCCTGCATCACGATGTCGATCATGAACGTACGGCCGACCAGCCTGACCTGGGTGCGCTGCCGGTCCAGGTCCGCGATGGCCTGCCGTACCTCGCGCTGGGTGCTCTCGCGCACTCCGCCCCGGCCGTTCAGGACGCGGTCGACGGTGGCCTCGCTGAGGCCCGCCTGACGTGCGATCTCCCGGATCGGGTAGGGGTGGCCCATGAGGAGGTTCCTCGGCTTCCGTCTGAGGGGTTTTTGATGGCTGCCTGCCGGTTGTTTGACGAGTTTGTCATGACAACAATGACAGCGACAGCAGCAGTGACGAACAGCAGTGACAGCGTTCCGCGATGACCGAGAGAAGGACGACGATGTCCCTCACCGCCGCACAGCGCCGGGCGTGGCTGTCCGAGCAGGACTGTGATCTCGGCGCCTTCCGCGCAGAGGTCGAGCGGACGACCGACACCGCCGACTTCCCGTACGCGTCCGCCGTCCGCGACAACGTCCTCGTCTACGACAGTGAGCGGCTGCGCGGCGCCGTCTCCACTCCCGGGGGACGCCGGGAGGTCATGGCGGAGCTGGTGCACGCGCTCACCCACGGGCCCGGTGTCGTGGTCCTCCAGCGGGCCTTCGCCGATCCTGCGGTGGTGGACCGGGCGACCGGCGCCTTCGAGTCGCTCATCGCCGGGCAGCGTGCCACCGGGGCCGTCGGGGGCGACCACTTCGCCGCGCCGGGGGCCAACGACCGGGTGTGGAACGCCCTGGAGAAGACGGCCCTGGGCGCGCCGGAGGTGTTCGCCGACTACTACGCCAACGACATGATCGCCCTCGTCTCGACCGCCTGGCTCGGCCCCGGCTATCAGGTCACCTCGCAGATCAACGTGGTCAACCCCGGTGGCGCCGCGCAGCGCCCGCACCGCGACTACCACCTCGGCTTCCTGTCCGACGAGGCGGCCGCCGCCTACCCCGCGCACGTCCACCGGCTGTCGCCCGTGCTGACGCTTCAGGGCGCCGTCGCCCACTGCGACATGCCCGTGGAGTCCGGCCCGACGCTGTACCTGCCGTACTCGCAGTCGTACGAGCCCGGGTATCTGGCCTGGCGGCGCCCGGAGTTCAGGGCGTACTTCGACGCCCGTCACGTGCAGTTGCCGCTGGCCAAGGGCGACGCGGTGTTCTTCAACCCGGCGCTCTTCCACGCGGCCGGCACCAACCGGTCCACGGACATCCGCCGGATGGCGAACCTCCTCCAGGTGTCCTCCGCGTTCGGGCGGGCCATGGAGACCGTGGACCGGGAGGCGGTCGTCAACGCGGTCTATCCGGTGCTGCTCGCCCGCAAGGCCGAGAGAGCGGGCGACGACGCATGGCTGGAAGCCGTCGTCGCGGCCTCTGCCGAGGGCTACGCCTTTCCCACCGACCTCGACCGGGACCCGCCGGTCGACGGTCTGGCCCCGCCTTCGCAGGCGGACCTCGTACGGCGCGCGCTGAGCGAGGAGTGGACCCCCGAGGCGCTCCGCGCAGCGCTGCGGGCGGCCGGTGAACGACGGGAGAGCCGCCGACGTGAGAGCTGAGGAATCGAACCGCATGGGACTTCTTCAGGGCAAGGTCGTCCTCGTCAACGGCGGCACCCAGGGTGTCGGGGCGGCCGTCGCCCGGGCCGCCGTCCGCGAGGGCGCCGTCGTCGCGGTGACCGGGCGGCGACCGGAGCCCGGCGCGGCGCTGGTCGCGGAGCTGACGGCGGCGGGCGGCAGGGCCATGTTCGTACCCGCCGACCTCGCCGACGCCGGGCAGGCGAAGGCGTCCGTGGCCGAGGTGATCGCCGCGCACGGCCGGATCGACTGCCTGGTCAACTCGGCGGGCCTGACCTCGCGCGGCACGCTCCTCGACACCACGCCCGAACTGTTCGACGCGCACATCGCGGTCAACCTCAAGGGCCCGTTCTTCGCCATGCAGGCGGCGGTGGCGGACATGGTGGCGCGCGAGGCGCCCGGCACGGTCGTCAACATCATCACGTCCTCGGCACACGGCGGACAGCCCTTCCTCGCCCCGTACGTCGCCGCGAAGGCCGGGCTCGTCGGCCTGACCCGCAACGCGGCGCACGCGCACCGCTGGGACCGGGTCCGGATCAACGGCCTGAACATCGGCTGGACGGCGACCGAGGGCGAGGACGCCACCCAGCGGGCCTTCCACGGAGCGGGCGACGACTGGCTCGACCGGGCCGCCGAACGTGTCCCCATGGGCAGGCTCGGCCGGCCGGACGAGATCGCCGACTTCGTGGTCCTCCTGCTGTCCGACCGCTCGGGCGTCGTCACCGGTTCGGTGATCGACTGGGACCAGAACGTGCTCGGCGGCCTCGACTGACCACTCCTTCCCCCTTTCCTCCCTCTTCCTCGTCCCCTTCTCTCCAGGAGCAGCACCAGCCATGCGTATCGGAATCCTCGGCCTCGGCCGCATCGGCGCTTTCCACGCCGAGACCCTCTCCGGTCTCGACATCGTCGACTCCCTCGTCGTCAGCGACCCGTTCGCGGAGGCCGCGAAGACCGCCGCGGAGCGCTTCGGCGCCGAGGTCGCGGACTCCCCCGAGGCTCTCCTCGCCGCCGGTGTGGACGGCATCGTGGTCGCCGCGGCGACAGACGCCCACCCGGCGCTGATCCTCGCGGCGGTCGAGGCGGGCGTACCGGTGTTCTGCGAGAAGCCGGTGGCGCGCACGATGGCCGAGGGCGTCGCGGTGCTGAACGCGGTGAACGACAGCGGCGTCGAGATCCAGATCGGCTACCAGCGCCGCTTCGACGCGGGCTTCACGGCGGCCCGCGACGCGGTGCTGAGCGGCGAGCTGGGGCTCCTGCACTCCGTCCGGTCGACCACCCTGGACCCGGCGCCGCCGCCGGCCGCGTACATCGCCGCCTCCGGTGGCATCTTCCGGGACTGTTCGGTGCACGACTTCGACATCATCCGCTGGGTGACGGGCCGCGAGGTGACCGAGGTGTACGCGGTCGGCGGCAACCGGGGTGCCGACTACATCAAGGAGGCGGGCGACGCCGACACCACCGGCGCGATTCTCACGCTGGACGACGGCACGATCGCCGTGGTGTCCAACTCCCGCCACAACGCCCGTGGTTACGACGTCCGTATGGACCTGCACGGTTTCAAGGACAGCATCTCGGTGGGCCTGGAGGACAAGCTCCCGCTGCGTTCCGTGGAGCCGGGCGTGACCTTCCCGGCGGGTGTCCCGCACGACTTCTTCATGGACCGCTTCGTCCCCGCCTACCGCGCCGAACTGACGGCGTTCACCGAGGTCGTCGCGGGCACCCGCACCTCCCCGTGCACGGTCGCCGAGGCGCTGGAGGCCGGCTGGATCGCGGACGCGTGCACGCTGTCGCTCCAGGAGCACCGCCCGGTACGCATCGAGGAGGTACGAACGGTCTGAGCACCGTTCACGTTCACCCTGACGGCCCGCGCCACACCCTCAGCGGTACGGCACGGGCCGTCGGGGTGCCCATTCAGGCACGCGGCAACCCGCCCCACCTAGGGGCGCGGGGCTGTGACATTTGCGGCTCCGCCGCGGGGCGCGACAAGCCCCCACCGGCCCGCACCCGCCGAACAACCGTGGACCGGCCGCCCTCACGCGGTCTTCCCTTCCGGGGAGGAGGCGACCGGCGCCTGGAGATCCTCCGCTTCGGGCAGCTCCTCCACATCAACCCCCCGCACCTGCGCCAACTCATGCTTGAGCGCCGCGAGTTCCGCCCCGCCCGCCATATGGTTGGTCAGCTCTTCGAGCGTGACCTCACTACGCGCAGCGGAGAGTTCCAGGGTCCCCAGCCGCAGGACGCTGAAGTGGTCGCCGACCATATAGGCGTGATGCGGGTTGTGGGTGATGAAGATGACGCCCAGGCCCTTGTCACGGGCGGCGGCGATGTACTTCAGCACCACACCGGACTGCTTGACACCCAGCGCGGCGGTGGGCTCGTCCAGGATCAGCACCCGCGCGCCGAAGTAGACGGCGCGGGCGATGGCCACGGACTGGCGCTGACCGCCGGAGAGGGTGCCGATGGGCTGGTCGAGGTCGTCGAGGACGATGCCCATGTTGCGCAGTTCCGTGTCCGCGGTCCGCTTCATCCGCTCGATGTCGAGTCGGCGTACGGGCCAGGGGCCCTTGGTCATCTCGGAGCCGAGGAAGAAGTTGCGCCACACCGGCATCAGCGGGACGGTCGCCAGGTCCTGGTAGACGGTCGCGATGCCCGCGTCCAGTGCCTCACGGGGCGTGCCGAAGCGGACGGGGCTGCCGTCCACGAGCACCTCGCCCTCGGTGTGCTGGTGCAGCCCGGAGATGATTTTGATGAGGGTGGACTTGCCGGCGCCGTTGTCGCCCAGCACGCAGGTCACCTGACCGGACCGGACGGTGAGGTCGACGCCGTGCAGGGCGCGGACGTTGCCGTACGACTTGCCCGTGCCCCGCAGTTCGACGATCGGCGCGGCGTCCACCGGCGAACTCTGCTGGGCGGGCGTGCCGTTGGGGGAGGTTTCGTTGGTTGTCATCAGTTCACCTCCGGGTCGCCTGGCGGCGTACCCACAGATTGACGAGGGCGGCGACCAGGAGCATCACGCCGAGGAACGCCTTGAACCAGTCGGGGTTCCAGTTGGCGTAGACGATGCCCTGGGAGACCATGCCGAAGATGAAGGCACCGATGACCGAGCCGATGGCCGAGCCGTAGCCGCCGGTGAGCAGGCAGCCGCCGATGACCGCGGCGATGATGTACAGGAACTCGTTGCCCACGCCCTCGCCGGACTGCACGGTGTTGAACGAGAACAGCAGGTGCATGCCCACGAACCAGGCACACGCGCCGACGCCCATGAACAGGGCGATCTTCGTGAAGCTGACCGGGACGCCGACCGCGCGGGCGCTCTCCTTGCTGCCGCCGACGGCGAAGATCCAGTTGCCGAACTTGGTGCGCAGCAGCAGCCAGGTCGCGACGAGGGCGAACACCAGCCAGTACACGATCGTGATCTTGAAGCTGACGTCTCCGATGGTGAACTCGGACGCGAAGACCTTCTTGGCCTGGTCGAAGCCGTCCATGTCGGCGATCGAGTCGCTCGCGACGTTCCCCGTGAAGATCTTCGTGACCGCGAGGTTGGCGCCCTGGAGGATCAGGAACGAGCCCAGGGTGACCAGGAAGCTCGGCAGCCCGGTCCTGATCAGCAGCCAGCCATTGAACGCCCCTACCGCGAGGGACACGATCAGGGCGACGAAGACGCCGGTCCATACGTTGACGGACAGCTGGAAGCTGAGGATGGCGGCGGTCAGCGCCGAGGACGTCACCGCGACACCGGCGGACAGGTCGAACTCCCCGCCGATCATCAGCAGCGCCACCGGCAGCGCCATGATGCCCATTACCGATGCCTGGTAGAGCACCGTCGCGAGCGCGCTGGGCTCCCGGAAGGAGGGCGCCACAGCGAAGAAGAACAGGTACACACCGATGGCGGCGATGAGGGCGCCGACCTCGGGACGGGCCAGCAGCCTGCGCCCCAGGGACCGCCGGCTGGTGCGGCCGTCCTGCCGGCCGGCCGGCGGCACCGACGGCGAGGAGCTCGCCGCCGATGCCGTTGACTGACTCGACATCACCGAGTGCCCTTCGCGGCGAACGCGGCGATCTTCTCGACGTTGGACTTGTCGACGAACGCCGGGCCGGTCAGCACGGGCTGCTCACCGCCACCGCTGTAGTTGCCGTTGTTCTTGAAGAGCCACAGCCCGTCGACGGCCAAGTAGCCCTGGAGGTAGGGCTGCTGGTCGACCGCGAACTGGATGTCGCCCTTCGAGATGGCGTCGGTGAGTTCCTTGTTCAGGTCGAAGGTGGCGACCTTGGCCTTGCTGCCGGCGTCGCCCACCGACTGCACCGCGGTCAGCGCGTAGGGGGCGCCGAGCGCGACCACGTAGTCAATGGCCTTGTCCTGGTTGAGCTTCGCGGTGATCGTCGACTTGACCGACGGCATGTCGGTGCCGTTGACGTTGAGGACCTCCAGCGTGCCGGTGTACGTCTTCTTGACGCCGTCGCAGCGCTGGGTGAGGCCGACGTTGCCCTGTTCCTGGATCACACAGACGGCTTTCTTCGAGCCGAGGTCGTTCAGCCGCTTGCCGAACGCCTCGCCCGCGACGGTCTCGTCCTGGCCGAAGAACTGCTGGAGGCCCAGCCTCTTCCAGTCGCTCAGGCCCGAGTTGAGGCCGACCACGGGGATGCCCGCCGCCGTCGCCTTGGCCACGACGTCCTTCATCGCGTCGGGCTTGGCCAGCGTGATGGCGATGCCGTCGACCTTCTGGTCGATCGCGTTCTGGACGAGGTTGGCCTGGTTGCCCGCGTTCGGGTCGGCCGAGTAGACGAGCTTGACGTTGTCCTTGTCCGCGGCGGCCTGGGCACCCTTGCGGACGATGTCCCAGAAGGTGTCGCCGGGCGCCTGGTGGGTGACCAGCGCGACGGTCATCCGAGGAGTGGTGGCCTTGCCCGCCGAGGCGTCGGCGCCGCCGTCCTCGGCCTTCTTGCCGCCGGAACTGCTGGAGCAGCCCGCGAGGACCAGGGCCGCCGCCGCGGCGGCGGCGACAACGGGGGCGATTCTGCGGGAGCGAGAAGAGCGGTCCATCTTTTCTGCACCTCACTGTGCGACCGGGGAGATGGGGGGAATGTCTGCGGTCCCGGGCCCGGGTCCCGGAGGTCCGGGCCGTGTGTGCCGCGAACACGGCGGTCGTGCTGGGACCGAATCCAAGACGTAGGAAGCGCCCACTGTCAATACTTTGTTAAGACATTATTTCACTGGTAAGTCAGAATGTAAGTACAAACTCTTGACAGCCCCGCTCACTGAGCCCTACACCTGGAAAGACGACAGGCTGACCCTAATGCAAACGTTCGGCAACGTATTCGACGGGTCTGCGGAACATTCATTAACTAGGACAATTCGAATATTCAGGGTAAGGCCATGAACCGGGTCGGCGCAGGGCCCACTTGTGAACAGGAGTGCCAGACCATGACCACCGCCACCGCCCACCACCTCCCGGCCGGCAAGGCTGTCGGCGGCCCCTACGTCGTCGACGTCAACCCCGAGAAGGCCGGCTGGGGCTACTCCAGCCTCCGGGTGCTGGAACTGCCCCCGGGCGGCTCGCACTCCCTGTCCACCGGAGACAGTGAGTGGATCGTGCTCTCCCTGAGCGGCGCCTGCGCGGTCGAGACGGCGGACGATTTCGGCCACTCCACCTTCGAGGTGCGGGGCCGCGACAGCGTGTTCAGCGGCGTCAGCGACTTCGTCTATCTGCCCCGTGACGCCCGTACGACCATCACCTCCGCAACGGGCGGGCGCTTCGCGCTCACCGGCGCCCGCTGCGACCGGCGGCTGCCCGCCCGCTACGGGCCCGCCTCCTCCGTCCCCGTGGAGCTGCGCGGCTCCGGGAACTCCTCCCGGCAGGTCAACAACTTCGGCGCGGCCGGTGTGTTCGAGTGCGACAAGCTGATCGCCGTCGAGGTGATCACACCCGGCGGGAACTGGTCGTCGTTCCCGCCGCACAAGCACGACGAGCACCGGCCCGGCGAGGAGTCCGTGCTGGAGGAGATCTACTACTTCGAGTTCGCCGACCACGAGGGCACGCCCGGCCTCGGCTACCAGCGGGTGTCCCCGTCCGGTCCGGGCCGCGACACGGATGTGCTGGCCGAGGTCCGTGACGGCGACGTCGTCCTCATCCCCGACGGCTGGCACGGCCCCTCGATGGCCGTGCCCGGTCACCACATGTACTTCCTGAACGTCATGGCGGGCCCCGAGGACGACCGTGCCTGGCTGATCTGCGACCACCCCGATCACGCCTGGGTGCGCGGCACCTGGCCCGAACAGCCCGTCGACCCCCGTCTGCCCCTCTACACGGCCCCGGAGAAGTCCTGATGACCAGCACCCCTGTCCGCCGTCTGACCGTCGCCCAGGCGCTGGTGCGGTTCCTGTCCGTCCAGTACACCGAGCGCGACGGTGTGCGCCGGCGGCTGATCACCGGTACATGGGGGATTTTCGGCCACGGCAATGTGGCGGGCCTCGGTCAGGCGCTCCTGGAGGCCGGTGAGGACGCGATGCCGTTCCACCAGGGCCGCAACGAGCAGGCGATGGTCCACGCGGCCGTCGGTCACGCCCGCCAGTTGAACCGCCTCTCCACGCAGGCCGTCACCACCTCCATCGGCCCGGGCGCCACCAACCTCGTCACCGGCGCCGCCCTCGCCACGATCAACCGCCTCCCGGTACTCCTGCTCCCCGGCGACTACTTCGCGACCCGCACCGCGGACCCGCTGCTCCAGCAACTGGAGCACCCGGTCGAGGCCGACCTGTCGGTCAACGACACCCTGCGCCCGGTCTCACGCTATTTCGACCGGGTGACGCGCCCCGAGGCGCTGATCCCGTCCGCGCTGAACGCCGTACGTGTCCTCACGGACCCGGTGGAGACGGGTGCCGTCACCCTCTGTCTGCCACAGGACGTGCAGGCGGAGGCGTACGACTGGCCGGAGGAGTTCTTCGCCGAGCGCGTCTGGCATGTCAGGCGTCCCGCGCCCGACCCGTACGAGCTGGCCGAGGCGGTGGAGGCGATCCGGGCCGCCGAGCGCCCGCTGATCGTCGCGGGCGGCGGGATCCACCACAGCGAGGCCGAGGACGCGCTGAAGGCCCTGGTGGACGCCACCGGCATCCCCGTGGCCTCCACCCAGGCCGGCAAGGGCTCCCTGCGTTACGACCACCCGGCCGACCTGGGCGGCATCGGCCACACCGGCACGGCCGTCAGCGACGACCTGGCCCGCACCGCCGACCTGGTCATCGGCGTCGGCACCCGCTACACCGACTTCACGACCGCCTCGAACACCCTGTTCAAGAACCCGGCCGTGCGGTTCCTCAACCTCAACATCGCGTCCTTCGACGCCCACAAGCTGGCGGCGCGCGCGCTCGTCTGCGACGCGCGAGCGGGTCTCACGGCGCTGACGGAGGCGTTGTCCGGCCACCGTGTCGACGCGGCCTACGAGTCCGAGTACCGCGTCGGAAAGGACCGCTGGGAGCAGGTCGTCGACACCGCGTTCACCGCCGCCGACGACAACGCCGTACCCACGCAGACCCAGGTGCTGGGCGCCCTGGACTCGGTCGTGGGCGACGACGACGTGATCATCAACGCGGCCGGTTCGCTCCCGGGCGACCTGCACAAGCTGTGGCGGGCCCGCAGCCCCCGCCAGTACCACCTGGAGTACGGCTACTCCTGCATGGGCTACGAGATCCCGGCCGCGATCGGCGTCCAGCAGGCCGCGCCGGACACCCCGGTCTGGGCGCTGGTCGGCGACGGCACCTATCTGATGATGCCGACCGAGATCGTCACGGCCGTCCAGGAGGGCCTGCCCGTCAACCTGGTCCTCGTCCAGAACCACGGGTACGCCTCCATCGGCGGCCTCTCCGAGTCGGTCGGCGGCGAGCGCTTCGGCACCCCCTACCGCTACCGGGCCGCCGACGGCACCTTCACCGGCGACCCGCTGCCGGTCGACCTGGCGGCGAACGCGGCCAGCCTCGGCATGGACGTGCTGCGCGCCGAGACCGTGGGCGAGCTGCGCGCGGCCCTGGCGAAGGCCCGCGCCTCGGACCGGCCGACGTGCGTGTACGTGGAGACCGACCCGACGCCGACCGCTCCTCCGGCGGAGGCCTGGTGGGACGTGCCGGTCGCCGAGACCGCCGCCCGTGAGTCCGCCGTAAGGGCCCGGGAGGAGTACGACCGTCAGGCCGCCGCCCGCCGCCGGCACCTCTGACCAGACCGATCGGCATATGAAGGGAGGTGCCCATGGCGACACCAGGTGATCGCGCCCGTACGGCGTCCGGCTCCCCGGTCGACACCATGGACTTCACGCTGGACCGCTCCAGCCCGGTCCCGCTCTACTACCAGTTGGCCCAGCAACTGGAGGCGGCGATCGAGCACGGGGTCCTGGCCCCGGGCAATCTCCTGGGCAACGAGATCGACCTGTCGGTCCGCCTGGGCCTGTCCAGGCCCACGGTCCGCCAGGCGATCCAGTCCCTGGTGGACAAGGGCCTGCTGGTGCGCAGGCGAGGCGTCGGTACGCAGGTGGTGCACAGCCAGGTCAAGCGCCCGCTCGAACTGAGCAGCCTCTACGACGACCTGGAGGCGGCCGGACAGGGGCCCACCACCCAGGTCCTGCGCAACGAACCGCAGCCGGCCTCCGCCGAGGTCGCCGCCGCCCTCGGGGTGAAGGAGGGCAGCGAGGTCGTCGTACTGGAGCGGCTGCGCCGCACACACGGCGAGCCGGTGGCGTTCCTGTGCAACTACCTTCCCTCGGGGCTCCTCGAACTCGACGCCGCCCGGCTGGAGTCGACGGGCCTGTACCGGATGATGCGCGGCGCGGGCATCACCCTGCACAGCGCCCGCCAGACCGTCGGCGCCCGCTCGGCCACGGCGGCGGAGGCCGCACTCCTGGAGGAGGCGGAGGGCGCCGCCCTGCTCACTATGCAGCGCACGGCGTACGACGACACCGGACGGGCCGTGGAATTCGGCACGCACATCTACCGGGCGTCGCGCTACGCGTTCGATTTCCAGTTGCTGATGCGGTCCTGACTCCCGTCCCTGCTCGGACGGCTGGGCGGAGAAGTCCGCGTCCGGGCCCCGATCAATAGGTCACCGGCAGCGATCGCAGACCACGGGCGCGCATGGACGGCCGCCATTTCAGCCCAGTGTGCGGGACGCCGAGGGCCAGCCCCGGAAAGCGGGCGAGGAGCGCGGCGAGGGCGATCTCGGTCTCCATACGGGCCAGAGGGGCGCCCAGGCAGTAGTGGATGCCGTGGCCGAGGGCAAGGTGACCGGTCCCGTCGCGGCCGATGTCGAGCCGGTCGGGGTCGGTGAAACGGTGCGGGTCACGGTGAGCGGCGGCCAGGGAGAGCAGGACGGTCTCACCTGCCGGGACGGTGACCCCTCCGATGGCGACGTCCTCGGTGGGAAAGCGGCGGATGGCCAACGGCGCGGGCCCGTCGAAGCGGGCCAACTCCTCGACGGCGGCGCCCAGTCTGCCCGGGTCCTCGCGGAGCGCGGCCAGTTGGTCGGGATTGCTGAGCAGGGCCAGGGTGGCGTTGCCGATGAGGTGGACGGTGTTCTCGTATCCGGCGAAAAGGATGAGGAAGGCCAGGGACATGAGTTCGTCCTCCGTCAGCCGGTCCTCGTCGTCGCGTACGGCGATCAGCGCGGAGAGCAGGTCGTCGGCGGGGGCCGCCCGCTTGGCGGCGAGGAGCCCGGTGAAGAAGCCGAGCATGGCCCGGACGGCTTCCTTCGCCGTCTCGGGCCGGGCCGGGTCCGGGGCCACCAGGGCGTCGGTCCAGCTCCGGAAGTCCTGCCGGTTTTGCGGGGCCACGCCGAGCAGATCACAGATCACGGTGATCGGCAGCGGCGCGGCGTAGGAGGCGATCAGGTCTGCGTGGCCGTGCGGTGCGATGGCGTCGAGCAAACGGTCGGCGGTTCTCCTGATGGGCTCCCGCAAGAGCTCGACACGGCGCGGGGTAAACGCCTTGGACACCAGACGCCGGATGCGGGTGTGATCCGGCGGGTCCATGTTCAGCAGGTTCGCGTCCAGCGCCGGCGGCAGCGCGAGCCCGTGGTAGCCGCCGGGCTTCGCATTGCGTTTGTCGAGGGAGAACCGAGGATCGGCGAGTGCCTGGCGTACGTCGTCGTAGCGGGTGACCAGCCAGGCCGGAAGCCCGTCCGTCCCGGTGATCCGGTGGACAGGCCCGGCCTCGCGGAGCCGCCCGTACACGGCGTAAGGGTCGGCGATCAGCTCGGCGGGGTCAACTAAGGGCGGTTGACCGGACATTGCGGTTGCCATGGCCTCCACCCTAGACGGACGGGTCCTCCCCTCCGCTTCGCCACCCTCGTCGAACTCGTCTCAACGCACGTCGGACAAACCGAAGGTGACGCCGCATCAAGTGAGGGCCGTTTCAACGCCGATGCCGCTGCCGATGCCCGATGAAACGTCGAGGCGGGCGCGGCGGTTGTCGCCACCACCGGGGCGGCACGTGTCAACTCCCGTGTCAGGTTTGGTTCCTGTTGATTTCCGGTGCGTTAAAAACTAGTTGTCCGACCTGCCGAACGTCGTTCGAAAACCCTTGACGGCTCCTCTATCACCGATTGACACTCTCGCAACGCGCGGACACACAGAAGCAATCTGATGTTTTCCGTCGCCTCCCCACGTGTCCGAGCAGAGGAAGCCGAAACGATGCAACTCGCGAGATCACGCGGCCTCGACAGACCCTGGTCACAACGGCTCGCCGGACTGACCGCAGCATCGCTACTGCTCGGGCTCGCAGGGCCGTTGGCCATGTCGGTGCCCGCGCACGCGGCAGCGGCCGGCATCACCGACGGGCTGGCCCTCTGGTACAAGTTGGACGCGGCCTCCGGCACGACCGTCGCCGACTCCTCGGGCAACGGCCGTACGGGCACGGTGAACGGGACCGCCGGATGGTCCAACTCCGGTGAGGGGCTTGCCTTCAACGGTTCCGACACCTACATCAAGGTGCCGGACGACATCATGAGCGGCATGAACTCGATCACCGTCTCGATGGACGTGAAGATCGACGCCACCCAGGCGAGCCCTTACTTCATCTACGGCTTCGGCAACACCAGTGGCACGGCCGGCAACGGCTATCTGTTCACCACGGGCAACTCGTACCGGGCCTCCATCGCCAGCGGCAACTGGTCGACGGAACAGAACACACGCTCAGCGGGCACCAACCTTCAGCGCGGGGTCTGGAAGCAGATCACCTACACCCAGACCGGCAACACGGGCGTGCTCTACGAGGACGGCGCGGAGGTCGGCCGCAACACGGCGGTCACCCTCACCCCCGGTTCCATCGGCTCGGGCACGACCACCGCCAACTACATCGGCAAGTCGGTCTACCCCGGCGACAACCTGTTCAAGGGCAACATCCGCGACTTCCGGGTCTACGACCGGGCGCTGGCCGCCACGGAGGTCGAGGAACTCTCCCTCCCCATCGCCGCGCAGGGCGTTGCCGCCGACAAGTCGGCTCTCACGCTGGGCGACACGAGCGCGGTGACGGCCAACCTGGCTCTGCCGGCCTCGGGTTCGGCGGGCGGCTCCGCCATCACCTGGGCGACCGACAACCCGTCCGTGGTCTCGTCCTCGGGCGTGGTCACCCGCCCGGCCTCCGGTCAGCCGGACGGCCACGCCAAGCTCACGGCGACCCTGAAGAAGGGCCCGGCGAGCGACACGAGGACCTTCGACGTCACGGTCCCGGCCCTCTTCGACGACAATACGGCCGTCCAGCAGGCCGCCGAGGCGCTCACCGTCCCGGACATCGACGACGTACGCGGGAACATCACCCTCCCGTCAACGGGCGTCTTCGGCACGGCGGTTGCCTGGTCCTCGGCGAGCCCGGACGTCATCTCGGCCGACGGTGTGGTGCACCGCCCGGCGCACGGCGACGGCGGCACGACAGCCGAACTGACCGCGACCGTCACCAAGGGCACCGCCACCGCGACCCGCACCCTGACGGCCAAGGTCCCCGAACTCCCCGCGAAGGAAGCCCTCAAGGGCTACATGTTCAGCTACTTCACCGGTGAGGGCACCTCGGACGGCGAACAGCTCTACGCGGCCCTCAGCAAGGGCAACGACCCGCTGAAGTGGCGGGAGTTGAACGACGGCAAGCCTGTCCTGACGTCCACGCTGGGCGAGAAGGGCCTGCGCGACCCGTTCATCATCCGCTCCCCCGAGGGCGACAAGTTCTACCAGATCGCCACCGACCTGCGGATCTACGGCAACGGCGACTGGGACGCCTCCCAGCGCACCGGCAGCAAGTCGATCATGGTGTGGGAGTCCACCGACCTGGTCCACTGGACCGACCAGCGCCTGGTGAAGGTCTCGCCCGACTCGGCCGGCAACACCTGGGCGCCGGAGGCGTTCTACGACACCGAGCTCGGCTCGTACGTGGTCTTCTGGGCCTCGAAGCTGTACGACAACGCCGACCACTCCGGCGACACGTACAACCGCATGATGTACGCGACCACCCGTGACTTCCGCACCTTCAGCGAGCCCAAGGTGTGGATCGACCGCGGCTACTCGGTCATCGACTCCACGATGATCAAGCACAACGACACCTACTACCGCCTCTCCAAGGACGAGCGGAACAACTCCTCCTCGACGCCGAACAGCAAGTTCATCTTCGAGGAGAAGAGCGCCTCGATCCTCAACCCGTCCTACACCGCCGTCGCCGAGGGCATCGGCAAGGGCGCGATGAGCGCGGCCGAGGGTCCGCTGGTGTTCAAGTCGAACACGGAGGAGAAGTGGTACGCGTTCCTCGACGAGTTCGGCGGGCGCGGCTACATCCCCTTCGAGTCGACGGACCTGGACTCCGGCAAGTGGACTCCCTCCACGAACTACGACCTTCCCTCAAGGCCCCGCCACGGCACGGTACTTCCGGTGACGCAGGCCGAGTACGACCGTCTGCTGCGCGCCTACTCGCCGGACCAGCTCGTCACCTCCGTCGAGGACATCACGGTGAAGACGCGCGCGGGTGAGGCCCCGGTCCTCCCGGCCACGGTCATCGCCACCTACACGGACGGCGTCAAGCGTCCCGTCCCGGTCACCTGGGACGCCGTTCCCGCGTCGGCGTACGCGCAGCCCGGCACCTTCACGGTGACCGGCGCCCTCCCCAACGGCGAGGCCGTCCCGGTCCTCGCCGCGGTCACGGTCTCGGCCGAGGGCCCGGACGTGCCGGCCGACCTGGTCCTGCGCTACGACTTCGACGAGACGGGCGGCAACATCGCCCGCGACTCCAGCGGTCACGGCTTCCACGGCACGTACGTCCGAACTCCCGCCTTCGGTACGGGAGTTCACGGCGGCTCCTTCAAGATGTCCGGCGGCAGCAGCTCGTCCACGACCTCGCCGTACGTCACCATCCCGAACGGCGTCCTCAAGAACACCGACAGCGTCACCGTCTCCACCTATGTGAAGTGGAAGGGCGGCGACAACTTCCAGTGGCTGTTCGGCCTCGGCCCGGACAGCAACAAGTACCTCTTCGCCACGCCGTCCAACGGCAGCGGGAAGCTGTTCTCCGCGATCACCAAGGCGACCTGGTCCGGCGAGAAGCAGATGATCGGGGGCGCTCCGCTCACCGCCGGTCAGTGGAAGCACCTCACGGTCACCCTGGACGGGGCGTCCGGCACCGCGATCCTCTACGTGGACGGCGCCGAGGCGGCCCGGGTCACCGGCGTCACCATCAAGCCGTCCGACCTGTATGACGCGGCGAAGGGCAACTCCGGCTACATCGGCAAGTCGCTCTACTCGCCCGACCCGTACTTCGGCGGCGAGGTCGACGACTTCCGTATCTACAACCGGGCACTGTCCCCGGCCGAGGTCATGGAGATCGGCGGCAACACGACCGGGATCGCCGCGGCGACCCACCCCGCGCTGAAGACCGGCTCGATCATCGACGACGCGGGCAGCAGGATCACCCTTCCGCTCACCCCGGGCACCGAACTGACCGCCCTGGCACCGCAGTTCACGCTGGCCCACGGTGCGGCGATCAGCCCGGCGTCGGGCACGGTCCGTGACTTCACCAAGCCGGTCACGTACGAGGTCACCGGCTCGGACGGCAAGAAGCGCACCTGGACGGTGACGGCCGTGGAGATGAAGAGCCCGGTACTGCCGGGCCTGAACGCCGACCCGAACATCGTCCGGTTCGGCGACACCTTCTACATCTACCCGACCACGGACGGCTTCGAGGGCTGGAGCGGTACGAAGTTCAAGGCGTACTCCTCCACCGACCTGGTCCACTGGAAGGACCACGGCGTCATCCTGGACCTCGGTCCCGACATCTCCTGGGCCGACAGCCGCGCCTGGGCGCCGACCATGGAGACGCGGAACGGCAAGTACTACTTCTACTTCTGCGCCGACACGAACATCGGTGTGGCGGTGTCGGACTCACCGACCGGCCCCTTCAAGGACGCCCTGGGCAAGCCGCTGCTGAAGGCGGGCGCCTACCCGGGCCAGATGATCGACCCGGCGGTCTTCACCGACGACGACGGCAAGTCGTACCTGTACTGGGGCAACGGCAGGGCCTACGTGGTCCCGCTCAACAACGACATGGTCTCCTTCGACTCCTCGAAGATCACCGACATCACGCCGAGCGGCTACAACGAGGGCTCGTTCGTCATCAAGCGCCAGGGCACCTACTACTTCATGTGGTCGGAGAACGACACCCGGGACGAGAACTACCGCGTGGCCTACGCGACCGGTTCCTCGCCCACGGGCCCCTGGACCAAGCGCGGTGTGATCCTGGAGAAGGACCTCTCCCTGGGCATCAAGGGCCCCGGCCACCACTCGGTGGTCCACGTCCCGAACACCGACGACTGGTACATCGCCTACCACCGCTTCGCGATCCCCGGCGGTGACGGCACGCACCGCGAAACCACCATCGACAAGCTGGAGTTCGACGGAGCCGGTCTCATCAAGAAGGTCGTCCCGACCCTGTCGAGCATCGACCCGGTGACGATCGTCCACGCCGGCGCGGACACCACGGGCCCGGAAGGCAGCGCGATCCCGCTCACGGGCACCATCTCCGGTGCGGGCACCCCGAGTTGGAGCGTGAGCCCGACAACTCCCTGCACGATCTCGAACAGGACGGCGATCCCGGCGTCCCTCACCTGCCAGGACAACGGCACCTACGAGGTCACGCTGACCGGAGGCCGCAGCAAGGACACCCTGACGGTGACGGTCACCAACGCGCCCCCGTCGATCACCTCGGTCCAGGGCCCGAACACCCCGGTCCCGGCCGGCCGGACCAACCCGGTCCGCGTCTCGGCGAAGTTCACCGACCCGGGCCGCGCCGACACCCACACCTGCACGATCGACTGGAAGGACGGCACCACCCCTACCAACGGCAAGGTCACGAACGGCACCTGTGAGGCGAGCCACGCCTACCTGAAGGCGGGCATCCTCCGCCCGACGATCACGGTGACGGACGACGACAAGGCCTCGGTGACCACGCAGCTCCCCGAGCTGATCGTGTTCGACCCCAAGGCCGGCCGCGCGACCGGCAACGGCGTGATCGCGTCCCGGGCGGGCTCCTACCCGGCCGACCCGACGCTGACCGGCAAGGCGGCCTTCTCCCTCCACGCCTCCTACCGGAAGGACGCCACGGTCCCGACCGGCAAGGCCTCCTTCGACCTCACGCCGGCCGGAAAGTCCAAGCCGAGCCTGAAGCTGCGCTCGACGTCCTCCGACTGGCTGGTGATCACCGGCACCACCGCGGTGTACCAGGGCTCCGGATCGCTGAACGGCAAGAACGGCTACGCCTTCCGCATCACGGCGACGGACAAGCCGGACACGTTCGGCATCCGGATCTGGAAGAAGTCCACGGGCGAGGTCGTCTACGAGAACCGCACGACGGCCGCGACGAAAGGCATCGTGATCGGCCGCTAGTCCGGACGACGCACCGCCCGCGCCGAACATGAGGGCGCGCACACGGAGTCGGGCCTCACCGCCCGCTCGGTGTGCGCGCCCTTCGGCGTTCCGGGCACGCGTCCCGTCACAGATGGGCGGCGACAGCGGGCAGCAGGTCCTGGAAGGTGCGGCCGGCGGCGGGTTCGCCGATCGCCTTCACCTGCCAGCCGCCGCCCACCCGGTGGAGCTTGGCCATGATCTGTGCGGTGTACGCGCCCCCGCCGCTGAGCGTGTAGCGGGCCAGCTCCTGACCGGTGGACTCGTCGACGACCCGGCAGAAGGCGTTCTCCACCTCGGCGAAGGTCTGCCCGGTGAACGAGTTGACGGTGAGGAAGATCTGGTCGACCTTCCCAGGCACCCGGCTCAGGTCGACCAGGATCACCTCGTCGTCGTCCCCGGCGCCGCTGCCCCCGGTCAGGTTGTCCCCCAGGTGCCGTACCGAGCCGTCGTCGCTGGTCAGATGCTGGAAGTAGACGACGTCGGCGACCTGGCCGGCGGAGAAGAGGACCGCCGAGGCGTCCAGGTCGATCTCCTTGGGCCCGGCCAGCTTCGCCAGGAACCCCTTGCGCTGCGCGGCCTTCCAGCCCAGCCCCATCCGGACGACGTTCAGCGCGCTCCCGTCCGACTTGCTCAGGCTGACCTGCTGGCCCTTGGACATGTTGACCGACATGAGTGGTCCCTCTCGCTCCGTGTCGCCGGACGATTCGGCTCAGTGATCAATCTACAACACTGTAGATGTCGAGCCCCGGCGGCGCGGTCAGCTCCACGGGCGGACCCGGATTCCGCGCAGGATCACGGCGGTCGGACGGTCCGGAACGCCCAGGTCGAGCCGCGGGTCACGGTCGTAGAGCACCGCGTCGGCCGGGGCCCCGGGGGTCAGCCCCGGAAGGCCGAGCCAGGTGCGGGCCGTCCAGGAGGCGGCGGCCAGGGCGTCGTGCGGGCTCGCGCCGGCCCCGGCCGTGGCGCGGACCTCGGCGGCGACGGTGCCGTGCGGGCGGGCGGGTGTCCGTGCCGACCAGGCTCGTGACCCCGGCCTCGACCGCCTGGGCCACGAGCCTCGGGTGGGCTTCGGAGCCGCGCAGGTACCAGTCGCGCCGGGCTCTGGGGGGGGCGGGCGCGCGGTTGCCCTCGGTCGATGACGTCACCATCGCCGGCGTCGGGACAAGTGCCGTGCCCTGCGCCGCCGTCCGGTCGAGGAGCGCCGGGTCCAGGCACATGCCGTGCTCGATCGAGTCGACCCCGGCCGGCATCCCGCACGGGCGTCGCGATCAAGAAGGGTGAGGAGCCGTTCTGCTCAAGTGCGGTGAGGGTCAGTGCTGTCGTGGGCCGTCCCCCTGAGCCGAAGGGACCGGAGCCATGTGCGGCGCCTGACGCGGGGTGCCGGGGAGCGTCTCCAGGCGGACGCGTTGCAAGGCCCACCAGACCTCGATCGCACACCTCGGCTCGTGGAGATCACATCCGACGAGTTCCTGGTATCGCTTGATGCGGTAACGCAGCGTGTTGGGGTGGATCAGCAGTTCCCGGGCTGCCGGATCGATGCGTCGGCCGTGGGCGAGGTAGCGGTCGACGGTGGCGGCAAGGCTGTCGGCCAGGTCTTCGGGAAGCGTGGACAGTGGGACCACGAAGCGCCGGACCAGTTCCTCTCCCACCTCTCGATCGGCTACGACCGCGGGCAGCACACCCAGACTCGTCATGTCGTGCGCTCCGGTCATCCCGAACGCCTCGGCGGTGGCCAGAGCCCGGGTGGCCAGGTGAAAAGAGTGCTCCAGGTTGTCGAGCTGACTGAGCGGGCCGAAGCCGACGCACATTGCCGGCTGTGGGCATCGGACTTCTACACGGAACAGGTGATCGCCACAGACGGGCACGGCCACACCGAGACAGTCGCCAAGGTGCCCAGCCAGCCCTCCGGACTGGGTTTCCTGCCGGACGGGCGCGCTCTCATCGTCTCCATGCGCGACCGCAGGCTGCTCGTCCGGGACGACTCGGGGCACCTCCAGGAACACGCCGACCTGTCCGGCCTCACGCCATGGCACCTCAACGACATGGTTGTCGACGCCGGGGGCCGGGCCTACGTGGGCAACTTCGGGTTCGACCTGATGGGCGGCGGCGCCATCCGCAACACCAGCCTCCTGCGGGCGGACCCGGACGGCACAGTGGCCGTTGTGGCCGACGATCTCGCGTTCCCCAACGGCATGGTCATCCTGGGAGACGGAACGCTCGTGGTCGCCGAGACCCTCGGCAACCGGCTCACCGCGTTCGACATCATGGAAGACGGCAGCCTGACCAGGCGCCGCGTCTGAGCCGAGTTCGGGCCGCTGCCCCGGACGGACAATGTCGCCGACGCCATGGGCCTGCTCCATGTCGCGGCGGACGGCATCTGCTCGGACGCCGAGGGCGCGATCTGGGTCGCTGACGCGATCCATTCCCGTGTCATCCGGGTCCGTGAAGGCGGCGACATCACGGACGAGATCTCCACCGGGCCCATGGGCGCGTACGCCTGCATGCTCGGCGGCGACGACGGCAGGACCCTCTTCCTCTGCGCCGCACCGTCATTCCTGGAACACGAGCGCCGTCCGGTGCGCGAGGCCCAACTGCTGGCCACCCGGGTCGCCGTTCCCCGTGGCGGCCGACCCTGACGACCATCATCGAGCACTCCGCACCTGGGGCCTTCGACGCCGTCCGCGCAGCGGCCGGAAACTCGTCGTGGCGACTGTGAGCGCCCTCTTGCCTGCCCCGGCCGACCAGCAGCTCGACTGCGTCGGAAGCGAGCTCGTCACGACCGCGTCCAGCATCCGACGTGGTCACCAAACTCGGCTACGCGCACCTGCGCCGCCACGACCTCCGGCACACCGGACCGACCTGGTTCGCCGACGCCGGAGTGCAGGTCCATGTCCTGCGCCGGATCGCCGGCCACAGCTCGCCGACCCCCACCCAGCGCGCGGTCAAGGGCCCTGGCCCCCAACTGGTCCCCAAGACTGCGTCCCGGGCCGAGGAGGGTCTGACCCACGCGGGAGGAGGCACTGCCTCCCACGGCTGAGCGATCGCCCCGTGGGACTCCCACCCGTACCGCCGCAGCTTCTTCCCCTCCTCCGGCCGCCCTGCCTTCTCCAGCAGCTGGGTGACGTGCCACAGGGCGTTGACGTTGCCTGCTACTCCGGCACGCCGGTACCAGGTGATCGCCTCCTCGACCCGACCCGACCCGCCTCCGCCAGCAGCCGGTGGGGTGGCGAACAGCCCGGGCGCGGGAGTCGCATGCGGCAGCTGTGTATGGATTTCGCGCGAAACGTCGCAGATCTGCGACGTCGTGCAGCCGCCGGGACGCGCTCCCGACCGTGCTGGTGACCGCGAGGCGACAGGCGCTGGCGGGGGCAGCACGGTCCGAGCGGTGAACAGTAGCTGCCCGTCGTTGTTGGGGCGGGGTCGGTCGCAGGAGCGGCACCGATCCCCCGCGGTGTCGCTCCGCTTCACATGCCTGTTGGCTCTGTTCAAGAGGAGTCGGTGAGGAATCTCGAAATGATCGCGCGGATTCTGCGGGAGCAGGAAGAGCGGGAGCCCCTTGCCCAGGTGTGGAAGGTGTTCGGACGGTTCACCGGTCCTTCGAGGCGGACAACTCGCTTGTGCTGGCTAGCCTCCCCGCGTCCCGCTTCTGCGAGGCGTCGGAGGTCGTCGCGTACGGTGCTGTGTCGAGGGCCTCAAGGCCGGGGGTTCGCGGCCCGACCCACGAGTCCTCTCCTCTTGTCCGGGCCGCCGAGCCGGGGAACGGGCTCCGCAGCCGTCCGATCCGGAAGGAAAGCGCATGGCACTGCAAGTTCTGCGGGCGCAGGACAGAACATCCGCGCCGTGGAAGAACGGCGGAGGTGTCACCTCCGAGGTGGCCGCCCACCCTGAGCGGGCAGGGACCGGCGATTTCGTCTGGCGCGTCAGCATCGCCGATGTCGCGCAGAGCGGACCATTCTCCGTCTTCGAGGGCGTGGACAGGATCATCACCGTCGTCGACGGTCCCGGCATGGCCCTGACGGTCGACGGCACCTTGCACGAGATGGCCGCCCCGTACGAGCCGTTCGCCTTCTGCGGTGACTCCGACACGAAGTGCGAGCTGCTCGGCGGCCCGATCGTCGACTTCAACGTCATGGTGCGGCGCGCCGATGCGACGGCGGGTGTCCGGATCATGCGCGACCGCTTCGAGGTGCGGCCGGAAGCCGGAACCTGCGTGCTCGCAGTGGTCCTTCACGGGTCGGCCGTCCTCGGCCGGGAGTCCGTCCGCCTCGACCGCCTGGATGCCGCACTGCTCGCCGAGGGGGACGCCGACGACATCGACGTCGACGGGGTTCTCGCACTGGTCACCGTCGCCGACCGCGGTGCGGACTGACCCGGCGGGCCCGGTTGCCCGTGCATGCACCGATGCCCGAACCTGCTCCGGCGGCCGAAGCGGGTGACGGCGGCCGCCCCGCGTCACGCCTGTGGGACTCCGTCACCAGCCGTACTGCGATTGGATAGTCATGTCTCGTCTTCTCGCCACCAGCGGAGCACTGGCGGCGTTATGCCTCGGGCTTCTGTCGGCCCAGTCCGGGTCGGCGTCCGCCGACGCGCCGGCCGAGGGGGCCGGGGTCGTGATCAAGACGATCAACGGCTCCGGGTGCCCGGCGGGCACGGCTGGTGTCACGGTGTCCCCCGACAACTCCACGCTCACGGTGGAGTACGACGCCTACACCGCCCAGGCCGGTGGCAGTGCCGGACCGGCCGACGCGCGGAAGAACTGCCGGCTCGTCCTGGACGTCAAGGCCCCGGCGTCTTACACCTATGCCCTCTTCGGGCTGGACCACCGCGGCCACGCCTCGCTGCCCGATGGCGCGACCGCCACCATCGCGTCCGACTACTACTTCCAGGGGTCGACGGACGACGTCTTCCAGTCCCACCGCCTGACGGGGCCGTACGAGGACGACTGGGCCGTGTCCGACAGCTTGCCGGAGCGGTGCTGACGCCTGGGGCGACGTGAGGCTCGGCGCCTGGACCGGCCGGTCGGTCCGGTCGGCGGCTCGCCGCGCACAGCCTGGAGGCTCGGCCCGTGGGTGGCGATGTACCTGCCAGGCACGCGACCCACGGGCAGGGAACTGGCAGATGCCCACGTCACGGATACGGCACCCTTCGGGCCCAGCCGATGCGCCGACGGCTCAGGCCTTCCCGTACTCGTCGTGCCGGCGCAGCCAGTGCGTCTCCTCGCCCTCCTCGTGGCGGCCCATCGGCGTCCGGTCGAGGAGACCGTAGTAGGCCATAGCAGGCTCAAGGCCGCGCGCGGTGGTGACATACGTCCGATAGACGGTGCCGTCCGAGAGCGCGTAGACGCTCAGCCCAGGCCCCTCCGTCACGTACCCGAGCACGTCCGTGCCCGTCGCCTCGGCCATCTGGCTCACGGTCGGCGGGATCTCGCCTGCGAGGAACGGCCTCAGCTCCTCCTCGCTGTGCAGGAAGCCGAGGTCGCGGTGGAAGTCGCTGCCGACGGTGGAGACCCAGTCGAAGCTCCAGCCCATCCGTTCCCGGTAGGCGAGGAGCTTGTCGAGCGGCGCCCGCGAGGAGCAGATCAGCGTCACGTCGCGGGCCTTGAGGTGGATCACCTGGGGGTCGAGGGTGTCCGCAATCGAGGAGCAGACCGGGCATCCGGCCTCGTACGGCGGCCCGAACATGAAGTGGTAGACGAGCAGTTGGGAGCGCCCGTCGAAGAGGCCCGCAAGCGACTTCGTCCCGTCCTCGGTCTCGAAGCCGTAGTCCTTCTCGACCGGCACCCACGGAAGCTCCCGCCGCTTGCGCGCGAGTTCGTCGCCGCGTCGGGTGAGTGCCTTCTCCTCCGCGAGCAGTTCCTGTCGAGCTGCCTCGAACTTCTCCTGTGTGCCGACCTTGTACTCGGGCATTGCCTCTCCCTCCTGTGTGGGAGCAGACCACCGGACCGCGTGCGGTCGCCGCAGCGGCTGCCGGCAGTGCCTGCACCGGCGTACCCTTCCGGCCTCATGTCCCACCGTACGCGCGCGGCGGCGGGCCTTCGACTCAGCGCATTTCAGCAGGTCAGCACGGCCCCGCGTGACCTCGGTCAGAGGCCCTCATCGCGTGCCGTTGGAGCGCTCGCCCCGCGATGCGATTCGTGTGGACGGGACTGTCGCTGACCGCGATCTCATTGGCACCTACGCCTGCCGAGATCGTCCAGTTCTCCCTGCGGCAGTGGCAGTTGCGTGACCATGCCTACCGGTACGACCTGTGGGCGGCGGCGTTCCTCATCGAAGGCTGGTGGTCCGACGACGGGCTTACGGACTTCCGCGACGGCCATATCTCGCTCGGCCGGTACTGGTACGAGCGCGCGCTCGCGGATCCGGACTCTCTCGCTGACCATCCGGCGGTGCGGGACGGCGGGGACGTGCTCATCGGGAACGAGGACTTCAACCAGGTGGCCCACCGGGCCTACCAACGTCTCACCGGTGAACCGGACGGGCTCAACGAGGCGCTGGAGGCTTCCCCGGAAGCAGGCCCGCTCAGCGCCATGACCAAGCCGGCCGGAACTCGGTGGGACGTCGCCGACGGCGATGAGATCCGCCGCCGCCTGCCACGCCTCGCCGGAATCTTTCTGGACTGATACTCCAGCGGTGGATCCTGATCACGCTGGCGGGGCCGGTGCAGACACAGGTGCGGCCACCATTGATCATCGGTGTGTGAAGACAAACGATCACGCCATGGCCGCAGGTCACAGCGTAGACCCTGCCCGCTGGCAGGACGCATTCGAGGGCCTGATGGACCGGATCGCCCGGGTCGAACCCCGCCGCCGGATACGACGGTTGGTGCTCGGCCTGCTCTCGGACCTGCCCCGCAAGAACTGCTGCACCATCGCCGAGTGGGCTGGGTACGCGCCCCCAGATGGCATGCAGCACCTGCTGAACCGCGCCAAATAGGACGCCGACATCGTCGCGACGACCTACGCGACTACGTGGTCGAACACCTTCATGACGACCATGCGGTGCTCGTTGTCGACGAGACCGGCGACCTGAAGAAGGGCACCGGCACCGTCGGTGTCCAACGCCAGTACACCGGCACCGCGGGCAGAATCGAGAACCCCCAAGTCGCCGTCTACCTGGTTTACACAGGTCAGCCGGGCCACGCTGCGTTGGACCGGGAGCTGTACATCCCGCGCTCGTGGACCGACCAGCCCGACCGCCGCCAGGCGGCCGGACCCGGCCCGGACACCGCGTTCGCGACCAAGCCCGAACTGACCGCCCGCGTGATCGCCCGGTTCCTTGACACCGGCCACCACGCCCGCTGGGTGGCCGGCCACGAGGTCTACGGCGGCAACCCGAAACTGCGTGCCGCTGGAGGAACGCGGCACCGGCTACGTCCTAGCGGTGGCCTGCAACCACGAAATCACCACTCAGGCAGGCAAGTTCCGCGCGGACAACCTGATCCCACTCACCTGCAACGAGACCACACGCCTGTTCATCGCACGTACCGCCCAGCAGATCCACGGCACGGCCCATCGGCTCCGCTGGTCTCACTGGCGGCGCCGCCACCAGGCCCGATCCCAAGCAAGCCACTACCACCGCCAGGCTGCAGCACCAGCATGATCACGATCTACCGGTGGAGTACCAAGGACATAAGGAAGGGCGCCCGACCTGGGAAAATACCCGTCGTACGCCCTTCGGGAATCACAACCAGGCGGCGAGCAGAAACGTGCTCTTTCTCCCGATATCTCCCACCCGCATCCCAGTTCCGACCAACAGTTCCGGGGCATTTCCGGGCCAGTCCAGCTCAGGAGCTATCCGTGTCGCCCATCGGCGCAGCCCACCGCCGCATGGACTCCTCGGTCAACCGGTTGGCATGGCTCCGAGTGTCGGCCAGGAACTTGGCGTAGTAGCGGAAGCGAACCTGAATGCCCTGCCCTGCCCTGCGCGGCGTGCGCAAGATCCTTGCCGCGCTTCAACACGCGACACCCGAAACGGGCCTCACCTGTGAAGTTCCGGGCGGGCCGGCTACGGCCTTCGGCTCAGAAAGCGCCCTTGTGGTACTCGGTGACCGAACCGGTCGACGTGGCGGTGACGTTGTAGCGGTCGCCGCCCGCGTCACGCCTGCCCTGCTTGTGGTTGTACTGGAACTTGAACGCGTAGGTGCCGGGGCCCAGCGTGTTTCCGGACTTCAGCGTCACCACGTAGTCCAGCTCACCGCTGTCCCCTCCCGTGGCCACCGAGATCCTGTCCCCGAGGGAGCTCCATGTCCCGGTGCTCGACACACCGCCGGTCTGGATGATCTTCACGACCACCTTGAGCGAGGTGAGGGGCTTGGTGGACTTGACGGTGACGGTGCTCTGGTCCCAGTAGTCGTTGGTGTCCGCGTCCACGCCGCCGTCCGACCACAGGTACCCGGTCGGCGTGGCCGACGGAGCACTGGAGGTCGCTGCCGCCTGGCTGCCGCTGCCGCCTCCCGAGGTGTCCGCCGGGTCGGACCTCTGAGTGGACCCCGGAGCGTCCGCGGCGCCGCCCGCTCCGGACCCGCCTTGCACGGGCACGTAGACGATCTCGGGGTTCTTCTTTGTGTTCGTGCTGTCCACCGCCTTCTGGTTCGGGTCCACCGTCGGCTTCTCGGCGCCGTTGGCGGGAGTCTTCTCCTTGGGGACCTTCTCGCCGACCGCGGTGGTCACCTTGTCGGAGTCGCCCGTGCTCCAGTCGATGGCGGAGACCGCCGAGGCGGACCCGGCGATCACCAGGACCGCGGCCGCGGAGCCGCCGACCGCGTTCCAGACCCGGCGGCCGGGCAGGAAACCCCGGAGCGGTGTACGGGCCTTCCGGGCGAACAGATCGGCGAACTCTCCGTCCGAGCGGCCGGGGCGAGCGGGAGTCTGCGGCATGGATCGGGTCCTTAGAGAGGGGTGGAGAGGGGTGGAGAGGAGTGCAGTCGAGTGGAGTGAGGTGAACGGTGTGGGGAGGCAGCACCGCGCCTACGGCAGGTCGTCCGGAGTCAGGGTCATCAGGTCGGATTCGGAGGCGTCGGGCAGTTCGGCGACGCGGTAGGCCTGACGCTCTGTCATCGTCTGGAACAGTTGGCGGGCCGCGCGGCCGTTGCCGAATCCGCGTTCCCGGGGCAGCGTGTCGAAGTGGGCGGTCAGGGCCTCACGGGCGGGCGGCGTGAGCTCGTACTGGTGCTGCGCCGCCTGGTGGTCCACGATGCTGACCAGTTCGGCGGAGCCGTAGTCCTCGAAGAGCAGTGTGCGGTTGAAGCGGGAGGCCAGGCCGGGGTTGGAGCGCACGAAGACCTCCATCTCCCGTGGGTATCCGGCGACGATCACCACCACGTCGTCGCGGTGGTCCTCCATCAGCTTCAGCAGGGTGGCGATGGCCTCCTGCCCGAAGTCGTTGGTGCCGGCGTACTGGCTGAGGGTGTACGCCTCGTCGATGAAGAGGACGCCGCCCCGGGCCTGTTCGAAGACGCGCGTGGTCTTCGGTCCGGTGTGGCCGACGTACTCACCGACCAGGGCGGAGCGGTCCGCCTCGACCAGATGGCCGCGGTCGAGGAGGCCGACGGCGGCGAGGATACGGCCGTAGAGGCGGGCGATGGTGGTCTTGCCGGTGCCCGGGTTGCCGGTGAAGACCAGGTGGCGGCTGAGCGGGGGTGCGGCGAGGCCCATCTCCTCGCGGCGGCGCACCGTCTGCATCAGCTTCACCAGGGACGACACGTCGTTCTTGACGCGGTCCAGGCCCGCCAGCCCGTCGAGTTCGGCGAGCAGGTCCTCCAAGGTGTCCTCGGAGGGGGCGTCGGTCTCCCGGGCCCCGGTCGCCCCGGCCGTGTCGCCGCCCTCGGCGGACGCGAGCGCCTCGGCGCGGCCGGTGGGCAGGGCGGGGTGGGTCACGTTGCGTGAGACGCAGTCGTCGAACACCGGGCGGGCTCCCTTCTCCGCGGCGACGTCCTCCTCCGCGTCCCGCACCACACAGCCGCGCAGCACGGGCGCGCTGCCGGCCGCCATGTGAACGGCCGGGAACGCCTCCCCGTTGTTTCCGGCGCCGGCGAAGACGCAGTCCTCGAAGGTGCCGCGCGCCTTCTCGCCGACGAACAAGCTGTTCTTGCCGGTGCGGGCCACGGTGAGGGCCTTGACGCGCGGTTCGGCGAAGGAGCCGAGGACCAGTCCGGAGCCGGTCGCGTCGCGCACCGTGCAGTCCTCGATGCTGGGGGTCGCTCGCTCCCCGATCACCAGGCCCGCGGTGCCGGAGCCGCTGATCCGGCAGTCCCGCAGTACGGCCGAGGTGGCGGCTGCGCAGGTGATGCCGGCGCGTTCGGCCTCCGTGACGTCGCACTCCTCCAGGACGACCGTGCCGGTGGACTCCACGTTGATGCCGGTGCGGCCGCGCAGTACGGACAGTCCGCGCACGCGGGCGGCCGCCGCCGAGTCGATCTGCAGGCCCGACTGTCCGCAGTCGCTGATCCGCACCCCCTCGACGGTGAGTTCGGCCCGGTCGGTGGCCCGGACGCCGTGCTCGGGGGTGGCGCCGATACGGCAGGCGGTCAGCGACAGCCGGGAGTCGTCGCAGGCGTGCACCGCGCTGAATCCGCAGTCCGTGACGTCGCTCGATGCCAGGCTCACCTGCGAACGGCCGCCCGCCAGCAGACCGTTGGCCTCGCTGCCGCGCACCGACGTGCCCTCGGCGGACAGCCGTGCGTTGCCCCGGGCCACCAGGCACGAGCCGCGCGGCCGGTCCACCTGGCAGTCGACCAGTACGGCCGTGCTGTCGTCGTCGGCGCTCACGCCGGGCCCGGAGCCGCCCCGTATCCGGGTGGTGAGGAGCAGGACGTCCCCGGTGCCGGAGACGGCGACCGCGTCCGTACCGGTGTGCAGCACCTGGCAGTCGGCGAACACCACACCGCCCTCGGCGGCCTCGGGACGCTCCGGGTTCCCCTCGGGCCGACGGGAACTTCCCAGGACCCGTACGCCTTCGGCGCCGGTCTCCTCCAGCCGGCAGTCCAGTACGGCCACGGACGCCTCGTCCTCGGTCAGCAGCCCGCTGCGGCCGGGTCGGGTGATCAGGCAGTCGCGGAGCACGGCCGAGGCCCTGCCCCGTACGCGGACCCCGGAGCCGGTGACCTCCCGGACCGTCAGCCCCAGGATGTGCGCCGCCGTGGCGGAGCCAAGGACGACTCCGGTGCCGTCGATGTCCTCCACCAGCGTGTCGGTCAGCTCGGTCCGGCCGGTGGTGTTCGCGTGCACCCCGGCCAGGGCGGCACCGGAGACCCGGCAGTCGCGCAGGGTCAGCGACGCGCCGCCGGCCGCCTCGACCCGGCCGCCGGAGATCTCGCAGCCGTCCAGTTCCAGAGCGCCGGCCGTCACCAGTACGGCGGGCAGCGCCGGGTCCTGGCCGGTCAATGCGAGCCCGTCGACGCGGACACCGGGGGCGGTGACGTCCAGGACCGGACGGCCGGGGTCCGCCGCCAGGAGCCGTACGGCGAGGTCCGGCCCTTCCTTCGGCAGCAGGCTCACCGCACGGTCCAGGACCAGCGCCTCGACGTAGTCGCCGGGAGCGATGCGGATCTCGTCGCCGTCGGCGGCGGCGCGCAGAGCGGCGGTGACGCTGCGGTGGGCGCCGCGGCCCTTGGGGGCGACCCGGTGCACGGTGGGGGTGGCGGTGGCGGTCACGGGAGCTCCAAACCCTCGGTGAGTGCGTCGGGTTGATCGGCCGGGGGCGGCTGCAGGGCCGGTGGGGGTGGTGTCGGCGCGGGCTTGACCTGCTTCGGGAACGCCCGGCCGGCGGACGGCAGGTTGCTCCCGTGCCGGCTGTCCGCCTGCGCGATCTGGTAGGCGAGGTACCGGGACAGCGCGGACTCGGCCCAGTTCATGCCCAGTTCACCGAGGCCGCCCCGGTAGAAGACCCGGGCGCCGGTGGCCAGGTGCCAGGCGTTGCGCGCCAGACCTGTGCTCACCCCGCCGAACAGCGAGCCCGCGGCACCCCACGCGCCGGCCCGCAGCGCGTCCACACCCTGGACCTGGTTGCCGTTGACCCCGAACACCGCCGCGCTGATGGCGTTGCTGACGAAGCCACTGAGCGCGCCGGTCGCGAGTCCCACGGTGTTGGCGTAGGCGGCGCCGCGCCAGCGGGCGGGCTTTCCGAAGACGGCCCAGTCGGTGGCCCAGTCGTCCGAGATGCCGGTCAACGATTGCTTGGGGTGTGCGGCCCAGTCACGGTTGCCCACGCTGGTCTTGAGATATCCGAGCCGGGTGTGGTTGTACAGGTTGTTGAGCCCACCGCTGAAGGTGCCGCCGACCGTGCCGGAGAGCAGCGCCTTGTAGACGTCCTCCGGCTTGATGTCGCCCTTGTTGGTCAGCTCGGTGATCAGCAGGCCCGCGGTGAAGTCGGTGACGAAGCCGGTGCTGAACGAGGTCAGGAAGCTGCGGAGCTCGCGCTGCCACATGGGCATCTCGACGGACTCGCCGTTCCTGACCCCCTGGAACAGACCGTGCCACGGGTCCTGGACCTCTCGCAGATAGCCCATGGCCTCGATGCCGGCGCCGCGATGGTCGTACTCCCGGCCGATGAGCCGCCAGGCACGGTCGCCGGGCAGGCCGACGTCGCCGCCGACCCTGGGCAGGACCCCGGCGAGGTAGTGCGGGACGGCGGCCGGGCCCGACATGCTCAGCCCGCCGAAGGCGTCGGTCCTGTACACCCGCCCGTCGAAGACGCGCTGCTCGACCAGGTGGCCGTTCTGGTACTCCCGCCACTGGCCCCACTGCTTGTCGACCTCGCGGTATCTGACGGTCTCACCGTCCACCTTGACGCGCTCGCGGAAGACCTTGCCGAGGTCGTACTCCTTCCAGGCCTCCCGGTCCACCCGGACCGTGCCGGGTGTCTCGAAGTGGCGCGCGGACCGGTCGAGCAGATCGCGCAGGGTCGTCCCGGGGGTGACTTCGACCGCGGGTGCCGCGGGCGGCTGCGGGGTGACGATCTCGTACGCGTACTCGCGGACCCGGCCGCCGTTCCTGCTCCGCACCACCTGGTCGTCGATGAGGTCCCGCCAGCGACCCTTCGCGACATCGTCGTACACCCGGATGCCTTCGGAGTGGACCGTGCCGTCGGCGGCGGTCTTCGTCCACGTGTAGGTGCCGTCGGGTTGCCTCACGGCGTCTACCCAGGAGGCACCGACATCGGTGGCGTGGCGCTCCCGCACCACGTTGCCGAGCCGGTCGAGGTCGACGAACGAGTCGTCCCAGGTGCGTGAGTACAGCGAGCCGCGGTTCTGCCTGCGGATGCCCTCGTCGAGCACGGTGGCCGGGTCGGCGGAGTCGTACGCCTTCCAGGTCCAGGTGGTGCGGTAAGGGCTGCCGGACGACTCGACGAACACGTCGCCCACGCGGTCGCGTCGGCCGGTGATGTGCTGCATCGAGTTCCTGTCGACCCAGATGCCCGCGCGGTCGTGGCGGGTGAGGTCTTGCAAGGTCGGTGCCTCGAAGAGGTATTCGCGTGTTCCGGCGCCCTCACTGCGCAGCCGGACGCGTTCGACGCCCTCGTTGTCGGTGAAGACGTCCCACCACTGTCCGAGGCCGTCGGCGTGCCGCGCGCCGGTCTCGCCGGTTTTCGTGTTCCGCCAGTGCAGTTCGTACGGGGCGTCCTTGCGGTACTCGGGAAGCCGCGCCCAGCGTGTGGGGTCGTCGGCGCTGCGCCCGATCTCGATGACGCTGCCGTCGTCGAGCTTGCGGCTCTCCCGCACGACGCGGCCGAACTGGTCGACGTCGACCCAGTTGCTGCCCGTCGGGTTGAGCCGGACGCCGGTCACCGTGGTGCCGTCGGCGGCGGTCTGGGTCCAGTGACTCACGCGGTTCATGGAGTCGCCGCCGAACAGGTCGCGGAAGAAGCCGTCGAACGGGTCGCGGCCCGCCGCGCCCTTCCACATGAAGGCGGGCGGACGCATGTCGGCGAACCGCTTGACGAGCAGGCTGCCGCCGTCCGCCGCCGTCTCCAGGCTCTCGATCTGCGCGTTCACCGCACTCTGACCGACATACGTGTCGGGGTCGACCCGGGCTCCGGCCGGGGCGTGGCCGGGCAGCAGGGAATGCTCCTGGTACATCCGGGAGCCGTGCAGTCCGTCGAACGGCCAGGTCTGGCCACGCCGTTGGGCCACCGTCTCCAGGCCCGTGGCGGGGTCGAGGAAAGTGTCCTTGAAGGCGACGTGGTTCGCGCTCCAGTGCCGGGTGCCGGAAAGCGCCTCCACGCCGTTCTTGTCGAAGCGCTGCCAGGTCCAGTGGCTGTCGGCGCCCTTCTCGGCGCGCACGAGGCCGCCGTCGACGGCCTTGTGGTACGTGCGCACGTGGGAGGTGTCGAGCAGGCGCCAGGAGCCGTCCGGCACGTCGTGGTACGTCCGCTGGTCCGGGTCCCCGATGCGCTCGCCGGACCGGACCCGGGTGCCCGTGCTGTCGAACTCGGTCCAGCGGGCGTGGCCGAAGCGGTCCCGGGCGATGTGCAGGGTGTTGCCGTTGTTGAGGACCTCGTGCTCGAACAGGGTGACCTTGCCGGGGTCCTTGCCGGTCAGCTTGAACTGTCCGGTGGGGGACGTCTCCAGCTTGAAGGTGTCGAAGCGGCCGGTGAGGGGGGTGTGGTCGCCGTTGACGCGGACACCCTTGCCGGCCAGGTGGTCGATGGTCCAGTACGAGCCTGAGGGCTTGCCGCCCTTGCCGCGGATGGCGACGGTCTCCTCCAGCAGCTTGCCGCCGCTCGCGTCGAAGACGGTCCGCTCCAGCGGCTGCGTGCCCGGCCCGGTGTGGATCAGCGCGATACGGCCGTCGTCGAGCCGCTCCGCGCGCAGGGTCGAAGACGCATGGCCCGATGTGTCGAGGACCCGGGGCACCCCGTCGGGAGCGCCCGCCTCGAACCGGAACACACCCCGGTCGCCGACGAGTTGGACGTCTCTCAGGGCGAGCGTGCCTTCGGGGCCGTAGTGCCACTTCGTCGTACCGGCGGCGTCGGTGACGGTGAAGCCGCCACGCACCTCGGACGGGAGGTTCGGGTCGAGACGCATGAGGGTGAACGCTTCGTCGGCCGTGTGTGGGCCCGCGAACCGGAAGGAGTCGGGGGCCCAACCGCCCTCGGCCGCACGGCCGGTGAGCCCGAGCCTGGTCCCGTCGAGCTCGGCGGGGCCGCCCCTGAGGAACACTTCCTGGTGGAGCAGCTCGCGATTCGGGCCGAAGCCTGCGGTCAGGTCCGTCGGTGTGTGCGTGACGGTGAAGCGGCTGCCACCCGGGCCACCGTGCGGGGTCGGCGTGACAGCGAAGTCGCCCAGGACGCGGCTGCCGCCGCCCTGGAGGTCCTCCAGGCGAGTCGCCAGGGGAAGGTTCTGGTACTCCCGCAGGGCGGTGGCCGCGCCCTGCCGGATCCCCAGATGGGCCTGCGCGGTCATCTCCCGCAACTGGTCGTGGAGGAGTTCGGGCCGCAGCCCGGGGAACCTGTTCAGCGAGTCGGCGGCGTCGCCCGCGAGCTGACGCACCTGCGGGAGGTCCAGGTTGTGCAGGGCGTGGGGGTCGGGTGCGACACGCAGGAACTCCATGGCTCCGGAGATGGACGACAGGTCCACGGGTGCCGTGTTCTCGGGCAGGGCCCGGATGTCGCCCGATGCCTCGTCGAGGGTGCGCTCGAAGAGTTCCGAGATGTCGGTGAGCCCGTCGTCCAGGAGGTCTTCCTCCGGGATCGAGTGGAGCGGGAAACGCTCGGACAGCGGGTCGACCAGCCGGGTCGGCCGGGCGTTGCGCGCGCCCTCCGTGAAACGCAGGAAGCCCGAGCCGTCACGGGCCGGAAGGTCGCGGAGGACGAGGGCCCCGCTGCGGTCGAAGTGGAAGCGGCTGCCGGTGATCGTGTCGGTGAGGGTGAAGCCGCCCGGCAGCCGCTCGGCGAGCGTGCCCTCCGCGGCGGTGATCCGCAGCGACCTGACGGAACTGGCGGGACCGAGCAGATCGACCTGCATGACCCGGTGCACCTCGTTGAAGGTCGCGGACAGCCGCAGGCCGGAGGGGAGCCCCTCCCCGGTGAGCAGGGTCTCGCGGCCCAGGAAGGAACCGTCCCCGGCAAAGGTCCACGCCGCGTTCCCGGTCGGGTCGGTGACGGCGAACCTGCCGCCGGGGAGCTCTTCGACCGTGAAGTCCGCGCCCCGGACCGTTCCGTCCGCCGCCGGGGCGCGGTCGAGGAGTTCGAGGCGGAACGAACCCGGCGCCGTGTCGGTGGACGGCACGCGCAGCATCCGTATCTCGAAGTCCGCGAGGTCGTCCGCGCCGGACAGCCGGATCCCGGGAGCCCGTTCCAGGAGCCCCGTCCAATGGTCGTCCAATGCTCGCCATACCGCCCTCAGGTCGAGGTCGGGTACGTCGTCCGGGCTCAGCCGGGTGAGCCACTGGTCACCGTGCCGCGCCACGGCGTCGGACAGCCGCAGGGCGGTGGATTCGTCCAGGCCGGGCAGGCGGAGATCGGCGCCGAGAGGTGGATCGGACAGCGGGCGCGTGCCGCCGGATGCCTCGTCCAGGGTGCGCTCGAAGATCTGGGCGAGGTCGTGCGGGCCCGATGAACCGCCCAGGTCGTCGAGGCGGACGGACGGGACGTCGGGTGCGCCCTTCGTGAAGCGCAGGAATCCGGAGCCGTCGCGGTCCGGGACGTCGCGGAAGGTCAGGCCCAGGTCGGCGTCGTAGTGGAAGCGGCTGCCCGTGATGCTGTCGGTCAGGGTGAAGCCGCCCGGCAGACGGTCCTGAAGCGATCGGTCGATCGCGGTGAGCGGGAACGAATCGGTGGCGCCGCGCGGACCGGCCAGCCCGACGATCCTGGAAGTCACGCCGTCTGTCGTGGTCGTGGCCGTGGTCCTGAACCACAGGTCGTACGGCAGCCCCAGATCGTGGTCGACGATCGCCGTCTCACGGGCGAGGAAGGTGCCGCCGGCGTCGAACTCCCACCGGGTGGTACCGGCCGGGTCGGTGACGCGGAACGCGCCGCTGTCCAGGCGCTCCACGGTGAACCGGGCCTGCGGCCCCGCCCCGTGGGGTGTCGGGGCGGCCCGCGTGACGTCCAGCCGGAACGTACCGGGCACGCCGTCGGCGGTCTCGCCGCCGATCCGGAACTCCAGCCCGGCCAGGTCGCCCACGCCGGACAGCGGCACGTCGTGGAACCGGGTCAGGGGGGTGAGGGGCAGGTCGGTGGGCGGCGCGATGTCCGCCGGACGGGCGACGGTCGGCGCGTCGGCATGGGGCAGCTCGATGCGCGGCGGGTGGGTCGCGGCGCCGTCCAGGAGAGTGTGCTCGGGGACGGAGCGCAGTGGGAACCGCTCGGACAGCGGGCCACCGAAGTCGTCGAGGGCGGTCAGCGGGCCGACGTTCGAGTCCGGCAGGGTCGTCCCGGCGGTGTCAAGCCGTACTGGTGGGGCGTCCGCGGGGAGGTCCACGAACCTGCCCGCGCGGTCGAAGACGAACCGGTCGCCGTTCGCCAGGTCGGTCACCGCGAAGCCCCCGGCGGGCAGCCGCCCGGCCGCGTCACCGCCCGGCAGCCGTACGACGGAGAAGGCGCCGTCGCCCAGCCCCGGCACGGCCACCCGGAGGGTCGGCACCATGTCACCGCCCCGCCCTCGGGTGACCGTCGTGATCAGCCGCGCGTCGGTCAGCGCATCGCCGACGTGGCCGGAGAGCCGCAGTTCCTCGGAGAGTCGGGTGCCGTCGAGGTCGAACCGGGCGGTCCAGGCCCCGTCCGGCGTCCCCACCTTCACACCGGTGACCACGCCGAGCGCGCCCCGGACCGGGTCGACCACCACACCGGCAACGGCCGGCGGCACCCCGTCCAGGCCGACGGCCCGGGGCAGCGAGCCCATCTCGGGAACCGCGTCGAAGCGCAGGAACACGTCCCGGCCCGGGACCCGCATGTCGACGAACTCCAGGGCACGGCCGGCGGTGTACTGCAGGCGTACGTCCCCCAGCGTGTCGGTGAGCGTGGCGCCGCCTCCGGGACGCGGTGCGCTGTGCCACTCCACGCGGACGACGGTCTGCCCCGGGTCCATCAGACGCAGCTCGCTCATGGGCCGCGGTGCGTCGAAGCGGTTCAGCCCCGGCAGGGTGTCGGCGAGCAGGGCCTTGTCCGTGAAGTCCGTCTTGACCGTGTCCGCCAGGCGGAGGCTGCCGGCGGCCTCGTCGAGATCCCGGAGCGGGCCCGCCGGCAGCGCGTCACCGGTACCGGAGGCCGCTGCCGTCCTCGTGTACGGACCCTCCAGATAGCTCTTGGGAACGATGCCCTTGATCAGCCATTCCTGATCACGGGTGGTGTTGAGCAGCACACGGACATCCGAGGCGAGCTTGCCGGTCAGGTCCTTGCCGCCCTGGACGCCGGTGTTGACGTCGTTGGCCTTGAGGAAGTTCAGGACGTCCTTCCGGCTGCTGTCGGCGGTGAGCGCGGAGTGGACGTCGAGATGCCTCCCCATCGTCCAGTCGATCTGGTCGCCGATGATTTTCCGCAGGTCGTGGGCCGGCAGGATCCCCACGTTCGGCAGCAGTCCGGACTTGATGTCCGTCCCCAGCTTGTACGCGTCGAGGCTGAACTCGATGTCGCCGTACGCCTTGTGCCCGCCCGCGACGGCGAAGGACGTGAACGGGCTGTTGCTCTTCCGAACCAGGTTCTCGGCGCCCGCCACATGCTGGAAGGCCGTGGTGGCGCCCTCCGGATTGGCCGGGACCATGCCGAGGTCGGTGTCGAAGTGCGACTTGCGCAGCCCCTTGATGTCGACGTCGAGGTGGTGGAAGTCGTCCTGCCGGACGAGCTTGACGCCCCGCAGCTCCTCGAGGTCGACCTGGGACATGTAGAAGTCGTCGGGCCTGGGCCCCAGTTCGAGTTTCTCGGCGGGCGGGAGTCCGGAGCCGGAGGCCCGGCCCGCGCTCTCCAGCACACTCCCGGGCGCCGCGAAAGGCGTCTGAGGCGCGGACGGTACGAACTTCAGGGAGTCGACGGTCGGGTAGGGGCCGGTCAGATACTGCTTCGGAATGACCCCTTGCACCAGCCAGGTGCGGTCACGCCGTACCTGGAGCAGCGCCTTGATGTCCGGAGTCACCTTGGTGGCTATTCCCTTGGTGACGCCGTTCCGGATGAGGAAATCCTGGATCTCCTTGTTGGTGGTCGTATGGCTGAACGCCCCCGGGACATCCAACTGCGGGTCCCCGACCCTGATCCGGATCTCGGTCAGAATCTCCTGCTGCAGGTCGGTGTGAGAAATGATCCGCAGATTCTTCACATCTTCGACACCACTGTTGATGTCTTTACTGAGGGAGACCAGATCCAGCCCGATCTCCTGGCCCCCGTAATTCCTGGCGATGTTGCCCGGCGGGGAGAACGCGGTGAAAGGACTGTTCTCCTTGAACGCCTTGGCATTGGTCGTGGAAACGGCCTGGAGAGGTGTGATGGTGCCGTCTGCTCTGGCCGGGACGAGACCGTCCACGGTCAATTGGGTCTTCATACCGGATTTGAGGTTCGACGCCGCGAAGTCCATGTCCTGCCGTACCAGCCAGTGGACCTGCGGCACGGCGTGCGCCGGGACGTCGACGCCCACAGGCGCGCCGTCCGGGCCGTACCTGGTGACGATGCCTTCGGGGGTGGTGACGGTGAAGTGGCCGTCGGCCATCGCCACCCTGACGTCCGGGACGATCCCGGCATCCGTCCTGAGTACGTAGGTGAGCTGCTCCCCGGGCTCCATGGTGATCCACCGCTCAGTGGGCCGCGCCAGGTCGTCCAGCAGCCGCAGTTCACCGGTGGGCAGGTGCGCCGCCGGCCCGTCCAGGCGGGCCATCATCACCGTGATGTCCTGGCGGACGGTGTTCAGGTTCCTGCCGAGCCGGTCGAACTCGAACCGCGCCTGATGGAACTTCACCTCGGCCGCGCTCAGGTCCAGTTCGGCCTCGGCACGGTGCAGCGGCGGTACGTCTGGCAGGTCGGCGACCTGGGAGAGCTTCTGGCCGGCCGTGTCGAGGTCGACGGCGGCGTTCTGCGCCCTGACCCAGGCCTGGAAGCGGTCGGTGCCGGTCTTGCCGACGGCACCGCCGGTGATGATCTCGCGCAGAGTGAGCGGGGGGAACCCGGTCCGCGCGGTGACCGGGTTGGTGACGACGTCGGTCTTCAGCGGCCCCATCCCCAGCAACTCCCGTGCGTGGCCCAGGTCGCCGGGGCTGTCCGGGAGCAGCCGGGCCAGCTCGTCGAGCTTGAATCCGCTGCGCGTCGGTGAGTCCGGTCCGGTGAACTTCCCCTCCAGCGGGCCCGTGCCCGACTCGTCGGGGCCGAGGACGCGGATCGTCATCTCGTCCTTGAGCCCCACATGGACGTTCACCGGGTCGGTCGTGCCGATGCGCAGGGTCACCCCGTCCTTGGTGATGTCCACGAGGTCGATCTCACCGTCGAGGACCTTGCCGAGCTGAGTGGTGGTCAGGCCGCCGAACTTGCCGTCGATACTGAGGGGCGCCAGCTCCGCCAGCTCGTCCATGGGCTTCAGCAGGCCGGCCCCGGTGCGGTCCAGGCCCCCGAAGGCGTCCAGGTCCCGCAGCTGGGTGACCGCGCTCTGCGGCCGCTCCAGCAGGAGTGACCGGGGTCCGGTGCCGGTCGCACCCAGCTCGTCGAGGTCGTCCAGCGTGTCGAGGGCGTCGCGGAACTGCCGGGGCAGCAGCCCACCGGCGCCCAGGTCGGCCACGTCGATGCCTCCGTCGCGCAGCAGGGGGCCGAAGCGGGAGCCGAGAGCGTCCAGGTCGCTGAAGGCGGCCGGCTCCACGAGGTCGTCGAAGGCGCTGGAGAACCGGCCCGAGGGCATCCCGGGAACGCGGAGCGGTGAACTGGCGCTCGTCGAGCGCGGCAGCGCGGTCGGCGGGGGCATGAACTCGGTCAGCTCGTCGAGCGCGTCGTCCCAGGCCGGGGTTCCGGGCCTGACCAGCTTGCCGGGTTCCTGGAGCGGCCTCGTGGCTTCGGGGGTGAGCAGCCTTCGGCCGGTCGTCGCGGCCAGGTCGCCGGCGGCGGAGCCCGCGCCCCTGACGAGGGCAGCGCCGGCCGGGGGGCTCCTGAGCAGACCGCGTTCGAGGACGCCCATGCGAAAGGCCCCTTTGAAGCCGAACCGGGCGAGCTCCGAGTAGCGAAGCGGCAGGAGCGCCGACAGCGCGAGGTCGAAGGCCCGGCCCAGGTTGGTGATCGCGTAGACGCCCAGCCGTCGGCCCATGCCGCCGCCGACGAACGCGGTGGCCATGAAGAAGTCGCGGCGCACCGCGAACCGGCCCCACCGCACCGCGCCCCTGGCGAAGCCGCCGGCCATCCGCATCGCGCTCGAGAAGGCCCGGGGCGTGCCGGCGAGCAGGCCGGGCAGCCGGGACATGCCGGTGGCGAGCATGCGACCGCCGGCCTGGGACAGCCTCAGCAGGCCCTGGCCGGTCATCGCGGCCAGCGTCCGGGGCGCCATCAGCAGCCGGCCGGCCCGCAGCATGATCCGGCCTCCCGCGGACAGGGCCCGGCCGGCGCCCCGCAGGCCGAGACTGGCGCCGGACTTGAACAGGCGCATCAGTCCGGCGACCGAGGTGAGGCCCTTGGTGGAGGGGAAGAGGATGCCGAGGAAGGCAAGGCCGAGGGCGACGGCACTCGTCCTGCCCTGGGCGTAGTCCGCCAGCGATTTGAAGAAGAGGACCGCGCCCATGCCGAACGCCAGCAGCCCCAGCGGGCCGCCGACGATGACCGCCACGATCCCGACCACGAGCGTGAGGATCTCCAGCGCCTTCCAGAGCCCCTCGACGAACCTCTCCTTGAAGCTCTTCTTCGGCGGCGTGAGGGGCGAGTACACCAGATCGGACGCCGTCCGCAGGGCGTCCTCCAGGATCTTGGCCTCGCCGTTGATGAAGTCGACCTCGGCCTCGACGTCGTTCCTCGCGGCGGTGAGCTCCGCGGGAGGCGGAGCGTTCTTCCCGACGAGGCCTGCCGGGGGGATCGCCACCGCGCCGCCTCGTCGCGCGGCGCTCTCGGCCCTGCCCTGGGCCTCCCTCAGGGCGTTCGCGTATCTGGCCGTGGCCGAGGCCACCATGTCGAAGGAGCGGTTGACGTTCGCCGCGAAGGTCTTGAGTGCCTGCTTCACGTACTTGCGCAGGGCGTCCGCCGTCTCCCCTTCGAAGCCGCCGTCCGACGCGGTGCGCAGCAGGTTTTCGAGCCCGGCGTCGACATCACCGGCCAGGTCCCGTAGCCCGCGGCACTCCCGGGTGACGCTGTCGATGACATCGGGGTTCCCGGCGACAGGATTTCCGTCGTATCCCACTTGATTCCAGTCGCCAGGGCTGGCCACAGGGTCCTCCAAGGTGTCCAGAACGAGAGGGGCGGGCCGCTTCGCGCGCGGATGACTCCTTGGTGACGTGTTGAAAGGGATCAGCAGTTCAATGAAGTGACGGAAACCACATACCTGCTGGTCAGTAGGGTGCCGGGCGGAAATTCGTTTGAACCTTTCGGGTCCGTCCCTACGTCTACAGGGCGGACACGACGCCCCCGCTTGTGTGTCTCCTCGGCCCTAGCACTGGACGAAAGGACGCGAGACGTGGCCCGCATTTCGATCGACTACGACCTGATGTACGTCCTCGCCCGCCAGATCTGGCATCTCCGCGATGAATTGGACGTCTCCTCGCAGACGGATCGCGATTTCGCCGCCGGTGACATCGGGCCCCGCCGGGAAACGGCCGAGGAACTGACGAACTTCTACGACGCCTGGCAGAAGTCGTTCCGTGAGGCCTGGCAGGTCATGACCGACCTCGGCAACCTCCTCGACGAGATCGGCAAGGCGTTCTACGACTCCGACGCGGCGACCGCGGCCAACGCCGCGACGATGGCGGCGACCTACCAGCGGCAGAACATCAAGGCGGAGAACGACGCCTACAAGCAGCGGCAGGACGCCATGTACAAAAAGGCCGAGGCCGCGAACCTGGAGCGCGGCCACCATCCCGGGCGACTCCTCCTGGAGCGGCAGCAGCAGGAGTCGCAGAAGAAGCGGGCGGCCCTGGAGAAGGAGCAGGACTCCCAGGCGAAGCGCCAGTCGGACCTCGACAAGCGGCAGGAGGATCTCCAGCGGCAGCAGGAGCCCTTGCGGCAGCGGTCGCAGGACATCGACCGGCGGCAGCGGGAGCTGTGGGAGCGGCAGAAGGCCGAGCGCGAGGAACTGACGGCGGCTTTCACCGCGAAGCAGGATGCCCTGAACAGGGAAGAGGCCGCGCTCACCGGGGAGCAGGACCCTTCCGGCAAGCAGGCGGAGGAGCTGCGGCGCAAGCAGCAGGACCTCTGGCGGGAACAGGACACCGAGCAGAACGCCCTGGAGGGCAAGCAGGGGAAGGAACAGGGCGACCTGAACCGGAAGCGGGACGCCCTGCTCGGGGAACAGGGCGCCTTCACTCCCGAATGGGACAAGCTGGACAAGGACCAGCAGGATCTGTGGAAGGACCAGGCCTCGTCCGAGGACGCGCAGAAGCAGCTCGACAAGGACGAGGAACCGCTGCGGCAGCGGGCCGAGACCCTGCAGGAGAGCTACGCCGAGCAGCAGGAGGAGCTGGCGAAGAAGCCCGCCTGGACACCGGAGAGCGGCGAACCCAACCCCCTGCACATGAACCGCGAACTCGGTCCCGACGGCCCGGCCGAGACCCCGCCGCCCTCCGTACCCACCACCTACGAGCGGGACGACGAGAACGGCCACACGAAGGTCGAGTACAAGCTGGACGCCGATGGCCAGATCGAGGTCGACAAGGACGGCAACCCGGTCGAGACGACGACCACGATCACCAACAAGAACGGGCTCACGTACACCGAGACGCATCGCGCGCTGAACGGCGACGGCGACTCCGTGACGACCACCCGGCGCTCCGACGGCACCGTCACCAAGATCTACGAGGACGCGAACCCCGAGTTCTACGGTAAGGGGTTCATGCGGCGGTACGTCACCGACGAGCACGGCGAGACCCTGCAGGTCTGGACCAAAGCGCCCGACGGTGACTGGACCCTGAACATGGACAGGGACTCGTACCAGGCCACGGAGGCGGGCCAGGAGGACCCCCAGAAGACCCTGGAGAAGCCGCCCGCCTACCTGACCGTCGACAAGCCCCTGGTCGACGCGGGCGGGAAGCCGGCCGACGCAACATTCTCGCCAGGTAAGACGACCACCCTCGCCGACGGCAACACGCGTACCGACTACACGACCCCGGGCGGCTCCGGGCTGCACATCGTCACCACGGACCTGAACCGCTATGTCGCCGACGACAAGGGCGCGATCCAGGAGATCTGGCAGAAGAACCGGTACGGCGACTGGTACCTGAGCGACTCCATCACCCAGCACCAGCGCTACGGCGACGAACCCCCGCTGGGAATGATCGGCGAGAACTGGCGCTGATCTCCCGGCCGAAGGCCGGACAGCCACCGGCCCTCCCCTGAACTCCCTGCGGGCGCCCCCCTCTCCCCCTCCCGGCGCCCGCAGGGTCCCAAGGTCCGCGTCCGCGGGCCACACCGCAACGGAAAGAGGCCCCGATGCCCCGCACCACAGTCGACGAAGAGGCGATCAACGCCACGGCCGCCAAGCTCAACAACGCCGTCAGCTCCACACTGGTCCCACAGCTGTCGGACCTTCAGCGGGAGGTCGAGGCGCTGCTCGGCGACGGTCTGGTGCTGGCGCAGACCAGCCCCAAGCTGCGCGAGTCCTACACCAACTTCAACACCTCGGTGACCCAGGCGGTGAACAACATCACCGAGTTCGCCAAGCAGTTCCAGCAGATCGGCCAGTCCGTGAAGGACCTGGACGGGCAGATCGCCGGAGGCATCCCCTCCTGATGCCCAACTAGCGAGACGCACCAGGGCGAATGGGACGAAATCCCAGTTCGCCCTGGTCGCGTCCCGGTCGAGTTCTGTTCGGTTCTGTTCGGGTTCTCGTACCGAACCCCAAGTTCACCCAAAGGCACCTGACGGACGCTTGACGGTCGAGCCGACTCTCATAGACTCACCGCCAAACAGGAACCACATATTCCGCTTATGGATGCGGTGCCGGCCCGGCGCCCGCGTTCCTCCCGCCCAGCTACTCACCGCGTCCACGCGGCGTCCCGACCGGACCGGCCCACGAAACAGATCCCGGTTCTGGGGGAGGCATCACATGACAACGTCCACGACCTGCCACGACGACGTCGGTAGCTCCCACAGACCCGGCGGGGCCTCTCCCGCCTGCGAAAGCTCCTTCCGCGAGCTCTACGAACAGCACCACGGGCCGTTGCTGCGCTACGTCTCCGGCCTGCTGCGCGGCGACCGGCAGCGTGCCGAGGACTTCGTCCAGGAGACCCTGCTGCGCGCCTGGCTGAGCAGCGCGGAGGAGCCGCCGGACTGGCTGCCGTGCCGGGCCTGGTTGATCCGGGTGGCACACAACCTGGTGGTGGACTGGACCCGACGCGAGCAGGCCCGCCCCGAGTGCCACCAGGAGCTGCTGGAGTCGCACGCCGAGCCCGTCGTCGACCCGATCGGCCAGGCGGTGAACCGCCGCTTCCTCGTACACGCCCTCTCCGGCCTGTCCCTGCCGCACCGCGAAGTGCTCTTCTACGTCTACGTGCTGGGCTGGACCGGCCCGGACGCCGCGCACGTCCTGTCCATACCGCCGGGCACGGTCAAGTCGCGCGCTCATCACGCGATACGGGAGCTGCGCCGCCGCCACCCCGAGGACGCGCTGGTGGCCGCATGACGCCCGTCCCGCCCCAGGGCCACCCGATCTCGCTGGGCAGGCCCGACTCCTCGCTGGTGACGGTGCTGCTCGTCGCCGTCGCCGTACTCCTGCTGCTGTTCCTGCTGCTGCGGCATGTCGTGCGCAGGTCCGGCGGCTGGCGGCGGTTCAGGCGGGGTGTCGCCCGTGAGCTCGCCCTGACCGGGCGGGCGTTCGGCGAGCCGCTGCGCGCCTTCAGGCGCCACCGCCGAGGCGTGCGGGCGCTGTCCCGCCACCTGTGCGACCCCCGGTCCGGCCTGCTCGTACGCCGGCTGCTGGACGCGGCCGGGGCCGCGCTCGGCGACGTACCGGGGGCCTTCGCGTACGGTCTGCGCACGGAGCCCGGCTGGGCCGCCGCCCAGATCGCGGCCCGCGGGCTGCCCGACCCGCCCGACCCGTGGGAGGTCGCCGACGGGCTCGGCGCGCGGTCCTGGTGTCTGAG
>NZ_LIQQ01000619.1 GCF_001418565.1 Streptomyces graminilatus | reverse complement strand
ACGACGGGGGCGCCCGGTGATCATCACCGGGCGCCCCCGTCGTCGTACAGGAGTGCCGACGTGCAGGAGTGCCGTCGTACAGGAGGGGGTGGGTCAGAGCTGTTCGATCACGTGGTCGACGCACTTCGTCAGGGCCTCGACGTCCGCCGGGTCGATCGCCGGGAACATCGCCACGCGGAGCTGGTTGCGGCCGAGCTTGCGGTAGGGCTCCGTGTCGACGATGCCGTTGGCGCGCAGGACCTTGGCGACGGCGGCGGCGTCGATGTCGTCCGAGAAGTCGATCGTGCCGATGACCTGCGAGCGCTTCGCCGGGTCGGTGACGAACGGGTTCGCGTACTTGACGTCCTCGGCCCAGCCGTACAGCGCGCGGGCCGAGGCGGCCGTACGCCGGACCGCCCAGTCCAGGCCGCCCTGGCCGTTGATCCACTCCAGCTGCTCGTTGAGGAGGAACAGGGTGGCGAGGGCCGGGGTGTTGTACGTCTGGTTCTTGCGCGAGTTGTCGATCGCGGTGGGGAGCGAGAAGAACTCCGGGATGTGGCGTCCGCTCGCGTGGATCCGCTCGGCGCGCTCGATCGCGGCCGGGGAGAACACGGCGAGCCAGAGGCCGCCGTCCGCCGCGAAGGACTTCTGCGGGGCGAAGTAGTAGACGTCCGTCTCGGCGATGTCGACGGGCAGACCGCCGGCGCCGGACGTGGCGTCCACGAGGACGAGGGAGCCCTCGTCGGCACCCGCTACGCGCTTGATCGGCGCGGCGACACCGGTGGACGTCTCGTTGTGCGTGAAGGCGTACGAGTCGACGCCCGCCTCGGCCGCCGGGTCCGGGTGGGTGCCCGGGTCCGAGGAGATGACGGTCGGGTCGGCGAGCCACGGGGCGAGCTTGGCGGCCTTCGCGAACTTCGAGCTGAACTCACCGAAGGTGAGGTGCTGCGACTTGTTCTCGATCAGACCGTGCGTCGCGACGTCCCAGAACGCGGTCGAGCCGCCGTTGCCGAGGACGACCTCGTAGCCCTCGGGGAGCTGGAACAGCTCGGAGATGCCCTCGCGCACCTTGCCGACCAGGTTCTTGACCGGGGCCTGGCGATGGGAGGTGCCGAGCAGGGAGCTACCGGTGGCGGCCAGCGCGTCCAGCGCTTCCGTCCGCACCTTGGAGGGGCCCGCGCCGAAACGTCCGTCGGCGGGCTTGATGTCAGCGGGAATCCGGATCTCAGCCACGGAATGAGCGTAGCCGCTCGGGGAAACGCGGAGGAAACGTCGTCCGTCCGGTGAGACGCGCTCCGCGGGTTCGGCGGAAGGGTGCGGGGGGTGGGGAG
>NZ_LIQQ01000618.1 GCF_001418565.1 Streptomyces graminilatus | reverse complement strand
CCCGCAGACCCCGCGCTCGTCGGCTTCGCTCACGCATCGCCAGTACGCCCGTAGGTCCGCCGCCCGCCGCGCGACCGCTCCCGCCGCGCTCAGGCCCGTCCGGTCGGGATGCGGGAGGCGTCCGTTCGTCGACTTGAGGCCGAACACCCCGCACCAGGCGGCCGGGATACGTATGGACCCGGCCCCGTCGGCGCCGGTCGCGAGCGGAACCAGGCCCGCCGCCACCGCCGCCGCGGCCCCGGCTGACGAACCGCCCGGCACCCGGTCCGCCCGCCAGGGGTTGACCGTCCGCCCATCGGCCCCAAGTCCCCATGTCTGCCAGGGGGTTCCGGCCCCGGGCGCGGGCACGGACGTGGCGCCCACCGCCACGCACCCGGCGGCGGTCAGCCGTACCGCGTCCGCCGCCCGCTCCCCGTACCGCCCCTTCACCGCGAACGGAACGCCGGCGAGCGGCAGCCGCTCACCGGCGGTGACCCGTACGTCGACCTCGCGTGCCCGCCGTACCGCCGCCTCGCCCCACACCTCCGCGAACGCGCACAACTCCGGTTCCACGGCGGCGATCCGCGCGAGCGCGGCCCTGACGACCTCGACGGCCGTCACCTCCCGTGCCCGGACGGCGGCGGCGATCTCCGCCACCGGAAGATCCGTCATACGGTCGCCTCCTGTTCCTGGCCGCGACACGCGGCCCTGTCGCGCCGCCGCCGCGAAACACGGCGGGGACGGCCAACCCGGCGGGAGCGCCGACCAGTTGACCGTCCCCTTTGACCAGCCTCGGTGAAAGGCGCGCGTGGGCTGTTACTCCGACAGCTTCCACACCGCGTACGCGGCCGCGTCGCTGTTGCGGTCGAGGGCGGTGTCGTTGATGTTGGCCGCGGTGTCGCAGGCCGAGTGGTAGCAGCGGTCGAACCGCTGGCCGGACGTACCGCCCCACTTGGCCGCCTGCGCCGCCGTCTTGGTGTAGTCGGCGCCGCTGAACAGACCGCCGACGGGGATGCCCACGTTGTCGAAGGGCGCGTGGTCGGAGCGGCCGTCGCCCTCGGTCTCGATCTCGGTCGGGACGCCGATGGTGGCGTAGTAGTCCTTGAAGGTCCGCTCGATCGTCGGGTCGTCGTCGTAGACGAAGTAGCCGGGGTTCGGCGAGCCGATCATGTCGAAGTTGAGGTAACCCTTGATGCGCGAACGGTTCGCGGAGGAGAGGCTGTTGACGTAGTTCTTCGATCCGATCATGCCCATCTCCTCCGCCCCCCACCAGGCGAATCTCAGGTGCTTGGTCGGCTGGTACTGGGCGCGCGAGACGGCGAGCGCGATCTCCAGGATGGCGGCCGAGCCACTGCCGTTGTCGTTGATGCCAGGGCCGGCCTTGACGCTGTCGAGGTGCGAACCGGACATGATCACCTGGTTGGGGTCGCCGCCGGGCCAGTCGGCGATCANNGCCGGCGAGCACGCTGACGGCCACGGCGATGGCCGCGGTGCGTCCGGGAACCGAGAGCTTCATGTGGGGGGCTCCGAATTCCTTGGGAATCACTGGGATTCCACAGTGGATGGGTGCCTGGATGGTGAAGCTCTGGCTAACGGTTCGTCAAGGGCGCTATCTGTGCAGGGAGTTCGCATTCCGGACGAACATGGACATGGACATGACTAGTTTGAACATGGCTAGTGGGCGCAATATTCGTTCCCTGGCCGGCTTCCAGTGCACAGGGGTGGGCTCGGGGGCGGGAGTGGGGGCGTCGTGTGCGGGTGCCTGCGTCATGGGAACCACTTATGGCGGGCACCGCCGACAACGGCCCGCCGCCGCCCGCGACGGCCGCGCACCCGTGGTACGCCCGCCACCGCCACCGCGCCCGCGCCCGCTGGCAGCGGCGGACGTCCTGCT
>NZ_LIQQ01000617.1 GCF_001418565.1 Streptomyces graminilatus | reverse complement strand
GTAGACGCCCTGCCCCCCTGGCTGGCCAACATGGTCCGTGGCGTGGCCGAGGAGACCCAGACCCCCGCCGACCTCGCGGGATGTCTCGCGCTCGCCGTCATCGCCACCGCCGCAGGCGGACGCGTCAAGGTGTGCGTACGCGGCCACTGGCGCGAGCCCGTCAACATCTACACCGCCGTCGCCCTGGACCCCGGCAACCGCAAAAGCGCCGTGTTCGACCTGATGGTGCGTCCTCTGCTCGCCACCGAGAAAGCGCTCATCGAGCTGTCCGGACCCGTGCGGGCAGAGGCGGAGACCACCATCCGGCTCGCCAAATCGGCGGCGGACAAGGCAGCGGGCAGGGCTGCGGGAGCCGAACCCGACCAGCGGGCCGCACTCACCGCAGAGGCGGTCCAACTCGCACAGGCCGTGGACGAGATGAGCGTTCCGGCCGTGCCGCAGCTCGTGGCGGACGACGTGACCCCGGAGAACATCGGCACCCTGCTCTACGAGCAGGGCGGGCGGATCTCCTGCCTGAGTGCCGAGGGCGAACTGTTCGACATCATCGCCGGCCGCTACAGCGGCAAGCCCAACATGGGCATGTTCCTCAAAGGCCACGCGGGAGACATGATCCGCGTCAACCGCCAGGGGCGCGAAGCTCAGCACATCGACGTCCCCGCCGTCACCATCGGCCTCGCCGTCCAACCGGAAGTCCTGGACGCCCTGTCCCGTATCGACGGCGCGGACGGCCGTGGCCTGCTCGCCCGCTTCCTGTACGCCAAGCCGCTCTCCCTGGTCGGACGCCGCAACCTCTCGCCCGATCTCCTCGACGAGCAGGTGGCCGCCACCTACGCGCAGCGGCTCGGAGGCCTCACCCTGACCCTGGCCGGCTGGACCGACCCCGCCCTGCTCCAGCTCACCCCCGAGGCGGACGCGGTCCTGCTCGCCTTCCAGAAGGTCACCGAGTCCCGGCTCGGACCGGACGGGAGCTACGCGTCGATCGTGAAATGGGCGTCCAAGCGGGACGGCGCCGTCGCCCGCATCGCCGGTCTGCTGCACCTGGCCGCGCACACCGAGGACGTCTGGCACCAGCCGATCGACGCAGCGACCATGGCCGCCGCCACCACGCTGGGCGACTACTTCACCGCGCACGCCCTGGACGTGTTCGACACCATGAGCGCCGACCCCGCCCACGACGCCGCCCTCGATGTCCTCGCGCAGCTCGTCACGGCCGGCCTCGCGCAGTTCACCAAGCGGGAACTCTTCCGCATGCTGCGGCGGGCCGACTTCCCCGCCATCGGCGACCTTGACCCCGTGCTCGCCCTGCTCGAAGAACACGGGTGGATCCGCCAGGTTCCCCCGCCCCCACGCACCGGACGCGGTGGCCGGCCACCG
>NZ_LIQQ01000616.1 GCF_001418565.1 Streptomyces graminilatus | reverse complement strand
CCCTCAGTCGAACACCGGCCCTCCCGACCGCGCCCGCTTCAGTTCCGCGAAGGCCGGGACCGAGGCGGCCAGCAGGAGCGCGTCCCAGAGGCGGGCCGCCTCCGCGCCCCTCGGGATGGGGGTGAGGACGGGGCCGGAGAAGGCGCGTCGCCCTCCCGTGCCGTCGGGGAGCGCGATCACCGGGCTGCCCGACTCCTCGCCCACCGCGGCCTGGGACCGCTCGTGGGAGGCGCGGACCTCGGCGTCGTACGTGTCCTTGTCGGCGTACTGGATCAGGTCCGCGGGGAGGCCCGCCGCCGTCAGCGCGGCCTCGATGGCCTCCAGGGTGGGGCTGGGGGTCTCGCCACCCTGGTGGAAGCGGGTCCCCAGCTCCGTGTAGAGGCGGGCGACCGCCTCACCGTCGTACCGCTGCTGGGCCGCGACGATCACCCGGACCGGACGCAGGCCCTTGGGGCCCACCAGGTCGTGGAACTGCTCCGGGACCTGGTCGAGCCGGTCCTCGTTGAGGATGGCCAGGCTCATGACATGCCAATGTATGTCGAGGTCGCGTGAGCGAGCCGCCTCCAGCAGCCAGCGGGAGGTCGTCCAGGTCCACGCGCACAGCGGGTCGAACCAGAAGTCGACCGAGGTCGGGGAGTTAAGGGTGTCGGACATTCGTTCTCCTCCGTTCAGACCGTCGCGATACCGAAGAGCAGCGAAGCCGCCGCGACCACCATCAGGACCGCCGGCATCGGCAGGCCCTTCGTGTCCTTGGCGCGGAGGTGGGTGATGATCGCGCCGATGAAGTACGCGACGATCCCGACGCCGGCGGCGATGCCCAGCGGCCGGTAGAAGATGCCGGCGATCAGGCCGAGCGCTCCGGCGATCTCCAGGGCCGACAGCCTCGGGAACCAACTGTCGGGTACGCCGATCTGGTGCATCCCCTCGGTGACCTTCTCGTCCCGGACGAGCTTGGCTCTGCCGGAGCCGATGAGCACGAGGGCGAGCAGGCTCGCGACGACGACATAGGCGATGAACACGGGGAACTCCTGGAGTGGTGTGAAGCGGGGATGCGAAAGGCGGGCCGACCGGCCGGGCGGGGGTCAGGCGAGCGGTGCGGGAACGGCCTCCACCACGCTGCTCGGGGAGCGGGTGGGCAGGACCCGGGTCAGCGTGAAGCCCGCCGCCGCGAGGAGCCGCCGGAACTCGTCGGCCGTACGTTCCCGGCCGCCGCTGAGCACCATCATGTTGAGGTCGATGATCTTGCTGGGGGAGAAGCCGTCGCCGTCCGGGACGACCGTGTCGACGACGAGCAGCCGTGCCTCCTCGCCCATGACCCGGCGGCAGGACTTGAGGATCTCGACGGCGGAGTCGTCGTCCCAGTCGTGCAGGACCCACTTCATCGTGTAGAGGTCACCGCCCTCGGGGACCTTCTCGAAGAAGTCGCCGCCCACGAGCTCGCACCGGTCCGTGAGCCCCGCGGCCTCGATCCGCTCACGGCCGTGCGCCACGACGTGCGGCAGGTCGAGGACGACACCGTGGGCCCGCGGGTGGGCGTCGAGGACGGCGGCGAGGAAGCCGCCCTCACCGCCGCCGACGTCCACGATCCGCTCATGGGGACCGAAGTCGTAGACGTCGAGGACGGCGTCGGCGACCATCGCGGTGAGCCCGGTCATCGCCTTGCCCAGGTGGGCGTTCATGGCCGGGGTGTCCTCGAAGAACTGCCAGATCTTTTTCCCCACCGCCTGCTCGAAGACCGGTTCGCCCGACCGCACGGAGTCCACCAGCAGCCCCCAGGTGGCGTGGTGCGCCTCGCCCAGTTCCATCTGGACGAAGGACGCCAGGGAGCCGGGGACGTCCGAGCGCAGGGTGTCGCCGAGGGGGGTGGTCGTGTAACGGCCGTCCACGTCGGAGCGCAGTACGCCCACACCGGCCAGGGCGCGCAGCAGCCGGGCCAGGGCGCGGGGGTCGGTGCCGGTCGCGGCGGCCAGTTCGGCGGCGGTCCGGGGCTCGTTCGCGAGGTGGTCGGGCAGGTCCAGCGCGGTGGCGGCGTGGACCGCCCGCGCCACCCAGAAGCTGGTGACGATCTGGAACATCCCGTCGAAGTCGGGGTGGGTTCCGGCGTCCTCGGGGTGTGCGGTGGCATCCATGACAGTCTCCGGACGGCTCGAAGTGCTTGAAATGCTCTCGACGTGCTTGAAGTACTCGAAGCGGGGGCGGCGATGCGGCGGGGGCGGTGTCAGAAGGGGCGGTGGCAGGACGGGCGGGACCGGTTCGGCGGCCGTGCGCGGCCGCGGTGCCGCGCACGGCCGTCCGTCTCGCGGGTCAGACGACGGAGACGCCGATCTTCCCGACGGTGCCCGCGCCGAACGCGCCCACCGCCTCGGCCACCTCGTCGAGCGTGAACGTCCGGCCGATCGGCACCTGGAGTGTGTCCGCGGCGGCGGCGTCGGCGAGCCGGTCCAGCGTGGCGGTGTCGGGGTTGGCCATCACGGAGGTGACCGTGATGCCCTCGCGCCCGGCCTGCTCGGGGCCGAAGCCCAGGGTGGAGGCGAGCAGGCCGCCGTCCGCCAGCAGTTCCACGAGCGCGGTCGGGTCACCGGCCAGGTGCACGACGCCCGTCACACCGTCCGGCGCGATCGCCCGGACCTGCGCGGCGACATCGGCGGTGTGGTCCACCGCGTGCGCCGCGCCGAGGCCGAGGACGAACTCCGTCTCGGCACCCGGCTTGGCGGTGGCCAGGACCGTCGCGCCGCTCGCCGCCGCCAACTGGACGGCGTACGCGCCCACCCCGCCCGTGGCGCCCACGACGAGGACCGTGTCGCCCGCCTTCGGCGCGATCGCGTCGACGACGCCCGCGGCGGCCGTGCCCGCCAGGCCCAGCGCTCCGGCCCGGTCGAGGTCCAGGCTCGGCGGGACGGCGGCGATGCCGTAGCCCTCGGCCACCACGACGTACTCGGCGAAGGCACCGTCGCAGACGACCGGCTTCATCACCACGCCGAACACCCGGTCGCCGACGGAGCGTTCCACACCCTCGCCGACCGCCTCGACGGTGCCCGCGAAGTCCTTGCCGAGCGTGACCGGGAACTTGTGCTCCAGCATGTCCTTGAACACGCCGTGGATCACCGCGCCGTCGAAGCCGTTCAGCGACGAGGCGTGCACCTTGACCAGGATCTCGCCGGGCCCCGGCTCCGGCTTGGCCAGCTCGGTGACCGCGGGGGTGGAGCCGAAGCCGTCGATGGTTACTGCGCGCATGAGGTGTACTCGCTTCCTGATGAGATGTCAGAACGGTTGTGCGGGTTGCCTGTTGACTGGCTGAGGGCTGAGGGCTGAGGGCTGAGGGCTGAGGGCTGAGGGCTGACGGGTGCGGAGGCGGCCAGGTGGCAGGCGCCGGTGGACTAGCGCATGGCCTGCTCGTACGACGCCTGCATCACCGTCGCGACGACCTCCAGCTCGTCGGCGTCGCGCGGGGCGTAGAGCATGACGATGCTGCTGGGGAACTCCGGCCGCCGGGAGATCGGGTGCGGTTCGATCCAGCCCAGCTCGGTCAGCGGGCCGAGCGACTCCATCGGCACCGTGAGGTGCATGAACCCGGTGCGGTGGATGTGCCCGAACTCGTCGACCGACGGATGCAGGAACGCCTCGAAGGCCCGGTCCTCCTTGTTCAGGCGCAGAGCGAGGGAGGACGGCTCGGAGACCTGGCTCTGGGTCATGAACACGCCCGGCAGGGCCTGCGCGCGGGCGATCAGCGCGGCGCGGATCTCCGGCGGGGAGAAGTCCTCGACCTGGTCGTGCGGGATCTCCCGGCCGGTCGTGGCGGGCCGAGGCCCCTTGCGGGGAGGCAGAGCGCTCAGCGCGCTCAGCGTGCTCGGTTCGACGGCCATGATGCTCCTCGGATCCTGGAATCGGCTCTGCGGCAGTGCTTCGCGGCATGCCGGAGGCACGCACGGACAGTGCGCTGGTCACTTCTTGTTCTCATCCGGATTCTGGGCGATGCTGCTGGGGTGGCAGAAGACGGCACCTCAAAGAGCGCTACGCACATGGATGTTCCCGACCAGGTCAGCGAGGGTCTGACCACCTGTCGGCTGCGGGACGTACTGGACCGGGTGGGCGACAAGTGGAGCGTTCTGATCATGGCGCTGCTCGGCGGCGGACCACGGCGCTACTCGGATCTGCGGCGCTCCATCGACGGCATCTCGCAGCGGATGCTCACCCTGACGCTGCGCAGCCTGGAGCGTGACGGCCTGGTCATCCGGACCGTCACCCCGACCACGCCGCCCCGGGTGGACTACGAGCTGACCCCGGTCGGACACACCCTCTCCAAGGAGGTGAGTTCGCTGATCCAGTGGTCCGAGCGCCACCGGGAGTACATCAGCATGTCGCGCCGCGGCTACGACGCCCGCTAGCCGCCGGGACACCCTGTGGGCGGGCCGTCAGACCCGGACGCGCCGGGCCTGGACACGCGCCCCGGCGAGGGCCTGTTTCAGGGAGCTGGCGGCCATGTCCTGGAACCCGGCGAGCCGGGGCACATGGCCGGACTTGGTCATCTCCGCGTGCAGGAACGTCAGGTCGTCGGCGAGCGCGACCATGCCGAACGCGGCCCTGAGGTAGGGCTCCTGGAAGTCGTACGCGTAGCGGGGCGTGCCCGGTCCGTAGGCGCCGCCACGGGCCGTGACCACCACGACCTGCTTGCCGGAGAGGGGGCCGGTGCCCGTCGCCGGGTCGACCACCAGCGGGGGGATCACGACCCGGTCGAACCACGCCTTGAAAGTCGCGGGCATCGAGAAGTTGTGCATTGGCAGCCCGAGGACGAGCGTGTCGGCGGCCCGCACCTCCTCGACGAGGTCCCAGGTGAGCGTCCAGCTCGCCTTCTCCCCGGGGGTGACGGCGGCGTCGCGGGCCTCGTCGAGGTCGCGCACCTCACCGCTCTCCAGGCGGTGCATCACCGCGATCTGCTCGGCGTCGACGTGCGCCACGGGCCGCGCCGCCAGGTCCCGGTAGATGTGGGTTCCGTCCGGGTTGGCCGCCCGCCAGGACGCGGCGAACTCGGCGGTGACCCGCCGCGTGGTCGACTCGATCCGCGGGCTGGTGTCTAGGTGCAAAAGGGTGGACACGGTTCACGCTCCTGGCTGCGATGGACGTCAAAGGAAGGGGAGACGCGGGGGTGCGGGGG
>NZ_LIQQ01000615.1 GCF_001418565.1 Streptomyces graminilatus | reverse complement strand
GCAGTAGCGGGGCTGGAGGCTGGGGTGGTCGGGGTCCTTCAGCGCGGCGAAGAAGTCCGTCGGGGCCCGCCCCGCGAGCAGGAGGAGGGCCAGCGGCTGTGCGTCGACGGCGCGGGCGACCTGGTAGAGGGCCGTGGCGGCGTGTTTGCACAGGTCGGCCCGGCTGGCGCAGGGGCAGGAGGCCTCGCACCGGTCGAGGGTGGGCACCAGATGGATTCCGTTGCGGGCGCCCGCCTCGGTGATCTCGATGAGGACGTCGTCTGCGGGCTGATGCGCCCAGCGGCCTGCCAGATGGCGGGTGATCAGGGCGAGATCGCGCCACTGCGACGCGTCCAGGACCGGGATGCGGATGGTCGGGTGGGGCTGGGGGACGTAGGCATAGGGGTCGTTGCGGGGTCCGGGATTCTCGTTGCTCCAGCAGCGGACGGTGCCCGGCTCGAGAGTGAGGTGGGCGACGGGTGCGGTGCGCGCGTAGGCGCGGGCGCGGGTGAACGCGGCGGCGCCGGCCTGGCCGCGGGAGACGAGCGCGAGCAGCCAGGCCCGGCCGCCGGCGCGTTCCGCCATAAGGTCGCCCGGCAGAGGCGGGGCGGGCGGGAACCACATCAGGTTCGGGCCTTTGTCCGGCAGGGTCATCGCAGGCTCCTCAGCGAGACGAAGTCGGCAATCTGTTCGTCGGACAGCTCCGTCAACCCCTCTGCCGTGGCGGCGAGTACGGAGTCGGCCAGATCCTTCTTGGCGATCAGAAGGTCGGCGATCCGCTCTTCGAGAGTGCCTTCGCTGATCAAGCGGTGGACCTGGACGGGATGGGGGGTGCCGATGCGGTAGGCGCGGTCGGCGGCCTGCTCCATCACGGCGGGGTTCCACCACTGGTCGACGAAGACGACATGGCTGGCGCGGGTGAGGGTCAGGCCGGTGCCCGCGGCCCGCAGCGAGAGCAGGAACACCGGGAAGCTGCCCTGCTGGAAGTCGTCCACGAGGCAGTGACGCTGGGCGATGGGAGTGGCGCCGTGGAGCATTCGGTGGCCGATGGACCGCTCCGCGAGACGCGCCGCGACGAGCCGCCCCATCTGTACATACTGCGTAAACACCAGGGCCGACTGCCCTTCGGCGAGGATGACGTTGAGCAGGTCGTCGAGCAGGTCGAGCTTTCCGGATCGGCCGGCCAGCCGCGGATGCTGTTCCTTGAGAAACTGGGCCGGATGGTTACAGATCTGGCGCAGGCTGGTGAGGAGCTTGAGCACCAGGCCGCGCCGGGCGATGCCCTCGCTGGAGCAGATCTGGTGCATCGTCTCGCGGACCACCGCCTCGTACAGGACCGCCTGCTCCTTGCTCAGCGGGGTGTACTCGGTGGTGTCGGTCTTGGCCGGGAGCTCGGGGGCGATGCCCGGGTCGGTCTTGCGGCGCCGCAGGACGAACGGCCGCACGAGTGCGGCGAGCCGCGCGGTCGCCGCAGGATCGCGGTGCACTTCGATCGGCGTGGCCAACCGCCTCTTGAAAGCCTCCAGAGGGCCGAGCAGCCCCGGAATCGCCCAGTCCAGTACGGCCCACAGCTCCGACAGGTTGTTCTCGACGGGCGTGCCGGTGAGCGCGACCCGGGCCCGGGAAGGAATCGCGCGCAGGGCGCGGGCGGTGGAGGAGGCGGCATTCTTGACGTGCTGGGCCTCGTCGAGCGTGACCAACGACCAGTCATGTGCGGCGAGTTCGTCCACGCTGAGCCGGGCGGTGCCGTAGGTGGTCAGCACGACCGTGTCGTCGGTGAGACCGTCCAGGTTGCGGCGGGGCCCGTGGAAGCGGCGCACGCTGGTTCCGGGGGCGAAGCGGCCGATCTCCCGCTGCCAGTTGCTCAGAAGGGTAGCGGGGCACACCACGAGCGTCGGTCCGCGGGTGGCCGCCTCCTGAGCACGGGCAAGATGGAGCGCGATCAGCGTGATGGTCTTGCCCAGGCCCATGTCGTCGGCCAGGCAGCAGCCCAGCCCACGCGAGGTGAGCTGACGCATCCAGGACAGGGCCTGGTGCTGGTAGTGCCGCAGGGTGCCGGCGAGCCGCTCGGGCACCGGAAGGTCAGGGGCCGGGCTCGTGAGAGCGGTGTGCAGCTCGGCGAGCCACCCGCCCGGAGCGACGGGAATCACCTCACCGCGGACCTCGGCGTCGCCGGTGAGGACCGCAGCGACGGCGTCGACACCGGACAGGTCCGTGATGTGCCGTCGGCGAGCCTTGCGCAGGAGCGCCTCGTCGACCAGGACCCAACGGTCCCGAAGCCTGACGAAAGGACGCTTGGCCTCCGCCAGTCGGTCCATCTCCGCGTCCGTGAGGTCGACGCCGTCGCCGAGCGCGGCCTGCCAACGGAAGTTGAGCAGCGTGTCGGGGCCCAAGAGCCCCGAGGAGGAGGCACTCTGGCGGGGGGCCAGCACGGCCCGCACGGTCAACGACCGGACCAGGTCGCGGGGCCAGTGCACCTCGCATCCCGCCTTGACCAGCCGGGGCACGGCATCGCCCAGCAGCTCCCCGACCTCCTCCACCTCCAGCTCCAACGCGTCGGGCACGGCGGTCTCGTCGAGCAGGCGGGCCAGAGGCGGCCACACGCGGGCGCCACCGCGCAACGCGACCAGCGTCCCCGCCTGGCGTGCGGAATCCCTCGATCCCGGCGGGGCGGGCCGGCTCCACAGATGGGCCGCGTCCATCAGGTCGTGCGGGGGATCGATGTCGCGGACCATCACGACCGCCCGCACCCCGCTCGCCCCGTCCTCCGAGAGCTGCACCCGCAGCGAGACCCGCACCCCGACCGGAGGCTGGCTGGACGGCCCGTCGCCGGAACCCAGCACCAGATGGGGGACATGCTGCGGCCTCCGGTCCGCGAAGGCTCCCGCTCCGGTGAGATACACCGCCCCCGGGGTGCGCGGCATGGAGTCGGCGACCGCGTCGAGGAACGCCGACAGCAAGAACGCCGGCTCAGGCAGCAACAGAGAGTTGAAGCCGAACGGCACGGCGTGAGCGTACGGCGGCATCGCGGCGACGAGCTCGTCGAAGTGCGCGTGCTCCTCTGCCAGTTGCGGCGACACCCGCCACGTGTCGAACCCCGTGTCCGTCACCCCCGGCCGGATGCGGCCGCGCGCGAGTAAATGCAGCGCGAACAACGACGCCGCTCCCCAGAACTGGCACGCCGTGTCACCGTCGTCTTCGAGACGGCTGCGGGCCAGTACCGGCAGCGCTGCCTCGACCGGCATCCACCAGTACGGGGCCCGCGCGGTCCGGATGCCGTTGCGCTGCGTACGGACGACGGAGACCTCCCCTTCCCCGAGGACAGCATCGGAGGGCACCGCCAGCTTGTCCGCCGATCTCATGATCCCCGTGGGCCGCCAGAACACCATCCGCCCCTCCCGCGAGGGGTCGGCGGGATCGAAGGCGGCTGGATAGTCGATCAGACGGTAGCGGCTCACCGAACGCCCAACATCCCTTCAGAACCGAGCCTTTGCCCCACGGGCACATACCGGGTCAGTCTGTCGCCCCGCGCCTTCGCCCCGTGCGGAGTCCAGGAGAATGGGCCCGATCGGGGGACATGGCTGGTGCGGGCACCATCCGACGCCCCCCCACCCCCGCGACGAGTCTGTTTTCGGCGCGGCGCGCAGCCGGACCAGGATCCAGCGCCGAACTGCCGGGACTCCGGCTTCTGCTCGGCTGGGCCCGTACGGCAGGGCTGCTGCAGGGCATTCGGTAGACCCTCTTCTCCGCGAGGCGGACTCCCGGTACGGGACGGCCCGTGCGCCTCCGGCGGGCCCTACCACACGGCCTTCCGTTCGAGTGGATTACCGCGTTCACGCCCCTGTGGGGCGTGACGCTCCGGTACCGAGCACGGAGACGGTAGCCACGCCCGCTTCGCGCAGGGCCCGCACTATCCCGTAGAGGTCGGTGTTCTCCCCGACGAGCCGGCCGCTGGGTGTCACGACGATGGTGTTCGCCGCGCCGATCCGCGAGACCGTCTCTGATGCCTCGTTCAGGAGCGGGCAGACGGTCCGCTTGAGCCGCATGGTCAGGGAGAATCCGCGCCAACTGCCGTCGAGGGAGTCCAGGAAGCCCGCCAGATCCCGTGGTTGGCAGTCGATCGCGTGGTACGTCCAGGGCAAGCCCATCGCTGCATAGGCCGCTCGGTGCAGAACGGGCGACAGCGCGCTGTCAACGGGCGACCCGAGCAGGGCCAGCCGTGTCACGGCGCTTGGTGGAGCATCGAGGCCACTCCATCGTCGCTGGCCTCGTAGGCGATGCCCCGCAGAACGGCGACGGGGGCACCGCGTCCGCGCTGTCCGAGGATCAGGCCGGCTGCTGCCGCCACCAGGTCGGTGAGGGTCTCCTCCTGACGTTTGGTCTGCTGGCCGGGCTCGGCGTGCTCGGTGACGCGCAGCGGCGCGATGCCCGCGGCGCCGATGCTGATGACGGTGGCGCCGCGCCGGTCCGCGCGTCCGTCGGAGTCGGCGATCACCACGGCGACGGTGACGCCGCTGGATGCCGTGATCGCGTCGCGCAGCGCGCGGGCGGAGGCGTCGGGATCCTTGGGCAGCAGCCATGCCCCGTCGGCCCCGGCGCGGTCGATGCCTGCCGACGTCAGCTGGTATCCGAGGCGGTGCCGGGCGATGATCGGTCCGCGTTCCCCGGCCACGAAGTGCTCGCTGGATTCACAGAGGATCAGCTCCACGATCTCGGCCGGTTTGCCGGTGCGCGCGGACAGGGCGAGGGCGGCCGGGCTGGGGGTCACGCCCGCGAGATCGACGAACTGTTTCTCGGCGATCGAGACGACCTTCGAGGCGACGACGATCACATCGCCGTCCTGCAGATCCGTGGCCAGGGCGGACAGGACGCCAGTGATCACGGCAGCGAGGTCATCGCCGCGTGCGATGGTGGGGAAGGGCTCCAGGGCGAAGGCGGAGAAGGCGCTGATCGTGGTGCTCATGAAATGTGGCTCCGTGCGGTCAGGGCGCCGAACAGCCGGGTGTGGGCGGCGGCGAGCTGCGCCGCTTTCTCGTTCAGCGGTGTCGCGGCGGTGAGCCAGGTGCGGACGCGGTGGACGTAGTGCGGCCACAATCCGTGGGCCGCCTGGTGAGGGGCGGCGCCGTTTCTGACGACCTGCCACGCGTCGGCTACGGCTACCGACCATGGACAGGCATCGTATCGGGGGGTCCAGGGGTGCGAGTTCTTCGAGCGTGGCCAGCATGGCGGCGTGGCGACCGGGGGCCAGGGTTCGCTGCGGGGGGCGGTAGGGCGGTGCACTCGTTCCCGGTACGGGCTGTGGGGGCCATCTGGCGGTGAGGGCCAGGAGGACCGGCACGGCCTGGTCGTAGATCTGTGGCAGGTGCGGGAACGATGCGGCGTGCGCTTTCGGGTTCTGCACGGTGATGGCGGTGAGGCGGCCGGCGGTCAGCAGGAGGAACACATCGATGCCCTATCCGTCGACAGCTGGGTGGAGTTGGGAGTCCAGCGTGTCGGCAGCGGTCCGCACGGTGCGGACGGCGAAGGCGGAGAGGGCGAGGTCGCCGACGAGTGGCTGGGGGACGTCGTGGCCGGTGGTGGCGGCGATCAGAGGCCGGGCCAGGCGGGAGGTCAGGTTCGCCTCGTCCCTCCGACCGCCGCACAGCTCGAAGGGAAACGAGGCCGAGCGACGCGCAGATGCTCTACCGTGTCCCGCCATGACGGTCCTGATCATCGGCGGCAGCGGATTCTTGGGCACGGAGCTGGTGCGCCAGGCGGTAGCGGCCGGCCATACGACAGCCGCTACCTTTGCGACCAGGCCCGCCAGCACACCGGGTGCCATATGGCACGCCCTCGACCTTCGGGACACGGAGCGCGTTGACGCACTCGTCGCTGAGACGGCCCCGCATCTCGTCGTCAACGCCACAAGCGGCCATGCGGACTGGGCGGTCACGGCTGAAGGCCCGGTCCGGCTGGCGATGGCTACAGCACAGCACGGCAGCCGCCTGGTCCACGTGTCCAGCGACGCGGTGTTCTCCGGCGACCGAATCCACTACGACGAGACCGACCTTCCCGACCCGGTCACGCCCTACGGCGCGGCGAAGGCCGCGGCCGAGACGGCCATCGGATTCGTTGCCCCGGACGCCGTCGTCGCACGCACTTCGCTGATCATCGGCGACCAACGGTCCGAGCACGTGCGGGCGGTGCACGAACTCGCCGCCGGCACCCGCAGCGGGGTGCTGTTCACCGATGACATCCGCTGCCCGGTGCATGTCGCTGACCTGGCCGCAGCCCTGCTGGAACTCGGCTTCGGCGACGCCCACGGAGTTCAGCATCTCGCCGGAGCCGATGCCGTGAGCCGTCATGACCTGGGCGTCTTCATCGCCGAGCGGGACGGGCTCGACGCCTCCCGGCTCCCGTCGGGTTTGCGCGCCCACAGCGCGCTTCCCGGCGCACTCGACGTACGGCTCGACAGCAGTGCGACCCAGCGCAGGCTGCGCACCACGCTGCGCGGCGCCCGCCAGTTCCTTGCCGAGGGAGCGTGATGTTCCCTCCAGGCGCCGCGTTCGTCCACGCTCCGCCGAGCCTCCCGATGGAGGGCGCATGGGCCTCGGCGGGGCGTGTAGGGAGTCGCCCGAGGCAGCCATTCATCGGGCTGTACTGGCGGGGGAGGGGGCTCGGAGGATGTCGAGGAGCTGTCCGAAGCTGATCTTCTCGTCGGCGGGGCCGTAGTCGAGGGCCTTGAGGAGGGCGTTCCAGGACTCAGGTCGGGCGCCGCACCCGGCGAGGAGGTAGGGCAGGGCGAGATCGGGGTCGTTGCAGGTGAGGACTTCGTCTGCGGGCAGCTGGCGCAGGTGGTCAAGGGTGTGGTGGCTGGAGCCGAGGATGGCGCGGTAGATGCTGTGGCGCGACCAGGGGCCGTCGGTTTCCGGGGTGTCCAGCCAGGACTGCAAGACGGCGCCCGGATCGAGATGGCGGTCGAGTTCCTCGTCGGTCACCAGGCGCAGCACCGCCTCGCTCGCGTCGGCCGGGGTGAGAGCGGCGGCAGCCGCGCCCAGCCAGTCCGGGATCTTGTCCGGCTGGGCGCAGATCCAGGCGAGTTCGAGAGGGTGGAGCCGGGGGAGTGCCTCGGTGACCGCGATGCGCGGGGTATGGGGGTTGGCGGCGAGGGCGACCAGCACGGCGGCCCTTTGATGCTGGCAGCGGGACTCCAGGAGCCGGACCGGACTGAGCAGATCGGTCCCGGCCGTGATGCGGGCCAGCTGGGCGCCGGGCGGGCTGGTCACGACGGTGGGCTGTTCCAGTCCCGCGAGCAGAGAACACGCCTTGGCCAGGTGCTGGGAGTTGGTGCTGAGCAGGGCCAGGTCCTGGGCCACCGTGAGCGACTTGTGGGCGGGGGCGTCGTCCTGTTTGCGCGGCAGGGCAAGCAGGCGGCCGCGGCGCACGCATTCGTCGGCCACGGTGTGCAGCTGCTCGCCCGCGATGGTCAGGAGACGAGGGTTGGAGCGCACCCGGTCGGCGACGCGGTGGAGACGATGGCGGGCGCTCACACTCGGTTTGGGCAGGTCGGCCATCTCCGGCAGACACAGGGCGGGCAGACATGCCCCGAGCAGATCGGCACTGAGCGTTGGAGCCGGTTCCGGCTCATCGGCCGGTTCGTCCTCCCCGCTGCGGGCCAACGAGGAGCCCGTCGCCGAGGCCCGGCTGCGACGGGCCTCCACTTCGGCGTGGTCCAGCAGCAGGTGCTGGACGGCCGAGCCGAGGACGGGGTGCTCGGCCAGGTCGGGCCACTGGTCGGGGCAGGCGTGGAGGATGCGCCAGGGCGCGCCCTCGCCGAAGTCGTGGGGCAGCCCCAACTCCGGATGGGCGCAGATGTCCCACCCCTCGTGCCGGCCTGGATTCTGGAGCAGACGGGCAAATGGGGTGAGAGCCTGCTCCAGCACCGCGTCGAGAAGGGCCGACGGCAGGGGTGGAACCGGCTCGGAGTCCGAGCGGTAGCGGTGTCGATTCCACGCACTGAGGACATCCTCCAGGTCGGTGTCCTGGAAGAAGGCGAGCAGGCCGATCGCCGCGTCGACCTGGTCGGGGTGCCGGGCCAGACCGACGACCAGTTCAGGTGTCGGGCGGCGGTCGGCCAGGATCGCTGGAAGGTCGGCGGCCGTGACCACGCCCAGGCCGGCCAGTTCGGCAAGCTGCGTGTCGTCGGCCTGCTGCAGCAGAGGGCCGCGCAGTGTCGGCTCGGTCGCGCGCGGCAGGAGTACGGGCAACGCTTTCGCGAGGGCCTTTTTGCGCCACTCCTCGCCGCGGTTGTCGACGCCGTAGAAGACTTGGGACGGCGTGCACAACGCCGCGATCACCGCGGGCAGCGCCTCGTCCGGCAGTCCCTCGGTGACGGCGAGCTGCTGCCACAGCCGGTACATCCCAGCGTTCACTACGTTCGACCTCTCCCGGACTGCGACCTCATGTGACGGGCTGCTCACGGCATGGTTCGGTGCGACGGTACCGGTGGACGCCGTTCGCCGGTACGGAATCGTGTAATACGCCGTCAGGTGCTGCAGGAAGACACGCAGCCGACCTGATCCTGCATGTTCGGTGGTGCTGGCCAAGGCGGTTCTAGCCTGAGCACATGGCCTTGAGCACCGATGAACGTGACCTCCTCACCTTGATCGCCAAGTCCCCTGAGCCGGTGGTGATGTCCGACTTCTTCCATGAGCTGCATCCGGCCGAGGCGGGTATGAACGAACACCATCCCGGGCACGAGGCGTGGCTGCTGCGCCAGATGGAGTGGTACGGAGTCTCGGTCGGGCTATCGCAGCAAGATCTCGTCCGCGTCGTCATCCCCGCCAATGGAGAACGCGGTGACATGGTCGAACCCACAGAGGCGGGCCGGGCCGCCCTGGCCGTGTAGCGATCCTGCGGCGGCACGACAGCCGCCCGCCGGTCCGGCGCGGGGCCGGGTGCGCAGCCCGTACGGCCGTCCCTGCCAGTCCAGTTCTCTTCCATGGAGACGCACCATGCCGTCCTCGCACAAGGTCACTCTGCGGCCCGTTCCCGGCACCGAGCTCCCCGAGGTCGAATTCACCTTCGGCAGCTCGTTCCCCGGCTCCCGCGAGCGGATGATCAAGGAGGGGTTCGGGTTCGAGATCGAACTCCCGGCCGTACTCGATCTGCTTACCGCTATCGACAACGGCGAGCTCAAGGCCGGGGACCTGCGAGACGTCCTGCTGCGCGCGGTCGGCGCCATGTACGCGCGGGCCGACTGCTGGCGTTACGAGGACGACGAGGACAAACTCGCCTGGTGCCGACGCGACGGCACCTGCCAGACCTGCGCCCGCCACCACACGGCCTTCGCCAACTCCCTGACCCAGGCCGCCGAACGGTGGCGCCGCTGGACACTTCCCGAGCACTACCCGTATGCCGCAGGCAGCGCCAACGGCCTTCATGAAGTCGGCTGCCCTGTCCTGCGCCGGGACATGCCCCAGCAGTTCAATCCGCCTGCCGCCGACAACGCCGAGGCGCTGCGCGCGTTCGCCCACCGCGCAGACGCCTACGACCAGCCCCCGATGGACCTCCTGCCGCTGACCTACTCCATTCCGTTCCACGCCATGACCGCCGGGGAAACCCGCTCCTGGATGGAGCGGAACACCGGACCCAGAGGAGGCCGCCACTACCACCGGTGCGAGCGGTGCGCCCCTGCACCGTGAAAGCTCTCCGGCGAAGGAGAAGGAGACGAACCAGGGACGCCGCCCAAGAGCTCGGCGGCAGCAGGAGTCCGTGCTGCCACCCTCTCGGCGGAAGTTGTGGTGACCTGAACTCCCGCTACGCTCAGGCGTAACGGCGCCCTCGTCCGGTGCACGATGATCCTCCGTCCCCGGGAATCGCGGGCCGGCGCACCGGGGAACCGCTGCCGAGGTGAGAGGAGATCATGAGCCGTCGAGCAGTGCCAGTGGCTGTACGCGAAAGGGCCCGAGGCCGTACGTGTCCGGACTGCCGGGCCGAGCCCGGGGAGAAATGCGCGGCGGACCGAGCCGGCCGCTCTCAGCTGCACCGAGGCCGCATTCGGGACGCCGAGCAGGCCATGGAAGCGCCCCTGTACCGGATCCTGCCGCCGGACGCCGACCGTCACTTCATGGAACTGGACCCCGACAACGCCGACACCCTGGTTGTCTCGCTGCACAAGGACGTTGCACGGGACGTAGCCCGTTCACAGTACGAGGCCGCGGTGTTGATGTGGCTCGTGCTGGAACAAGCGGGAGCAGACCGGGCCGAGAAACTGGAAATCAAGAACCTCGGGATCGGGCTCTTCCTCATGCCACTCGACTTCCTGTCGCGCGAGGAGGTCTTCGAAGCTGTGGACCGTCTCGCGGCCCGGGGCTACGTCGAACGGGTCGGACCCGCAGGGGTCCGCCTCAACCCCCTTGCGGCCTGTGTCATCGAGCGTAGGGAACTACCCGCACGGTTTCGAATGGAGTGGAACGCGGCCAAGGCCGACTGGGAGGGCAACCCGCTGCCCGAGCCTGGACCCTGTGCGTCCCAGCCCTGACCGTGTTGCCAGCTGTCGCCGAGACCCCGCGGCGCGCCCGGTACGGCAGAGTTCCGGCCTGGCGACGGTGTGCAGGAGCGACGTGGCGCGCGCCGGGGCGCCGGGCATTGCGCTGTGTGGAACTCCCTACTCGTACGACCACGCCCGGCCCGTCGCCTCGGTTGTCTTCCGGTATTCCTCGACGGACACCGGAGTCCCGCCGGGCCGCATCCGGTCCACAATCAGAACGCCCTCGAGGTGGTCGATCTCGTGTGCGACCAGCCTCGCGTTACCCCGTTCGAAGACCGTGGTCACGGTGCTGCCCTCGGGCGTCGCCGTCTCGACCGTGATCCGCAATGGTCTGAGGACAGGGACCCTTACGTCGAAGAGCGACAAACACCCTTCGAATTTCTCGTCCAACTCGTCCAAGGCCGCGGTGATGCGGGGATTGAGCAGCACAAACGGCTCAGCTGCGGGCGGCTGGACGACTGCTGCGGCCCGGCCGATGCCGATCTGCGGGGCGGCCACGCCCAGGCCCTTGCCGGAGAAGTCGTGCGCGCGACGGATGTGTTCCACGGCGTCCAGGAGTCGCGCGATGACCGCGTCTGCAGTCTCCCGTTCGTCGGGGAGTGTGAAGGGGCGGGCGCGCTCGGCCAGGAGGGGAGCGCCGTACTGGACGATGCCGAGGTCGCGCATCTGCTCGCTGGGTCGCACCCGGATCAACTCCCCTTACACAGCCGGACATCCAGATCTTCTCGCACGGTGCGACGCGGCACTGACCGTTTCACCCATATGGCCGCTTGCGACGGCTGCCGGAGGCGAGAGAAAGACCTCGTGCGCGAGGTGCGAGCTGGCTGAGCACGTCGAAGGCGGTACCCGTCGGACCGGCCGGGGACGCTCCTTGTTCGGGGACGGCCGGCATGCGGCCGTCGATCCGCTTTGCCTCAGGCGATGTCGCCGAGGTATCCGGCGGGAGGCTCGCCGTGGGCGAAGGCGGCGATCAGGCTGCGCAGCCCGAGGGGGAACAGGTTGCGGCCAGGGATCCCTTCCAACTTGACCCACTCCAGACCGGTCTGCGCGTCGTCTTCGGCGTGGCCGCCGAGCCGCTCCGTATCGCCTTCTGGCCGGCAGAGAAAAACGACTTCGACTCGGTGGTCATCCGGTGCGCCGCCGTGATGGACACCGATGTACTCGCGTAGCCACAGCATGCGCTCGACGCCGACCTTGAGTCCGGTCTCCTCAAGGACCTCACGGCGCACCGTGTTGTCGAGGGCTTCGCCAGGGTGCTGGCCGCCGCCGGGAAGGAAGTAGCACTGCTGTTCCTCCCACACAGCGCGCTGGAGCAGGACGTGGCCGTCGCGGATGATGACGGCCTTGGCGGCGTTGCGGACAGTTGGGGTCACCGAGGCGGTCACGTGGAACTCCTGCTCATATCCGGTCAGGGCGGGGGTGTTCAGGGTCCAGTCTTGCCGAAGCTGAGGTCCTCTCCAGCGGATGGTCAGGAGAGGTCGGCACAGCCCGATGACACCAACTCTCGTCTGCCGCAGGTTTGGTGGAGGCAGCACAGTGGTGGCTCAGCTGATGGTCAGCAGGCGGCGCTCGGCGAATTGCCACGGGCTTCTTGCCGCGGTGGTGAAGGCCGTTGGCCCTTCCGGGAGCTGGGTGAGAACACCGAGGAGCAGCGTGTGGGAGACGACCAAGAGAGAGCCGTGCTCGTCGGCGGTGTGGCGGAGGAACGCGGCGCAGCGGGTGGCGCGGCTGTAGAGGTCGGTGAGGCTTTCGCCGTCACCGCAGCGTAGTGACGGGTGGGCGAGGCGGTGTTCTCGCCACGCGCGGTACGCGGGCGGATAGGTGTCGGGGGTGTGGCCCAGGACGATGCTCGGGGCACGCCACTCGGCCAGGAGGGGCGAGGTGGCGATGATCGGCAGGCCGGTGAGGCGCGCGAGCTCGGCGGCGGTCTGGCGGGCGCGGAGGACTGGGCTGGTGACGATGGCGGTGACGCCCTCTGGGAGGGGCAGGGAGCGGCGTGCCTCGGCGCGTCCCTCGGCGGTGAGGGGTGCGTCGAGTGGGGCGTGGTAGCCGGGGCGGTGGCCTTCGTAGGTTCCGTGGCGCATGAGCCAGATGTCAGCCAAGAACCCAGCCTCCGTCGACGCGGAGGGTCTGCCCGGTGATGAATCCGGCCTGTTCGGAGGCGAGGAAGGCTACGGCGGCCGCTACGTCGTAGGGGGTACCGCGGCGTTGGATGCACTGGCGGGCGAGCTGGCGGACGGTCATGGCTTCGGGGTCGTCGACGACGGCGTCCTCGGCGGGGACGCGGATGGAGCCGGGGGCCACGCAGTTGGCGGTGATGCCGGACGGGCCGAGTTCGCGGGCGAGGGCGCGGGTGAGTCCTTCAAGTCCGGCTTTGGCGCTGATGTAGCCGACAAGGTCGTGGCGGCCGGCGGTGGCGAGGACGGAGCCCATGGTGATGACGCGTCCCCACTCGCGGTCGGTCATGGAGGGCGTGAGTTCGTGGGCGAGGAGGTAGTGGCTGGTCAGGTTGGTGTCCAGGGCTTCGCGCCAGCGGCCGGGGGTGGTCTGCGCCCAGGGGATGCGGGGGTAGGCGCCGGCGTTGCTGACGAGGATGTCGATCGGTCCGAGGCGTTCGTGGGCCTGCTGGCAGAGTGCGTGGACGGAATCCGGGTCGCGGAGATCGGCGGCCACGGGCAAGGCGGTCATGGAGGCCTGGGTGAAGCGGCGGGTGAGCGCGTCGGCGGCCTCGTGGTCGTCGAGGTGGGCGAGGACGACTGCGGCCCCGTCGGCGGCCAGGCGTTCGGCGATGGCCGCGCCGATGCCACCGGTGGCCCCGGTGATCAGCGCGGTGTGTCCGTTCAGGGAGCCGGGCACGACGCCTCCTGGGGGCAGAAGAAGTAGGTGGTGGGGTCGAAGGCGGGACTCAGGAGCTCGGCGAGCCGTGCGAGGAGGACTAGCCGGTCGCGCGGGGCCAGCTCGCCGAGGTTGTAGACGCCGAGGATGCGCATCGCCACGTACGGGCGCAGCAGCTCGGCGAGGCTGCCGCCGGGCCAGAGCCGTTCGGCGACGGGACGGACCAGGTCGTTCCAGTACGCGGTGACGGCGGATCGGCGCGGTCCGGCAAGGCGCAGCGTGTAGTCGATGCGGACGGTCCGGGCGGCGTGGTCGACCTCGGCCCGGTGGATCTCGGGGGTGTTGGCCGGGACGTGGTCGAAAGTGGCCGGGTGGTCGGTGAATGCGGGCACGTTGTAGGTGGGGACGAGCCATCCGCCGAGGGCACAGATGTACCAGAGGAAGTTCGCCAATTCGCCGACGATGCTGTTCAGCCCGGCGGTGTCGTAGTCGAACCAGGCCAGGGGGTGGGCGAGGTTGACGTCGGTGGGATCGCCCTGGGTCAGGGCCGCCCACACCGGCTCCGCCGTAGCGAAGTCCGCACGAAGCTGTTCCAGGGTGGCGGCCCAGTCCAGGCAGTGGGGTTGGCCGTTGATGTGCAGCGTGTAGTCGCCGAGGCGGGAGATGGGGATGTCGACGAGGCCGTCGGCGACGGGGAAGTCCGCTCCGGCGTAGTACGTGTCGAGGCGGCCGCCCGGCGCTGCCCGGTCCCGGTACAGCTTGCCCACGACGCGTTCGGGACAGGCCAGTTGCGCGGTGGCGAGCATGACGTCCCGGTAGGCGGCCGTGAGCTGGGACATGTAGGCGTACAACTCGTCGGTGGGCTCGGTTGTGTTGAGCAGGTCGAGCAGCAGCCCGCGGTCCGTGCCGGAGGGTAGGCGCTCGTACACCAGGACGTATCCGCCCGGCACGCGCAGGCGGGCGTGGAGGGCCGGGACCCGGTAGTGGCCGGCCAGGCGGGCGTGGCCGTGGATCTCCTGACGGGCCTCGGCCGGGTCGCGGGTGTACTTCACCAGCAGGCGGCGGCCGGGGATATCGACGGGGCACACCAGGTTGCGGGTGAAGCGCTGCACTGGTCCGACCCGCAGGCGGTGCCGGCCGGGCATCAGCGGACCCCGTTCAGCAGGTCGAGGCAGAGCTCGGCCAGGGCGGCGGGGTCGAAGACGTCCATGTGGAGATCCATGTCCGGGGACGGGGCGATCACATCGCGTACAGGGCACAGGTCGCCCTGGTGCATACGCTCGGACAGGGCGGCGGCCATCGCGTGATGGTGCGGCAGGCCGGTGCGCCACTTGCTGTGGCTGTGCCGTGCGTACAGGCCGACGACGGGCGGGCCGCCGCCGTTGGGCATACGGGTCATGGCGGCGAGGTGGGTGAGGCCGGTGTCGTTGCCGATCACCAGTCGGCAGTGGGGGAACAGGTCGGCGAGGTCGTCGGCCGGGATCCCGTCCAGATACAGGATCTCCACGTTGCCGCGCGCGGTCTGCGAGGAGATGTTCATCCCGGTGCCCGGATCGCCGCCGATGACGAGCAGGTTGACCCGGGTGTTGTAGGCGTCGGCGATCTGCCTGGCGATGTTGATGTACCGGCGGGGGGTGTAGTCCTTGAGCTCCGGCCAGCTGGTCGCGGTGATGGCGGCGATGGTGAGGCCGTCCAGCCATCCGGCCGCGCGCAGTTTCTCGGTGAACTCGCCTGCCTGGCTCACCAGGAGCGGGGTGAAGGGTGCGGTGGCGGGCAGGCGGATGCCCAGGCGCCGTTCGAGGGCGAGGTAGTGGCGGGTGGGAAGGTCGAGGTGGGCGCGGTCGTCGCTGGACCAGCCGGGCGGCGCGGCCGGGTCGCACACGACGCTCACTGCGGCCTGCGGCCCGCGTGTCTCGATGCCGGCCCGGTCTCCGATCACGGCCCGCCGGCCGACGCCCGCTCGGGCGTCGTCGTCGGGCGGCGAGGTGTGGGTGAGCAGTCCGGAGCGGGCGATCAGTTGTGTGTACGGTCCGGTGGCCCGGACGGTGGTGGACAGCGCACGCAGTGAGCGCCACTCGGTCAGGACGCGGACAGCGGCGAGGGCGAGGAGGGTGTCGCCGAGTTTGCCGTGGAAGCTGACCTCGATCTCGTCGCAGGTGTTGAGCCGGTCGACGAGTTCGGAGGAGGCGGGAACCGGCAGCGGCGAGCCGACGGGGATGCTCGCGCGGTCGTATCCGAGGGGTGTGGTGTGCACGGTGTGGGCGGAGTGGATCTGTGTTCCCGGGCGGAACGCGATGCCAACGGGGGTGAGCGTGGTCACGGGGCGGCCCCGATCGTGGTGAGGGAGATCAGGGGGAGGCCGAGGGAGTCGAGGAGCGCGCGGGCCCCGCGGGTGGTGTCCTCCACGAGACAGGCGGCGGCCAGCGGTTCGGCCCCGGCCTCACGGAGCCGGACGGTGAGGTCGGCGAGGGTCTGGCCGGTGGTGATCTCGTCGTCCACGAGGACGATCCGTTGTCCGGGGGCGATGCCGTAGGCGAAGACGTCGGTGCGCATCGCGTGCGGCTCGCGGAAGCGGACCGCGCCGTCGAGCGGCAGGTGGAGCTTCCAGGCGATCTTGTAGGGCAGGTGGGAGGCGGTGGCGAGCGCGACGGTGGGCAGGATGCCGCCGGCATCCAGTCCGAGCAGGAAGTCCGCAGTGCTGTCGGCGTACGACAGCTGCGCCTCCACGTGCTTCCACAACGACTGTCCGGTGGCGGCCAGTGCCTCGGGCTGGACGGGGTCTTCGATGCCGTCCAGGGAGTGGATGACGCGTTCGGGGCGGCTGGTTGCACCGGCGCTGAGGCGTTCGACGACACGCGCCGAGAACAGCGGCACGACACGGGTTTCGGGCATGGCGAAGCTCCTGCGGACGAAGAGGAGGAGGGCGGACCGGGCGGCGGGACGTCAGGCGGCGACTTGCGCGGCGTACCAGTCCAGGAAGCCGTCGACGGCGACGGTGAGGGGCTTGAGCGTGCTCTCGCGGTTGCCGTCGCGCCAGACAGCGGAGACCTCGGCCAGCGGCGGCAAGCTGAACGCGGGCAGTGCGGGCAGCCGGGAGGCGGCGGCGAGGATACGGTCGGCTCCGGTCTCCCACTGGTTGTGCTCGCGCAGCAGCAGGCGGCAGGCCAGGACGAGGTGCTTGTACAGCTGACGGATGCTGTCGGGTCCGGCGTCGGCGCGCAGGCGGCGCAGGGTGAGGATGACCTGGGGCAGTTCGCGGACCGCGGCCAGGTCGAGCTCGGCGCGGCTGACGGCGGGCAGCTCGATGCCGGGCGCGGCGTGCAGGACGGGATGGCCCTGCTGCAGTTGGTGCAGCGCGAAGGCGAGGCGCGGGGTGAGGTGCCGCGCGGTCAGTTCGCCCGGCGTCATGAGGGACGGGCCGAGAGACGTGACGCCCGCTAGCGCGGCGCGGTAGTGCGCGAGGGCTTCATGGATGTGGAAGGTGGCCTCGTGCTCGGCGATCACGAGGAGGTCCAGGTCCGACCAGCCAGCGATCCAGCCGCCCTCGCCCGGGCTGCCGGTCAGCGCGGCGAGCCGCACACCGGCGTGCGCGCGGAGGGCGTCGGTGAAGTCGGCGGTGGCCGAGGCGACGACGGCTGGCAGGCCGAGCCCGTACGGAGTGGCGACCCGCAGGGTTGTGGAGGCGGGCGGGAGGGCGATGCGTCGCAGCTGGGCACGCAAGGAAGCGATGCTGCCGGAGTTGTCGATCACATGGTCGGCGAGCGCGGCCACGCGGTGGGCACCGCGGCTCATCTTGACCTCGTCCTTGGCGGCCACGGCCTGCGGCGCCGTACCGGACCGCGTGACCCGCACCGTGAAATCGGCGTCCAGATACACGATCTGCAGCCGGTCGCCCAGAAGGTCCTTGAGCTCGGCGATCGAAGCGTCGTCGTGTACGGACTCGATGGTGAACAGCCGCGTGTCCGGGTTGCCTTCGGCGAAGCGGTTCAGCTCGTCGAGCAGCAACTCGGCCTGGCGGCGCGCGGAGAGCGTGTAGGGGTCGGCGAGGCTGCGGCGGTGCGCGGCCTGCCGCAACAGGTACCCGATCTTCAGGCGCTGGGCGCCGCAGGTGTCCCGGACGAATTCCGCGCTGGTGCTCTTGCCGCACTCACTGAGGCCGCCGAAGGCAAGGACCCGCCGCAGGCGAGTACTCGGCTGGACCTCCACTGCCGCCTCGTCCTGACCGTACAGCTTGTAGCGAGCCGGTGAAGGCAGGCGCCGCTTCCCGGCCACGACAGCACGGACCAGGGAATCGAGCGCGGAGCACAGCTCCTCGCGCTGCCGGTGCAGGGCGGGGATGCGACGGCGCATCAGCTCGTCCCGCTTCGCCACGCGTTCGCTGTGCCAGATCCTCAAGGTGAGGACCGAGAGCCGGTCCACGACCGAGGCGAGGGTCTCGGTGTGCAGCGGAACATCGGCGCGGTCGGGCCCGGCAAGGGTGCCGAGGATCTCGTCAGCGCGCTCGGCCAGTTGGTTGCGCTCGGCGTTGAGCTGGTCGATCTCCCGCTTGCCGTCGGCCACGTGTCCGGCCCCCAGCGCGGCGCCGCGCACGAGGTCCTCGGCGTCCCACAAGCGGCCGTTGACGGTGTGCAGCCGGGTGACGGCGTCGTCCAGCCGCCGGCGGTCCTTCTCCGGCAGAGCGTGGACGGCGTGGGCCAGTCCAGGCGGAATCACCAGGGGCGCGTATACGGTCATCGGGGGTTCCCGTCCATGAGCGGCAGAGCCGGCAGGGAGCTGTCGAGGAAAGCGGCTATCTCAGCGTGGACGTCGTCGGGCGAGCGGTCCTCGCAGGTCACCACCGCGGCGTAGGAGCCGTGGTCGGCCTGCTGGAGCAGGACCGCGTGCAGTGTCTTCTGGTAGGAGGGGTAGACACCGGTCCAGGGACGGCCCTCCCGGGCACTGGTGATCGCGTAACTGCGTTCGGCATCCAGCGCGGGAACCAGGAGAACAGCAGTCTCCGGTGGACTGGGGTATGCACCGGCGATGTCGGCCACGGTGTCCAGGGCCTGCTGGACGGGCACTCGCTCCTTGACCGCGCAGGTCGCGGCGGCCACCGCGAGGAGCATGGGCAGACCGCGGTCGAGCAGACCCGTGCGGCCCGGCTCCCGGGCGGCGGCCCGCTTGGCGTGGCCGGCCAGCAGCATCCCGGTCAACTCGAGGGTGGTGGACGTCTCGAACCACCACGCCGCGTAGTCGCCGGCCGCCACCCGTTCCCACGGCTCGGGGTCGTGGTCATGGATCGCGCCCAGCGGCTGGCATCCGCTGCGGTGCCGGGCCAGCAGCCGCAGCTGTGTCGTCTTGCCGACGTTGTCAGGACCGTTGAGGCTGACGAAGCCCGGCCACGCGGTGGGCATCGGCGCTCACGCCTTACGGACCGGCGTGTCCAGGACGGAGGAGATCGCCCCGGTATTGGCGGCGATGAATTCCCCCAACTGGGGCGGCATCAGGTCAAGTTCACGCACCGCTGCGGCGGTGAACGGCACTCGGACCACCTCGTAGCCGCCCCGCTCCGGCTTGCTGAACTCGCTGCCGGTGCGGGCGGCCAGGTCCATCGACACCAGGCGTGCGGCGAAGATGTGCTGGATGCCGATGCCGCCGTCCAGCTCGTCGGTGATCAGGTAGACGAGTTCGGCACCTTCCACCGTGCCGCCGAGTTCCTCGAACACCTCACGGTGCAGGGCCGCTTCGACGGACTCGTCGTCCGCCTCCACGCCGCCGCCGACCGTTACCCAGTAGGGGGCCCGATCCGGCTTCGTGCGCTTGATCAGGACAAGTTCGTCACCGTCGAGGAGGATGGCGCGGGCACTGCGCTTGACGACTGCGGTCATCGCGTAGATTTCCTTCTGGTTGCGGTACGTCACACAGTCGAGGCGGAGCGCCGCATCGCGGTGAGGATCTCCAGCCTCGCGGATTCAGGATGGAGCACACCAGGACCCAGGTGTGATGCACGGATGCTGAACCAGTGCTGCACGAATGCTGAACATGCCTCGCGACGTTGGGACTTCAGCGGTCGGACGAGAGTGGACGGGGGTACGGCAGTGGTCACGGTGAGGCAGTGGACCGGCCACAGTGTCCGGCTGCTCCGCACAGACGCCCTGCGCCTGAGTATCCGCAAGTTCGCCGACCAACTGGGCATCAGCGACCGCGCAGTGTCCAACTGGGAGGCAGGCGGTGAGGCAAAAGTTCCGAGCCCCGAAATCCAGGCAATCCTCGACACCGCACTGGCCCAGGCCCCCGACGACGCCAAGACGCGGTTCGCCGAAGCCCTCGGACTCCACAGCACCGCGCTGACCACCGCCGTGGGAATCGAAGTCGACTCCCACAAGTTCCTGCCGGTCTTCATCGGCGCCGAGTGCGCCCAGCGGCTCCGCGCCGACATGACCCACCACACCGAGGACGCCTGGCTGCACTCCTCGGCGGCCCAGGTGGAACACGCCGCCGCCGAGTGCACCCTCCATGTCTTCGCCTGCGGCGTCGCCGTATTCCACCTCGTCGAGCCCCACACACCCGCGTCGCTCACCGAGCTCGCGGTGTGGCGCTACCGCTCCTACGCCGCCGACCTTCCCTGGGCGAAGGCGAAGATCCGCGACCTCCTCGGTGAGGACCACACAGGGCTGCCGAACCCCGAATACGTCCTGTCCCTGTACTGGCTCGCCTCCGGCCCTTGGACCGGCAGCCAGTACGACACCGCGCTCCGCCTGCTGTCCACCCCGTCCGTCCTCGTCGACCGCGGCGCCGCCGGCGGGCCCGCACCACTGGACGGTGAGGTGGAGGAAAAGCTCCTGGCCACAGGATTCGACCACCCCGACATCGTGTCTTTCGGCGTACGCGGAATCTCCGCCGGATACGCGGGCTGGTCCGGCGTCGCCTACGCGGCCGTCGCGCCCGAGCGCGCCCTCACCGTGGACGAGCTGGTGGCCTGCGAACTGACGGTGCAGGCCCTGTGGTGCTTCACCGGCCAGATCCAGCAGATGATCGAGGACGGCCAGGACCCCTCCATGCCGAGCGAGTACGGCTGGCGCTTCCTGCGTGCCGCACACTCGCGGCTCACCACGGCCCGCGCCCAGGAGACCGCTCAGCACGTCCTCATGAGGGAGGCCATCATGAAGACCAGCGGCTTGGACGAGCGTCTGCGTGCCGCGCAGGACGCGCTGCGCGAAGGCGTCAGCTGACAGCGAGCGAGGAGAGACTCGGGATGGACATCGGCAATGCGGCACTGGTCGTGATCGACATGCAGAACGGCTTCGTCAACCGCCACAGCCTGCATGCCGTTCCCGCCGTCGCCGACCTGGCCGCCACCTGGGCTGCAGCGGGCAGGCCGGTGATCTTCACCCGCTACTTCAACTACCCCGACAGCCCCTACGAGAAGTTCTTCCAGTGGCGCCGACTTCAGGGGCCGCCCGAGACCGACATCGTGCCCGAACTCGCCGACCACGCCGCCGGCGCCCGCGCCGTCCTCGACAAGACCGGGTACACCCTCTTCACCCCGGAAGCCACCGAACTGATCCAAAAGGCCGGCTGGAGTGACCTGGTCTTCTGCGGAGTGGCCACCGAAAGCTGCGTCCTCAAATCCGCCGCCGACGCCTTCGAACACGGCTACGCGCCCTGGATCGTCACCGACGCCTGCGCCAGTGACGCCGGAGGGGACGTCCACGACGCCGGCCTGACCGTCGCCCGCCGCCTCATCGGCCCCGGGCAGCTCATCACAACGAGCCAGGTGATCCGGCAACTCGCCTCGTACGACCCGGCCGTGGTGCTGGAATAGCCCCATGGCCGCCACCTCGCCTCGCCCCGGAACACCCGCAACCCCCGACGCCGACCTGATCATCATCGGCGCAGGCCCGGCCGGCTGCGCCGCTGCTCGCATGGCCGCCAGCGTCGGCATGCGCTCCGTACTGATCGAACCGGACGCCCTGTGCCGCAACCTGTACCGCATCCCGGCCCTGAACAACGTCCTGGGCGGTTACACCAGCGGCCCTGAACTGGCCGATTCCATCACGGAAGAAGTCAAGAACACCGGGCTGTGCCGCATTGAACTCGGCCGCCGTGCCATCAGCCTCCGTACGGCCGACGACCTTGTGACGGTCACCTTGGACACGGGCACTCAGCTGCTCGCTCCGCACGTCATCGTTGCCACCGGTGTCGGCCCTCTTCAGCCGAGCGATGCCGCGTGGATCACTGCTCCCTCCGACCTCATCCTCGCGCCCCTGTGGCAGGCGGAAGGCGATACTGCTGAAGGCCGTACGCTGCTCATCCTCGGCGGCGACCGACCGATCGGAACTTTCCTGCGAGCCCACCCGACCACCGACACACGTCTGCTGGTGACCTACCCCCGCACTGACGACTACAAGATCGATGAGATCCGCGATGAGCCCCGGGTGACCCTCCTTCCCGCCGATCACGTGACCTTGCACCCGAAGGGGGAGGCGTCGACGGCCGACATACTGGGCCGCGACGGCGAGCGTCAGATGGTGACGGCCGACTTCACCTATCTCAGCATCGGCACTTCCCCTACCGCCCCTTCGGGCGACCTCGTCCGTGACGCGGAAGGCTACTGTCCCCCCGCCGACCAGCACCCTCGAGTCATCATCGCGGGTGATCTACGCTCGGCCGGCTTCCAGCGGATCATGACCGCCTTAGGCTCGGGAAGCGAAGCCGCGCTGCACGCTTACTACGAGACTCGGGACCTCCTTCCGCCCCGCTGAACCTGTCTGATTGCGTCGCGCGCAGTAGAGGTCCCGATCCCGATCCATCCAACCGGTGTTCTTCGGTGTGATCGTGGAGATGAATCAGCCGGACGACCGGACAGCTTGCATGGGACCTCTACCGCGTCGTGCCATTTCCTGCCTGTTCAACGGGCGCGTCGCACTATTTCCGAGGCGGAGCCGTACCCGCCGAGGTCAGGACACCCCGCGGACCCGCGCCGAGGCTGCCCCGGGGGGTGCCAGGCACTCCGGTGACAGCGGGTCGTCACGCGAGGCGCGAGCTCGTGCCCAGCACCCGCACAGCGTCGCCGATTTGAGGGTCCGCCGAGGACGACTACGGGGTGAGCCGATTCGGCCCGCGGAACAAGAAGGTCGCCTCGCGAATCGAGTCCAGACCGAGCAGCACCATCAGCACCCGGCCAAGTCCCATACCGAGGCCCCCGTGCGGCGGGCACCCGTACCGGAACGCGTTCAAATAGTCTCGCATCGGCTCGGTGCCCATGCCCTTCTCGGCGGCCTGCTTCAGGAGCACGTCGTACCGGTGCTCACGCTGTGCGCCCGTGGTGACCTCCAGGCCCTTCCACAGCAGGTCGAAGCTCAGGGTCACGCTCGGGTCATCGGCAGGCCGCATGTGGTAGAAGGGTCGGATGCCGACCGGGTAGTGGGTGATGAACACGAACTCATGCCCGGTGGCCGCCTTGATGTGGGCCGAGATACCCCGCTCGCCCTCCGGGTCCAGATCGTCCTTGACCCCTGCCGGATCCCAGCCGCCCTCGCGCAGGATCTCGTGCGCCTCGGCCATGGCGAGGCGCGGGAAGGGCGTCGTGGGCACGGTGACCTCGACGCCGAAGTGCTCGGCGATCGCCTCACCGTGCGCGTCGGCGACCTTGCCGATCGCGTGAGTGAGCATCTGCTCCTCGAACGCCATCACGTCCTCGACCCCGTCGATCCAGGCCAATTCCACGTCGACGCCCGTGAACTCGGTGGCGTGCCGGGAGGTGAACGACGGCTCGGCGCGGAAGACCGGCCCGATCTCGAAGACCTTGTCCACGCCGGCCGCGATCGCCATCTGCTTGAAGAACTGCGGTGATTGCGCCAGATAGGCGTCGCGGCCGAAGTAGCCGAGCTTGAAGACCTCCGCGCCGGACTCCGAGGCGGTGCCCATGAGCTTGGGGGTGTGCATCTCGGTGGCGCCATGCGCGTAGGCGTACTCGCGCATGCCCTGTTCCAGGGTCGTCTGCACGGCGAACATCAGCTGGGTGGCGGGACGGCGGCGCACGTCCAGGAAGCGCCAGTCCATCCGCTGCTCCAAGCCGGTGTGGTCGTCGATCGGCAGCGGCCTAGCGGCCGGGTTCAGGACCTCGACCGCCTCGGGAAGGATCTCCAGGCCGCCGAGCTTGACCTGGGCCGCGTCGACGACGCGGCCGGTGATCCTGACGGCGGACTCGGATGTGAGGGCTTCGAGCTGGGCCTCCAGCGGCCCGTCGTCTCGCTTGTGGGTCACCTGCACCATGCCGGTGCTGTCCCGCACGATGACGAACTGCATCTTGCGCTGCAGGCGGAGGGTGTTCACCCATCCGCAGACGGAAACGGTATGGCCGACGTGTTCTCGCAGGTCGGAGACGTGTACGCGGCTGTGGATCATTCGGTCCTCCGAAGGACGTCGTCATGATCCCTTGGGAGTGCGGGCGAGAAGGGCAACTCGCGGTGCCACCGCACTTTCGCCGCCACAAGGTGGCGGCCTCGTTCACGGCCCGGTGACGGGGGCCGGCCGGCGGGGCATTGGACCACAAGCTGGGGTCGTTTCTCCCCGCGCTCGGGAGGGTCTTCACCACGGGGCGCGAGACCGCCTTCCCAGCTTCCGGCGGCTCTCTCGGCTCGTGCGATCCGTGGCTACTCGTCTCCGTCAACGCGTTGCCGTGCATGGTATGGATCGCGCGGTGGCGGTGGCAATCCAGAATCCTCTGGTGGAGGAAGGATGCGGCTTGGCCGGCCGACGCTGGCGTTCGAGATACGGTGCCGAGCAGGTGATGCCAAGGAAGGACGGATCGTGGAGTTCCGACCGATCCCGCGTGTGCCCGAGGCGTTTCAGCAGCCTGTGACCGCTGACGAGATCGAGGCGATCTGCTGCCGGACCTTCGGGGCGCGCACGAAGGTGATCGCGGCGACCGAGCTCGGCACCGGGATGTACAACACCACTCTCCGCGTTGCCGTCGTCGGCCAGGAAAAGCCGGTGATCGTGCGCATCGCCCCGGAGCCGGCCCGCCAGTTCACGTCGGAGCGGGCGTTGATGCGCAACGAGTACGCATCCCTGCCGTGGCTCGCGCCGATCGCGTTGCTGATGCCGAAGGTGATCGGCGCAGATTGGTCGCACGAGGTGATCGGCCGCGACTACATGGTGCAATCACTGCTCGACGGCGTCCCGGCGGCAGAACATCTACACACGTATCCGCGGTCGACATGGCCGACCTTCTATCGCCAGCTCGGAGAGATCGCGCACCGAGTACACACGGTCCGCGGCCCAGGCTTCGGCCCGGTGACAGGACCGACGTACGGTACGTGGAGCGAGGCCCTGGCCGCGTCCTTGGACGCCATTGCTACTGATCTGGACGGTGTCGGCCTTGACAGCGACGACGTGCGCAAGGTCGTCTCAGCAGCGCTCCGACACCGCGAAGTCCTTGATGAGATCACCGCACCACGTCTGCTGGTCGGAGACTTGTGGCTCCCCAACATCCTTCTTGATTACGATGCGCCGGAGCCGACGATCAGTGGCGTCTACGACCTCGATAGGGCAACTTGGGGCGATCCATTGGCGGACTGGACCATCCGAATGATTACGGCCAAGTCCGGCGAGCGGCAGGCCTTCTGGGATACCTACGGGTCCGTGAAGCAGTCGGAGGGCGCGGTGTGGCGCCAGAAAATCTACGAGGCCCGGCACCTTGGCGCCGTCCGGCTGGAGCGGCACCGTCTCGGCAACCATGCGGGCGTGCGGGCGAGTTACGACGCCATGCAAACCATCCTCGCCGACGTGGGCTGACCCCGTCGAGCTCCATGAGCCCGCAGTCAGAGCCTCGCCCCGGTGGTCTGGCTTCCGCGTCCCTCGGACGCCGTATGTGAGTCCTCTACGGGTGGAAGAACGAATCCATCCGGCAGAAGCTGGTGTTCGACGTCGCGGCCGCTGCGGAAGACGGACGAGGCATCCGAAAACAGGTGCCGTGCTCGGGTGTCGCCGGTCTACTCGCCCTTCGGCTCGCCCGCTGCCAGCCTGGGAGCGATCCGAGCACACCGAGCCGCATACGCCGCCAAGTGGTGCTCCTCGAACTCTGCGGCGTCCCAGTCTTCGGTCCGGACGTCTCCGCCCGGCCAGATGTACGCCAATCCCGATCCGCCTGTGGACAACGCGACTTCCCGAAGTTCGTACCGCTCGTCCTCGAACGCGTCGAGGATGCGCCACTCCTCGCTGCGGAGACCGGTCAGTGCCACACCGGGTGCCGAGCCCCCGAACCCACAGACGACGAGGCCCGGATAGACACGGCCGTGCAGTGCGGCCGCGCGATAGCCGGGAGCAGACGCCGGCACCTGATCCGGTATCCGGCCCAACAGGGCCTCGAGCACGTCACCGAACCGAAGAGTGCCGTAACAGAAGAGCGCGTTGGGACCTTGCGAGAAGCCAGCCAAGCGGCTCGAGGCGACCGACACTAGGGCCTCCAGTCCTCATCGAGGATCGAGTGCACGACCGAGTCACGCCATCGACCAGACTTCTCGATATGGCCTCGGATTGTGCCTTCTTCCACCATCCCCGCCGCCGCCATCGTTTTCGCCGAGGCCTCGTTCAACGGAGCACGCGCGCCCCACATCCGGTGCAGGCCAATCTCCTCGAACCCAAGACCAAGGAGGAGGCGTACGGTCTCCAGGCCGTAGCCGACGCCCCAAGCATCAGGGCGCAACGCGAAGCCGAAGGTGGCCGCGCGCTGCTGATGGGGATCCATGGCAATCCGGCCAAACCCGATCAGCTGGCCCGTGTCCCGCGCCACGACCGCGAGCGCGTACTCGCTTCGCGGATCCGCGGAGGCGGAGGCCACGGACCGGGCGACGATCTGGCCGACCTGATCGCGGGTGCGCGGCTCGAACGACAGGTGCTCCGTCACCTCTTCGTTTCCGTAGAGGGCGAAGACGCCCTCGACGTCGTCGATGGTGAGTTCGCGAAGGCGCAGGCGCTGACTGGACCGTTCGACCGGACACATGCCAGGAACCCTATCCCTGTGTCTCCGCGGGAAACGCCAGCAGCCGAGGCGGGGAGAACGTGATCTCTGCTCAAAGTCACGAGCCGATGAGACGGCTGGTGAAGCCGTCATTGATGAGGGATTCGCATGCTGCGTGCACGTCCTCCGGGATCTCCTGCTCGATGGCGAATCCGAGCTTCGGGTACTCGATCACCCGCTGGAGGTCGCCGACGAGCATGTCCAGGACGAGCTTCTCGTTGCCGATGGACTTCAGGTAGTCGTCGAACTCCAGCGGCTTCGATGCGCAGAGGATCTCGACGTCGGCCACAGCTTGCGGGCGGTCGCGAACGACCTCCGTTCCATGTGGGGCTTGGAGACAAGCAGCACCGACCGGACGGATCCCGACGGCAGCGAGCACCTCACGGGAGAACATGATGTTCTGGCCGGTGTTGCCCGCCTTCGGCTCCAGCAGGATGGCCTCGGCGGGGACGCCGAGGCCGATGGCGTGCTCGCGGAAGTGGACGGCCTCGCCGCGCGGGAAGACTGTGGCGGTGGTGGGGCTGTTGCCGCCGGGTGGTAGTCCCAGATCAGCCGGGCCTGACGCCACTGATCTTCGGTGATTGCCTGCTGGTCGTTGCTCACGCGTGTTCTCCACGGATGAGGTCTGTGGGATGTGAGGGGCCACCGGTGCTGCACCCGGTGGGCTGGCTCGCACCGGCGAGTGCTGTTCGAGTACCGCTTCGGGGCCCGCCTGGCGGCCCTTCGGCGTGCCCGGGGCGCACGGCTGAGGGCGCTGTGCGCTCTGCCTCACTCGCGTGGTCAGCCGTACAGTCGAGTTGGCGCCCCGACGCTCGGCCGGGTGCGAGAAGTCGTAGGGGGCGGGATGGAGCGGCGGAGCGTGTTGGGCGCGGGTGCGGTGCTGGGGGCCGTGATGGTCGTACGGCCGCAGGCGGCATGGGCAGCCGATGAACCGGGGCGCCCACCGTCCGATGCCGAACTTGCGGCGGCCCACGCGCTGTTCGAGGCCGGTGCCTACGACCGGCTCGCCCGGCGGCTTCCACTGCTCCTGGCCGGTGCCGAGCGCGGTGTCGATACGGGCCCTGGCGGCGCCGCCAGGGCCGCCGGAGTGTGGGTGCTGGCCTCCCAACTGGCCGTCAAGCAGGGCCGAACCGGGGCCGCCGGTACGTACGTCGGCCAGGCCGGCGCTGCGGCCCGCCGCTCGGGCGACGCACTGGTGCTCGCCGCCGCGGCCCGCGCCGCCGCGACCCCGCTGCGCCGCACCGGTCGTACCGGACAGGCCTTGGACCTGCTCCAGGAGGCGCTCGCCCACCTGACAGCCGGTCCCCGGCCCGGGGCGGCCGAGCTGGATGCGGCCGGGATGGCGGCCCTCACCGCCTCCTACACCGCCGCGCAAGCCCATCTGGCCACGGCGGCACACGACTTCGCGGACGAGGCCGAGCACACGGCCTTGCGTCTCGCCCGCCTCCCGCACCCCGCTGGTCGGTCGTGCCAGCTGACTGCTGACCAGTGCGCCTTGTACCGGATCGGGATCCACCGCCACCTCGGTGACATCGACACCGCCCTCGCCCACGCCCGCCGCCTGAACCCCGGCCGCCTGCCGACCGCCGAACGCCGTGCCCGTGCCGCCACCGACACCGCCCGCACCCTCCTGGACGCCGGCGACACCACCGGCGCCTTCGCCCAGCTGCGCTTGGTCGAAGATGCCGCGCCCGCCGAAGCCTGCCGCCCTTCGGTGCGCGCCCTCACCGTCCGGATCGCTGAGCACCGGCCTGGCTTGCCGGGCCTTGCCGCCTATGCCCGCCGCACCGCCGCCGGAACGAACACGCTGTCCCGGTAGATCAGTTGACCAATTCGCTGGACGAGGATCGTGGTTGTTGTTGGGCGCCTTTCCGTCGCCTAGCCGCTGGAATCGTGGCCTTGGGTCGAATGTGGTGCCCGCGGCGAGGTCCCGACCCCGCTCCCGCTCGGTGGCACCAGCGTCACCGAGCGGCGCCCTCATTCACCTGTACGGCCGTGGCCCCGGCCGGCTCCGGCGCGGCCTCGACTTGAGCAAGCCCCGCCAAGCCCGGCGAGCAGGAGTGCGATGTCTGCGCGGAGCTGGAGGACGCCATCATCTACCGGCTCCTCTGCATCCCGCGCCCATCGGTCAGGTGAGTTGATCCACGATGTCCCCGGCCACCTTGAGAGCAAGGCGGCGGACCTCGCCGAGGGGCGGGTACATGGAATCGTGGTGGATGCCCTCTCCCGCGAGGCGCTGCAGCAGCTCCGGCTTCCAGACTGCGTCGATTCGTACGGTCCACCCGGTTGCGGACCAGTGTGTGTTCGGCTGGCCGGTGGCGCTGTTGAGGAAGTTGACCCCCAGGGTTGAGATGTCGGTGAACTGCTCGCCCGAGACGTTTCGGTTGTCGATCAGGTAGGACCGGCCGCGGTAGCGGCGGTTGAGGCCGCCGACAAGGAAGCGCCCGCGCTGCGCCTGCATCCGGGGATCGAGCGGTGCCTGGCCCACGAGGGCGACCTGCTGTGTCCACTCGCCCTTGGCCTGCAGCCGTCCACGTGTGGCGTCGGCCCAGCCCAGTGACTCCTGGGAGAAGTCGATGGTGTTGACCTGCTGGGAGGCATTGTGGTGGAGGTGGAGCATGAACAGTCGTCCGGCGACGCCGTGCTCCTGGTCGACGGCGAAGAAGAGGGCTTCGAGGGGTGACTCGGAGACGTCAATGAGCCGGGTGGGGATGCCGTGGTGTTGCAGTACGGCGAGGAGCTGCCCGTCGGTCATGCGCCGGCCGATGCCTTCGGCCCGCATGGTCTGGATGATCGCGCGCTCGGTTCGCGCCATCACCAGCTCGTCCACGCGTCTGGGAGTGCCGGCCTCCGGGTCGGTGCGGCGCGCGCGGCAGACACGGTAGAGGCTGGAGGACAGGCCGTATCCGATGTTGGGCTGCCCGCGGAAGAAGAGGTCCTCCCCGGGCGTCAGCTGCCACTTGTGTGAGGCGAGCCGGTCTGCCGCACCGCCTTTCACCCACTCCCACAGGCTCTCGGCGGAGGTGATGTTCATACGGCGATTCGAGTCGTGCTCCCCGAAGTACTGCCCTGCGATGCTCAAGAGGCTCATGAGCCAGAACGTACCGGCGAGGACGCGGGGCCCGGAGCGGTTCCGGACCCAGACGTCGAGTCGGTCCAGTGGTGCCGTACCCGCTCCACGATGCCTCCGCCGCCGACCTGCCGAGAGTCAGGACTCAACGTCCAGCACGCGCCGCGATCCAGGCTGAAGAGCCCGATGCGCTATGCCAGGGCGATGGCGTTCATTTCGGCGATCCACCGGGTCGCTTGGCTCGGGGCCTTGGCCAGGGCCGGCAGCAGTATCAGTTGGGTCGGCTGGGTGTTCTGGGCGATCGACGACACTCCGCAGTCCGCCGGACTGCTGCGCGAGGCTCTGACCGAGACGCTCCAACGGCCCTTCCAGCGGGCGGGCGTGGATGTCACGCAGATCCCCCAGGGGGATGACGACGACGCCTTCGCGGCCCGGCAGGCGATGGCGGCCCAGCTCCTGATCGGGCGGCGCGCTATCGGACGGGACCTCGACGGGATCCTGCGCACGCACGCGGCCGCCGCTGGCATCGACCTGCCCGCCCTACGTACGGTGTCCAATCCCTTCGACCAAGCCCTGGTCAAGGTGGGGGCCCGCCTCATGGTCGGCGGCGCGGACGACGTCAGCCTGGAGGAGCTGACCGAGGCGTGGGAGAGCGTCTGGGCCGGGGAGCCGGAGCACATTGAACGGATCCGCGCTGTCCACGTCGCCGCCGACCGCTCCGGCGTTGACCTGCATGCGCGCTCTCCCCTGGCCGACGGCCTGCGTGGACTGCTCCACGCGGTTGAGAAGGCGGATGACCGGCTGCTGTGTGCGGCGGTACGCGCCTGCACCAAGGGGAGCGGAGCCTTGATGAAGCTCTTGATGGAACGGGCCGGCGACGAGCCGGAGATCCTGGCGACGCTGATGGACGATTCGATGTGGGACCAGTGGGTCCGTGTCGGAGGCGTCGCGCCGGCCGGGCGGCTCGGCGAGGCCGCGATCGCGCTTAGCACGGTCCAATACCTCGTCGTCCCCGGCTGGGCCGGAGATCTCGAGCGCTACCTGATGCTCATGGACGACCTGTTGTCCACTCCCGGTGCGGCAGAGGCGCCAGCCGATCCGGCGGCCACGTTGGGCGGCCCCCCACGCTGATCTCGATCTTCCACTCCTGGACGACCTTCAGCAGGCAGTGCCGTGCCCGACGAGCCGGCCGGTACCAGGCCCAGCACAGTAGACAGTTTCTCCATGAACCGGGACATCTGCGGGTCGAAATTGCCCACCCACGCCGTCGGGTCGCCCAGAGAGAACCAGCAGCACTGCGAGAACTCCGCAGGATCAGGGACGACCTTCTGGTTACGGTCAGCGGCGAACACGAACCACATCGTCACATCGGTGTGCACGTGCGGCGGACGGGTTTCCGTCACAGTCAAGAAGAAGGGATCGGAGCCGAAGCGGGAATGGAACGGCGGATCAACCTTCAGTTCCTCATCCAGCTCCCGAACGACCGTCACTCGCGGGTCCTCGTCGGGATCCACATGACCCCCAGGCATCAACCACGCCTTGGCCTTGGCATGGTCCACGAGCATGATGGCCCCCGCCGCCTCGTCGACAAGCGCGGCGTAAACCGCCAAATGCTGATCGGGCGTAGCCGGTCTAGCTGTGCGGAAAAGCTGACTGCCCGAGTCGATCCAGTCGGTCATCCACCGCCGGTCCGCGGCCTCCCGCTCATCGAACGGGACAACCGTCTGAACAAGATCCCGAACAACCTGCCGGGGATCACGCTGGCCACTGAGCATCAAAGACCCGTCCCACCTGGAAGATCCGGTGAACCACAGAACCCACCAAGCCCACCAGCGAACCACCCTATCGACCACGGTCCTTCGCCACTTCACAACCCTCGTAACACACTTCAACCTGACTCATTCGACACCCAGAAGGTGCGAGCCGGCCGACGGCAGTCCGTTCCCACGCCACTCCGCCAAGCGACGCGGGGCACCTCGCATGCTGCTGGTGCTTCCTCTTGTTGCCCGCAGCGTCTGCGCCCCGACCGGCTGGCGGTTGGTTGTCGGTGGCGGGGGTTAGGGTGCTGTTCATGGTCCATCACGTCACCACGCGTCATCGCCGCAAGCCCGTTCTGCCGTCGTCGAACGACGCGTTCGAGCTCCTCGGCGCCGCCGTGGCGGCCCGGCTTCCCGAGCCTGATCCTGAGGGCGGCGGCTCGGAGGCCCGGGCTGCGCGGCTGCCGGCCGTGGACGAAGTGAGGCGGCTGGCCGGATACGCTGTGCGACTGGCGACCCTGGGCGAAGCCTCTCGGGACCGGGTGCTCGACGAGCTGCACGCCGCACTTAGCGAGGACTCCCGCGCCCGGCTCCAGGCCTACCTTGACGTTCCGTCCGAGCCCGACCACGGACAAGGCGGTGAGTACGCCGAGGCATTGAAGACGGCTCGACGTATTGAGGGGGCATGGCCCGACGAGGCCGGGCAGGACTTCGCCGGGCCCGAGGAGACGGGGTTCGTGATCCCCGTCCCCCGGTGGATGAGCGAGGCCGAGGCCCTGGAGCTGACGGACGGCGTTGTGGGCTTGGCCCCGCTGAACGCCGAAGCCCGCTCTCGCGTGCTCGCCTACCTCAACTCCCTCTTCTCGCACCGGCACCAGCCCTGACCACAGAACCGGAGGCTCGGGCGCTGGGCGCGTCGCGGGAGGTGTTGCTGCGCGGGGACAAGCTGTTGGTCGGGGGTCTCTGCCCGCCGTTGCCGCGCCGCTGGACTCGGGTCTCATTTCGCCGCAGGTCCTGAATGGAGTAGGTGCTTGGAAGGCCTCACGATCCTCCCCCCGTCGGAGCGACAAGGATCGGACGGGTACAACACGGCGATCTTCAACGTAGCCACGGTGCCCAAGCCCTTCGATCGGCCACTCCCGGTGGGAACGACCTTTCACACAAGTGAGGGAGGCTTCCGCATCGTTCATACCGGGCAGATCCATGCAACTGACGCCGAGATCGAAAGCGGCAAGGTGTCCATCCTGTATGCCGTAGAGCGCATCACGGAGCCGTTGGGGGACTGAGTGCGCTGACCAACGCTGTGACGCGCGCTATCAGCCACTGCCCGCCCGACATCGGAAACCAGGTGGCACGCCAGCGGCGTGGCACCTTCGGTCCGGCATCTGTTGGTGGCCAGCGGCTAAGGGCTTCGTCCGTCCGGATGCGGTAACCCGTCCGCTGCAGGGGCGGTTGGACCACCTGCCGCTCCGTCCCCGCCGCCAGTCGGCGGGATCCCCCGGACCGGTGTGGTGGGAAAATGTTTACATCGTCCGCCTTTTATCGTGGCCAGAGCATTGCTCAGGGGCGTCGATAGGTGGCTTCTGATCGGCTGCTCGCCGTAGAGGCTCTCCCCGTACTGTCTGCCGTCCGGCACAGCCGTTCCGGCGGCCCCGGTGATGGACGCTGCCGGCCTGGTGAGTACGTCGGGAGGCAGCGGGCGGGGAACCCATATGCCCCCGTATGCCGCCTGTGCGGGGCTGGTTCGCGCAATTCGCTGCAACCTCGTGGCGCCGGTGTCGCGTGGCCCGTCAGGCTGGTGCCGACATCGGACAAGTTGGCAGGGAGTGTGCGGGGATGGCGGTTGTGGACGAGGTGATGGCAGGCGAGGAGGACGTGGAGGCGGTACGCCGGTGGGTGCGGCTGTCGTGCACTGAGCCGGGTACTCATCTGCCGGCTCTGGCCACGATCTCGCAGCAGCTCCAACTTCCGACAGGCGTTGTCCGCTCGGCCCTGGAATGCCTCGCCGCCGAGGAGCTGGTGACCCTCCACGAGGGCTACCGCCTCTACAGCGTGGGCACGATGTCCCCGGCCGAGCGGACCTACCGGATCATTCGGACCGCGATCCACCGCAGTTTCCTGCCGGGCGAGCGGTTCATGAACCGTGACGAGATCGCGCGCACGTTCCAGGTCGGCACGAAGGAGGCAGCGGCCGCGGTGCGCCGGCTGGTCACCGAGGGGGTGTTGGTGGGGCCGCGCGGACAGTACGTCAATGAGTACGGACCCGAGCAGCAGCGTCGGCGTGTGAAGCAGCTGCGCGAGCGCGCCAGCGACCTGCGTCGGGAGGCCCTGGCGCTGATGCAGACGGCCCGGGAGGTCGAGGGGGAGATGGAGGAGAGCGACGACAACGGCGGTTGGCTGCCCAGCGGCCGGACGACGGTCTGCCGTCCACGGCGCGGCCCTGGAGCCGGGGGTGCGGGTGAGGGATGAGACGGGTGTGCCGGTCGGTGCGGAGACACGGCACACGAAGGTGTGGTCGTCGTCCCGTTCTCCGCCCGTGGGTCTGCCGGCCTGAGTACCGTGGCGCCCGCGACCTCCCGCTCCGCCCTGGAGCGAATGCCTTCGGCCTGCTGAATCGCGAGGTGTTTGCCGTCATGCCGTCCTCCGCCAATCCCGACCCCGATGCCCCCGCTTCTCATGGGGGCGAGGCCGGTCCACCGCCGCGCGAGACGGCCGGGCTCGGTGAGACGGTGCAGGCCGTGCTCGCCGGACAGGAACGTCTGTCGACGTCGGTGAGCGCGCTGGATGCCGCTCTCGGCGGAGGCCTTCATCCCGGCCGGCTGTACCTGGTCGTCGGCGATCAGGAAGCGGGCGTGGGCCTGCTGCCCACCGGTGCCGCGCGCGCCGCGGTCTTCGATGACGGCCGGGGCGTTCTGTACGGGGCGTGCGGGCCCTCCCGCCAAGACATCGCCGCCCGGGTGATGGCCTCCCACCTCGACATCGACTACATCGCCCTGCGGGACGGGAAGTTGGAAGAACCGGATCACGCTGCGGTGACCGAGCTGAGCGCGCAGCCGGCAGCCGCACTCCTGCGGATCGACGACGGACCGAACCTGGACGCCGGCGTGCTGGCGGGCCTCGCCGGGAACGTCCCCGGCCTTGCCCTGGTCGTCGTCGACCGGCTGCACGCCACCCGCGACCCCCGCCGGCCGATGTCCGGACAGGCCGGAATCGTCGAGACCGTGCAAGCCCTGACCCACCTCGCCCGGGCCCGCGAGGTGGCGGTACTAACCGTCCTCGACACCGACGACAGCGACCTGCTCACCGAACTCGACGCCGATGTGACCGTGACCTTGAGGCGCACCTGGGGAGGCTGGCGCGCCGAGGTCGCTGAGCGGGACGTGGGCACGGTGGCCGAGGCGGCCTTCGAGGTCGATGCGGCACGTGCCCGGCTGACCGATCTACCCACACCGCCATTCCACCCGGGCCACGCGTTCGGGGACGAGGACGGCCGGCAGGCCACGGCCCGCCTTGTGGAAGCGGCTGGCGCCTTCACGGACCGACCGGAGGAGTTGCCCATGGGGCTGCGTCAGGATCTGCGGAGTCTGGTCTCCAACGCCGAGAGGTCCTCCGGGGGATGGGATCCTGGGGGCCGCCTGGGCGGCCTCCAGCTGGCGGTACTGCGGGACTGGACGAGCCGTCCAGAGATGCCCGATACGGACGACGGGCGCTGCCTTGAGACAGCGCTGGACGCCTTCCTTGAGCATGCCCTCGTCCACGGCTACGTACCGGTGGAGGCCTCGAACGCTGCCTGAGTCACGGTGCCGCTGCTCTATACCGGCCTGGCTGCTTCGGTGCCGTCCGGAGGCTGTAGCGCACCGGGCCGGCGCCGAACCTCGGTCGGCTCGGCTCGGGGGCCCGCGTCGGCGGCGCCTGGACAAGGCCATGACATGTCGAGGAAGGGGCGTTGGACCGGTATGAGCGTGGTGGTCGAGCGGGTACGGGCGAAGCTCGCGAGGACGTGCGGCCGGTGCGGTCACGGCCTCGGATCGCACGTGCGGCCCGATCCTGAAGGAGGCGTGCCCCACTACCCGCCGCAGGCGTGTCGTGTGAGACGGGGCTGTGCGTGCATCGTGTTCGTCCCCGCTACCGCCTGGTGCAGGCAAGAAATCAGAGAAGCGCTGATGCGTAAGCTCGCCGTCTAACCGGCAGTCGCGCACCCTTACCCGCCCCGAGCATTCTCCCGCCAGTGGACTGCCCGCCCGCAGAGCCCGAGCGGCAGTCCCCGGTGCCGGACGCGGGTAGACAACCCCGCCAACCCGGTGGCCCGCGCCGCGGCCGGCTGATGGGCCGCTGCTGCGCTACTCGTGCGGCGGCGTGCCCGCGCCAGAGTCCTCCCCCATGCCGAAGGCCCTCGTGATCGCGTCGAAGACCTTGGGGCCCGGCGGGGCCGGCGGCATCGGCTGGCGAGTCGATACCAGTGATGACCGCGGGGCAAGGGGGCTGGTACAGGTCGTCGCTGGGCAGGTCGAACAGGAGAGGCCGAGGCCCGCTCGACTCGTCGAGGAGCCGGACGAGCTCACGCGCGTCCGTACGGGTCTTGGCCGCGCCCCGGACTGGAAGTGCGGCCTCGGTGCCAGCCTGACATGTTGTCTCGTGGCGCCCCGCCCCAGGCCGATCGTGGTGTTGCTGCTCGCCCCTGTGCTGCCGTGATCGGCGCGGAGAGCGGTTCAGGTCCCGTGGTGCTGCGGAGCGGGCCGGGTGGTGGCGGGCTGTGCGCTCCGGGCGCGGTGCCATGCCTCGAGCCAGGGGCCGAGGGCGTGGTCGGGAATGCCGCAGCCGGTGAGGAAGGCCTCGTACTGGCGCTGGTCGGTGGGCAGGCGTACGCGGTTGACGATGCGGGAGGCGTTGGCGAGCGGAAGGACGAGTACCTCGTTGCCGGCGTTTCCGGCACGGCGTTGGAGGGTCCGCAGGGGCGGGGCGCCGTCCTTCTCGTAGGCGGCGGCGAGCGCGGCCAGGAGGTCGGCCTCGTTGCGTACGTACGCGGGCGCGGGTGCGTTGAGGCTGTGTAGCCGGCTGCGTTCCTCGATCCGCGCCCGGCGCCACAGCCGCATCGCGTCGGCGACGGACCGGGGGTCGTCGGTGATCCCTTCGACGTAGGCGATCACGTTCTCCTCGCGTGACACCGGGCCGGATTTGCGGGCGGTGCGCTGCAGGGTGGACACCGACAGGCCCGTGCGGCGGGAGAGTTCGGTCCAGCTCGGGCCGTATATCCAGTGCAGTGAGTTGAGGTAGATGCCGAGGGCTGTCCGTTCCCGGGCGGGCGGCTTGCCGCTGCGTACGCTCACGTCCGGGACTCCTGCGCCGCGCGGACGGCGGCCGCCGCGAGCGCGCCGACGAGGCGGCCGGCCACGGGCCAGCCGGTGAGGCGGACGCACGCGACGACGGACCCGGCGCCGATCACGCCGCAGCCGCACACAAGGGAGAGGACGTCGCCCACCGGCATGCCGGTCATGGCGAGCACGCCGCCGATGACGGGAAAGGCCACGACACCGGCGACCTGCGCCGCCGCGCTGGGACGGACACGGCCGTCAGGCGCAGGTTCGGGAGGCGAAACGGGAACGACATGAGGCACGCGGGTGCTCCTGGGGCATGAGGCAGGCCCGCCCGCACGCGGGGAGCGGGCCGCCGAAGATGGACGGGTCGCAATGGACCGGCATCCGCGGGCAGTTGGCGCTGCCGTACGCGGGGCCGGTGCGCCAGAGCATGCCACGGCGCGGCGCCGCACCGCCTCCCCTGATTGCCCTAAATGTCCTATGGCTGGTCAGGGCCGTTCCAACGACGGACATCACGCAGTGACACCGGGCTTCGGTCCTGGAGGGCCTGATACGGATCTGCCGCGTCACGACCAGCAACCCCGGCCCCACTTCGGCTACGGTCAGCCACGACGATGGTCATCCGTGTTCCAGACCTGCTTGCCCCGGGACGAGGGCCGGGTTCATGATGCGTGGCATCCGCCGACCGGCTCCAGTCGGCGGCGCTCCTGAGCTGTACGGGTCGCGATTCCGCCGCATCAGGACACCCCGGAGGCCGTGTTGGCGCACGTCCTGCCCGTCTGAGGCCCAGCACACACGGTGTGCTGGGCCTCAGCATGTGGTCCACCGCTCCGGCTGCCGGGCCGGCATTGCCCCCGGACCGTGCAAGAGGGAGTGGCTGGCGGCCTGCGCATGGCGCCCCGAGCCTTCCGTAATGCGAACGAGGTGCCGCTGCGCAGGTCACCAGCAATGTCGGGCCTCGTTCATGCGGGCGATTGAGTGAGCTTCAGCAACCGTGGCGGGCGAGGGTGCGTGCCTTCGAAGGCCGAGCGCACGGCAGTATGCGGTTCATGGAAGCCGAGCTGCGCCCACCGACTGCCGCCGACATCGAACGCTGGATCGACTGGAGCCTGCCGCCGCTCGACGCGGTCCCGCACGGTGACCGAACCCTTGTCGTCACCTACTACACGGACATTGCCGGAATCCCCGACTGCTTCGGCGGACTGGACGAGAGGCCGCTTCTCGCACTCGCCGAGCCCGGCACCGACGGCTTGGACCCCGCGGCAGCCGTCGACGGCTTCGTACGCGCCCACCTGGACATGCTCGACACCTGGTACCAGGCGATCGACTCACTCGACACTCGCATCCGCGACAGCATCGGCCTGCCGCCCTGGGCAGCAGCATTCCTCCACGGGGAAGCCGAGCAACTCTTCATCGCCACCAGCACCCTCGACCGCGCCGTCATCACGCACCACCACGGCAGCGCCGGCCCTCGCCTGTCAGTGGCGTACGGACTCGCCTATCCCCTGTCCAACGGCACCATCAGCCCCTTCACCCAGATCGACCGCGCCTGAAGAGAACGCCAGCCCCAGCGCCCCACAGTGCTTCCGCCGAGACCGAAACGACCTGCAAGAAGATGGCCGACTGCCGGGCACCGACCCGGCGGCCGCGAGGTCCTCGCTTCCAGCGGCATCTCAAACGGGCGGGACCGCCAATCCGTGGACCAGCACGTCACACAGGACTGAATCAGCACACTGGAGGCATGAGCACCGCACCTCTTCGGGAAGCCGGCCGAGTCATCATTCTCGACGACGACCAGCGTGTACTACTGCTCCACTACGCCGAGAACGGTGGCTTCTGGGCCACCCCCGGCGGTTCCCTGGAAGAGGACGAAGACCACGCCTCCGCCGCCCGACGTGAACTCAACGAAGAACTCGGCATCGCGGAGAAGGACGTCAAACTGAGTGGCCAGCTCGCAGAACGCAGCCAGAGTCATGCCGTCGCAGGCCACGACGTCCGCCAAGTCGAGCAGTACTTCCTCGCCCGCCTCACGCCCGCCGCCATCAACCCGGCCAGCGCCACGCAGACCGACAACATCCGGGCCCACCGTTGGTGGACGCGGAAGGAACTGAGGACCACGCACCAGAGGGTCTACCCCATCGGTCTCGCCGACCTGATCACCACCTTCCTCGACCACGGGATGCCGGACCAGCCGGTCATCCTGCGCTGAGTCCGCGCCTGGACCCCTGGTCCAGCTTCAGCCCAGCGCTGTTGGAGACCGCACCTGAAATCGGGCCGCTCGCTGAGACCGGGACCGACCAACGGCCCCCACTTCCGGGCCGGCCTCCGGTCCGTGGATCGGAGCGGCCTCGATACCTCCTGGGCCGCTCTAGACGTTTCGGCGCCCGACCAGGTCTACAGGGGGCCAGCCGAGCCACGGAATGAAGGACAGAGGTGCCGACGTGAGAACCCTGAAATTGATCTCCACCGCCAGCAGCGCCCCGCAGGACGCTTCCGATACATCCGATGACCGCGAACTGCGCGCCATACTGTCGGAGTTGGAAGACCAGCTCGGCCAGCTCATCGAACCCTTCTATCCCAGCGGAGCGGCCCTCGCCCAGATCCGCCATGCCATTGACCAGCATCCGGTCGACCTCCACCGTGCTGGCGGGCCGCACACCCCGCAGTTGCTCGATGCCACGGTCATCGACCTCGGCGAGTACCGACAACGGTGCGCGGGCCGGGACTGACCGCGTGCGCCGGTAGACGGCCGGTCCACCCCGCGACGGTCCGCGCCCCGAGCATCTGGCGGAGCAGGTCGGGCGGTCCTCGGTCAATCCACATGGCTGTGGGTCTGGCGGTCGGCACGCCACTCGCAGGATGATCGAGACCGCGCGGACACAAGCGCCTGGTGCAGATCGATGGGCCGCTCTGCACCAGGCCAACAGGTTCCTCGAAGTGGCCTACGGGGACAGGACAGATGGGAAGCAATGCGAGGCAACAGACGCCAACTGGTCAAGTCGGCCGGTGTGATGGTGGCGTGTGCCGCCGTGCTGATCGTTGTTCTGGCGACCGTCGGCTTGGCGATTCCCGCAGCGGCGGGGGGCGGCCTTGGCCTGACGGCCGCGCTGTGGGTCACCGCGCTGGTTCTCGCGGATCTGGAGCTGGCCTACCCGCTCACCCGCAAGGGACGGCTGCGGGCCGCCGCTTCCCGCAGTACGCCGCTCGTGGACTTCACCACCGCGGCCCTCGCGGTCCGAAATGCCGCCACCACGGCGTGGAAAGTGCACACGCCGGAATCGACACTCCCGCACCACGAGGACCCGAAGGTCCTGAGCAGGGCGCTGGAACAGCTCGACCGGGCCCTGCCCGCACTCCAGGCCATCAACGTCCCAGCCGTCACGGAGGCTGCAGTCCGGCTGCACGCCGAGCTGCACTCACTCGCCACGGGATGCACCCCGCCCTCCCAGCTCGCCCCAGGGGAGTGGAGCGCCTGTCAGCAGACGATCGAAATACAGCTCGACACCCTCCTGGACCTTGCCCATCAGGTCCAGCAGGAACATGCCGCCAGACCCTGACGAGACGGCCGTCAGGCGTGGGCCGAGGGGACCGGACCGCCATCAACGACGTACGGAAGGAATGGGTAATTTGACGGACAAACCCGAACCGGAGATAGCCATCGTCAGGTTCCCGAAAGCCGCCGCGCGGGCGCTGGCCGCGGCCGTCCAAGTCGGTGTTGCCGCCACGGTCAAGGACGACGATGGGCTCGACTGGTACTACCCGGTCGGCACCTGGGGCGAAGATCACGCCGAATTCGCCCTGCTGCCGGGCGGCGAGGAGGTCCTCCTGCGTATGTCCTCCGACCGCGCCAGCATTCTGGTGTGGCCGATCGAGCGATGGCACGAACTCGTCGGGCGCATACCCCTGCCCGACCGACCTGCCTGACGCTCACCGATGTAGCCGAAGCGGTGCCTCCCGGAACGCACCACAGCCAGTGGACCAGCCACCGTGCAGCGCGCGGACGCGTGATCCGCTTCGCCCTCAGGGCGGGCCCGGAGCTGCCGGGTGTTGCGCCCTTCTGTCCTGAGAGTGCCCCGGCCTGGTGCTGCTCACAACCCCGGGTGGGACCGCGGTTCTCCAACTGCGGTATGACCGCGCGGACTACGCGGGCAAGTACCGCGCGCTCCCTCGGCGGTCGCACGGCGCCCCGTCGCGGATGCCCAGCTCGACGATCCAGCCCACGGGACGCGGGTGTCGTCCTGCGGTGCGGCCCGGTGAGATAGTGGCGGGGCCGAGGTGGGGATCCAGGGGAGAATGTGCAGCTGATCATTGACACCGAAACCGACACCTACGAGCAGGCGATCGCGGCGGTGCAGGCCGCCTACGGATTCAAACCCGCTGCCGTGGCGAGCAGTTGGCCAGAGGCTCCCGCTTTGGAGCCCCGGCCGGGTCCAGAGGACCTGAGTGGTGAGGATCTCTGGGAGGGTTGGACGGACCAGTTGCTGTTCCAGACGATCGCCGCAGTGATGCCCGGTGCCCGCGCCGTGCTGCGCCGCCTCGTCGAGCTGGGCGGCACTGCCTCCTACGACGACGTTCAGGAGCACTTCGCCTACCACCCTGACATGCCGATTCCGCGCGGGAGGATCGGCGGGACACTCACGAGCATCCGGGCGGTGCGGCGCAGGATCGGCCCGGGCAGCAAGACCAACGTGCTCGAACTCGATGACCGTATACGCGCCTACCGGATCGAGCCCGTCCTCGTGGAAGGTCTGAAGCGGGCCTTCGATCTCGCCGACGCTCGCCCCGATCTGCTCCGGCAGGAACCAGCCGAACCAGCCAGGCCTTGAGCACTGTTGGCGCAGGACACCGCAGGACACCGCAGGATCCGGGATCGGCTGGCGTACGAGCTGCTGACCCGCGAGCGCCGAGAGCTGATGAGGCGGGGCACAGTGAGTCCTTCGGCGCCGGCCAGCCAGCTGGGTCACCACGCGATACATGTCATGGAGGACAACCAAGAGCACATGGAGTGGGTGTCCCACACTCTCTGTCGATGCGGAGCGCCCGGGACAGCGACGACGAATGGTCCAGTTCTTCACAGACCGGTGTTCGGACGCTACCGGCCTACATGCGGCGGCTGCCCGGGACCCGCCCCGCGTGCCCTGGGCCACCCGCCTGCCACGCCGCGACCACAGCCGCCGAAGTGCCGTGCGGGCAGCGCCCGTTCCCGCCACAGCGATCCGGCGGAACTGCTACGACTTTGTCCGGGAACAGGAGGACCAGGCCATGTCGGAACATCAGCACTACCAGTTCACAGTCGATGCCCCGTTGACCGACGGGCAACTGGCGGAGATCAGGGCGCTGACGACCAGGGCACGCCTGACCCGGCACAGCTTCGTGAACACCTACGGCTGGGGTGACTTCAAGGGGGATGCGCAGCTGCTGGTGGAGACGCACTACGACGCCCATCTCTACTTCGCGAACTGGGGCACCCGGCGGCTTATCCTGCGGTGGCCCGCCGCCGCTCTCTCCCTGGACACCGCGGAAACGTATTGCGTCGGCGACTCGGCAGACAGCTGGGAGAGCGGCGAGTACGTCCTGATCGCCCTGGAGTCCGACAACGAGGACGACCCGGAGGACTTCAACGACCTCTTCGGCGACGACGGGGACCGGGACGAGCAGTGGCTGCCGTCCATCAACCGCGCCCGCCGGCACGTCGCCGAGGGAGACCTACGGCTGCCGTATCTCGCGTGGCTGCTGTGCGCGCAAGGCGGCGAACTCGACGACGACGAACTGGAGCCGCCCGTCCCACCGGGACTGGGTGACCTCCCCGAGCCGCTGGCAGACCTGGCCGAGTTCCTGCGCATCGACGACGACCTCATCGCAGCGGCGGCCCAGCGTTCGTCCCGCCCCGCCCCGCGCCCTCCGCTCGCTGCCCACCGGGACTGGATCGCCGCCCTCGAAGCGGGAGACAAGGACACCGTCCTGGCCACGCTCCTGCACAGCGGCGATCTCCAGCCCCTGTACGAGCTGCGCCGGCGCTTCCAGGACACCCAGACGCCCGCTGCTCCCGCTTGCGCACGCCGGACGGTCGCCGAGCTCCGCGCCGCGGTCCCCGCCCAGAAGGCACGGCGGATCGCCTGTGAGGAACAGCAGGAAGCCGACGAACGGGAGCGGGCAGCAAGGGCGCAGCAGGAAGCCCAGAACCGGCGGCTGGCCGACCTTCGGCACGATCCCGGGGCCGCCTGGCAGCGTGTGGGAGAACTCCTCACACGGCGCGGCACCCGCCACTACCCGGAGGTCGTCCGCCTCCTGGGCGATCTTGCCGCCCTCGCCGACAGAGATGACGCCACGGCCGCCTTCGCCGAACGCTACGCCGGGTTCATCGCCGCCCACCGGACCAAGCGGGCCCTGATGCGCGATCTCAGAGCCGGGGGCCCAGCCTGCGCCGCCCTCATCGCACTCACTCCTGGGGACTGAGTTCGTGCCGCCTTGAGTATCGGCGGCATGGCAGAGATCGGCGCCTACACGGCCGCCGAGGCCCTCCAGGCCGTGCTCGCGCGGGACCGTGCGGACACGGCCCGCCGTCCCCCGGTCCGCACGCTGACCGTGACCGGGGAGGGTTCAATCGGCCTGCGGATGGTGCCATGGCGTGTGCGCTCGGCGGCGGAGGACCTGCTGGCCGAGGTGGACGTGCCTCCGCCGGCCGCCGGGGTGGATCTCGACGTCGCCGAATCCAGCTTCGGGGCCCACAAAGCCGTCTGCCCTGCGGGCCGGGAGGGTCAGAAGGGCAGGCCGACGACCTTCTGGTGCGCTTCTCCAAGGACGTACTCGGCCCGCTGCTCCGAGTCGAGACTTTGAGGGAAGTGATCCAGCCTGGCGACCAGGTCGGCGATATATGCCTCGACCCGGGCGACCCCTTCGGGATTCTGCTCGCGTGTCCGGGCGAGTGCCTTGCGGATTTGCCCGGCTCGCAGGCGCGGGATGGTGTGCACCGGGTGCGTGGCCGACAGGTTGAGGTCGTTCAGGGGCAGGTTCTGGCCGACCTGAGCGGCGATGAGTTCGTACGCGGCGATGATGCGTCCGCAGACGTATCCGGGGGTGTTACGGCTGTCGTTGAGCGTCACGGGATCTCCTGATCGCATCGATACGGGGCCGGTGCCCCGCTCGGTTGCGGGCACCGGGATGCCGTTCTCTGGGATTTCGATCCTCACCTCGACCGCCGGGCCGAGCTTTCGACCGCGCCGACGCCGCACGGTGTGCCACATGCTCGCTCCGGACTCTACCGCAGCGCATCGACGCGGCCGACTGTGCGGACGCATTGGAGCTGACCCGGCACCGGGCGAGGGTGGCCGTCTCGGCGGCGTGGGCCCGTCGGCCGACGGCCGCGCGCGACGGCCGTCCCCCCTTCGTACGCGAGCCGGGCCGTGT
>NZ_LIQQ01000614.1 GCF_001418565.1 Streptomyces graminilatus | reverse complement strand
CGCGCCGCCGCAGGTGGCGCCGCAAGTAGGCAGCGGGCGGGGGCGGTCGGGCCCGCCACCCCGGGGACTCCTGGGACCCCTGGGGCCCCTGGAACTTCAGGAACTTCAGGGACCCGCTCACCAGTTTTATTCGGTGGCGTCCGACGCGCCCTGCAGGCACAGTAGTTGTGTCCAGTACGCCGGATCTGTCCGATGTCGAAGGTCCGGTGGCTGGGGTCGGGAACTGGGAGCGGAGCCGCGTGACGCCGGTGCACGGCGGTCGGTGCGGCTTCCTTCGGGGCAGCCCGCGGCGGGTTCCGGAGAGTCACTGCCTCCGTGGAGTCCGCTCAGCGGGGGGAGCTGCCCGGGGCGGCCACTTCGAGCGCGCGAGTCGTCTCGCGCGGGCCGCCCTCCCCAGGCCCCCCTCGGGCCCTTCCGGCCACGCACGCCCTACGCGAGCAACCGCTCCAGCACAGCCGCGATGCCGTCCTCGTCGTTCGACGACGTCACCTCGTCCGCCACCGCCCGCAGTTCGGCGTGGGCGTTGGCCATCGCCACCCCGTGTGCCGCCCAGGTGAACATCGGGATGTCGTTGGGCATGTCACCGAAGGCGATCGCGTCCGTGGACCTCAGGCCCAGCCGACGGGCCGCCAGGGACAGGCCCTTCGCCTTGGTCAGGCCCAGGGGGAGGAGTTCCACTATCCCCTCGCCGGCCATGGTGACGGTCACGAAGCCACTGGCGGTCCGGGTGGCGACGTCGGTCAGCTCGTCGCTGGACAGCGTCGGATGCTGGATGTAGAGCTTGCCCAGCGGCTCGGCCCAGAGGTCCGACGGTTCCAGAAGCGGGACGAAGGGCAGCGAGCCCACGCCCTCGTAGCCCGGACCTACCAGCACCTCGCCGTCGAGGCCCGCCCGGCTCGCCGCCAGGAACAGTGGCCCGACCTCCGACTCGATCTTCGCCAGCGCGAGCGAGGCCAACTGCCGGTCCAGGGTGATCGACGTCAGCAGGCGATGCGCGCCGACGTCGTACACCTGTGCGCCCTGGCCGCAGACCGCGAGTCCGTCGTAGCCCAGTTCCTCAAGGACGTGCCGGGTCCAGCGCACTCCCCGGCCGGTGACGACGATGTGCGCGGCGCCCGCCGCGGTGGCCGCGGCGAGGGCCTCGCGGGTGCGCGCCGAGACCGAGTCGTCGGAGCGCAGCAGCGTTCCGTCGAGATCGGTCGCGACGAGCCGGTACGGGAACGACCCGGCGGCGTCGGTCACTTGGCGACCGGCTCCAGCAGCTCCCGGCCGCCCAGGTACGGGCGCAGCACCTCGGGCACGCGCACCGAACCGTCTGCCAGCTGGTGGTTCTCCAGGATCGCCACGATCGTGCGCGGTACGGCGCACAGCGTGCCGTTCAGGGTCGCGAGCGGCTGGACCCTGCTCTTGCCGTCGCTGGTGTCACGCATCCGCACGGACAGACGCCGGGCCTGGAAGCCGTCGCAGTTGGAGGCCGAGGTCAGCTCGCGGTACTTGCCCTGGGTCGGGATCCACGCCTCGCAGTCGAACTTGCGCGAGGCCGAGGAGCCAAGGTCACCCGAGGCCACGTCGATGACCTGGAAGGGCAGTTCGAGGGCGGTCAGCCACTGCTTCTCCCAGTCCAGGAGACGCTGGTGCTCGTTCTCCGCGTCCGCCGGGTCGACGTACGAGAACATCTCGACCTTGTCGAACTGGTGCACGCGGAAGATGCCCCGGGTGTCCTTGCCGTAGGTGCCGGCCTCGCGGCGGAAGCACGGCGAGAAACCGGCGTAGCGCAGCGGCAGCTTGTCGGCGTCGAGGATCTCGTCCATGTGGTACGCGGCGAGGGGGACCTCGGAGGTGCCGACCAGGTAGAAGTCGTCCTTCTCCAGGTGGTACACGTTCTCCGCGGCCTGGCCGAGGAAGCCGGTGCCCTCCATCGCGCGCGGGCGGACCAGCGCCGGGGTCAGCATCGGGATGAAGCCGGCCGCCGTGGCCTGCGCGATCGCGGCGTTGACGAGGGCCAGCTCAAGGAGCGCGCCGACGCCGGTGAGGTAGTAGAAGCGCGAGCCGGACACCTTGGCGCCCCGCTCGACGTCGATGGCGCCCAGCGCCTCGCCGAGCTCCAGGTGGTCCTTGGGCTCGAAACCCTCGGCGCCGAAGTCGCGGATCGTGCCGTGCGTCTCCAGGACGACGAAGTCCTCCTCGCCGCCGACCGGGACGTCCGGGTGGACCAGGTTGCCGAGCTGGAGGAGGAGCTTCTTGGCCTCCTCGTCGGCCTCGTGCTGTTCGGCGTCGGCCGCCTTGACGTCGGCGGCGAGCTGTCCGGCCTTCGCCAGCAGCTCGGCCTTCTCGTCGCCGGAGGCCTTGGGGATCAGCTTGCCGAGCGCCTTCTGCTCGGAACGCAACTCGTCGAAGCGGACGCCGGACGACCTGCGCCGCTCGTCGGCGGACAGGAGAGCGTCGACGAGCGCGACGTCCTCTCCACGGGCACGCTGCGAGGCGCGCACACGGTCGGGGTCCTCACGGAGCAGGCGAAGGTCAATCACCCTGCAAGGCTACCGGTGCCGGGTCGGCGCTCACGACTCGGTATTTCCCTGCCCGCCGCGTGTTGCCATTTGCCCGAAATGTGGGCCTATTCGGGTGCGTCAAAGAAAAACAGCCGGCTTCCCTGAAAGAGTCCGACGGCGGTGCCTGGTTGACTCGAATCCCTTGCGGTGAAGGGGACTTGGCGGCGCGGTCGTCCACAGTGATCCACACCCGGACGAAGTTATCCACAGGCTGTGTGAAAGATCTGTGGATTACGGAAGTGATCGTTTCGAAAGATGTCCACGAGATGACCAATTCTCGAAGCAAACCACCCTCTCGCCCACTTTCGGGTGTAAATGCGTAACCCCGGCGGGTTATACCAGGGAAACGAGTGGACGAAGAGTGGCATGGCGGGCTGTGGACGGGGCGGCGGTCTGTAGGGCGATTTGTCGACAGGGTGGTGTTCCGTTGTCGACTTGTCCCCAGGTCGAGAAGCAGGCCTGTGGATAACTTCTGTGGACAACGGAAATCGGCTGGTAGGACCGGCCGGAACCGCCGAGGCAACGGCTCGGAGCGCCGGAGGACCGGCTGTCGGAGCACCGAGGGACCGGCTAGAAGCGGCCGTCCTGGCAGCGGGCCACCCAGTCGGCGGCCGTCACGAACTCCTCGTCGGACGTGCCCGGCAGTGGCGCGCGTACGTCCTCCACTCCGATGTCCGCACGCGGGTACGAACCCAGGTACCGCACCTTGAGGCAGATCCGCCTGAGCCCCATCAGCGCCTCGGCGACCTTCCGGTCGGAGATATGGCCCTCGGCGTCAATGGCGAAGCAGTAGTTGCCGATGCCCTGCCCGGTCGGCCGGGACTGGAGCAGCATCAGGTTGACGCCCCGCACCGCGAACTCGCCCAGCAGATCGCGCAGTCCACCGGGGTGGTCGTCACGCTGCCAGATGACGACGGACGTCTTGTCCGCGCCGGTCGGTGCGGCGGGCCGGGCGGGCCTGCCCACCAGGACGAACCGTGTCTGCGCGTTCTCCGCGTCGTGGATGCCGGTCTCCAGCGCGGTGAGACCGTACCGGGCGGCGGCGAACTCGCCCGCGAAGGCGGCGTCGTACCGGCCCTCCTGCACCAGCCGGGCACCGTCCGCGTTCGAGGCGGACGACTCCCACACCACGTCCGGGAGGTTCACCTTCATCCAGTTGCGGATCTGCGACTGCGCGGCCGGATGGGCGGTGACGGTCTTGATCTCCGACAGCTTGGTGCCCGGCCTGACCAGCAGCGCGAAGGTGATCGACAGCAGCACCTCGCGGTAGATCATCAGCGGGGAGCCCGCGACCAGCTCGTCGAGCGTGGTGGTGATACCGCCCTCGACGGAGTTCTCGATCGGCACGAACGCGGCCTCGACCTCACCGCTGCGCACCGCGTCGAGCGTGGCCGGCACGGACACCATCGGGATCAGCTCCCGGGTGGCCGTCTCGGGAAGCGTGCGCAGGGCAACCTCGGTGAAGGTGCCCTCGGGGCCGAGATACGCGTAGCTGGCTGGCATGCCCTCACCCTAATGGCGCCAGAACCTGTACGAACCCGGCCCGCGTTTCCCGACCCCGCCACCCCCAGGGGTGATAGGGTCTCTTTTACAC
>NZ_LIQQ01000613.1 GCF_001418565.1 Streptomyces graminilatus | reverse complement strand
CGCACCCCGCACCCCGCACCCAGGACCCAGGACCCTGAAGTCCCCTGTCCCGTGCCCTGAATTCCGCCCACCCCGAACCCTGGAGTTCCCCTGCCTCCGAACCCCGAAGTCCCTTGATCCGGGCGTGCGTTCGGGGCCGGGCGGGCATGTTCCAGGGGGTGCACGGGAGTTCGCAGGGGCGCACTTCGGGGAGCACGAGCGGCTCCGCCGTCCCTCCGAGGCGCGTCCTTCATGGCAGCATGGTGCCGAGTTCGTCCGGTGCACTGGTTGTCCACAGCCTGTGGAGGCGTCGATGCGGTGGTTGGTGGGATGGAGCAGCACCGCAGCTGTGGCCGCCAAGTACACGACAGGTACCGGCGGTTACGCGTCCGACAGCGCCGGATTCGGAACCGGGAACGGGAATGGGAACGGGAACGGGTCCGGCGCCGGATACGGGGCGGGGGCGACCGGCTACGACGGTGAGTCGGTGCACCCGGTCGGCTCCCAACTCCTCTGGGGGGACCCCGATCCGCTCTGGGCGGTCGGCGACTGGCGCCCCGACGAGGTGCGCGTCGTACGGGCCGACGAGCAGACCCGCATCGCCGTCCTGGGCACCTGCGGAGCCACCGACGAGCAACTGCGGGTCGCGCTGTTCGCCGCCCGTGGAGGGGCACTTCGCCATCTGACGGCCTGGCCCGGCAGTTACACGGCCGTCGTCCAGGTGGGGCGCCGGCTCATGGTCAGCGGCGATCTGGCGGGCGCGCGCCCGGTGTTCTACACCCCATGGGCGGGCGGTACGGCCTACGCCACAGCGGCCCTCCCGCTCGCCGACCTCATCGAGGCCAACCTCGACTTCGGCCACCTCGCCGCCCTCCTCGCGGCCCCCGACGTACCGGCGGCGCTGCACGACTCGACCCCGTACGACGGCGTACGGCGCATTCCGCCCGGGCACGCGCTGATCCTGCGCGCCGGGGCGCGCGAGATCGCCGGGTACGAGCCGGTCGCCTCCCTCGCGGTCGCGGCGGCCCCCGTGGACCCCGACAGCGCGGTGGACGGCGTACGGGACGCGCTGGTCGAGGCGGTACGCGCCCGTCTGTCCGCCCCCCGCCATGTACCCGGCGCCGACGTGGACCCCGGGCCCGTGCCCGGCATGGGCCCCGCGGAACGGCGCGCCGCGCGCGGGATGCCCGTACCGGGGATAGGGGCGGACCTGTCCGGCGGCCCGGCCTCGGGGACGCTCGCGCTCCTGGCGGCCGGCCTGCCGGGTGCGCCGGGGACGGTGCTGGGGCACGGCACGGGCGCGGGGGAGCGGCTCGTGGCGGTGACGTTCAACGACATGGTGGTGGGCGGGCGCGAGGCGGAACTGGAGCGCGCGGGGGCCCTGGCGGCCAACCCGCGCCTGCACCACGTGGTGGTGGCGGGCGGCGAGGACGTTCTGCCGTACGCCGACCTGGAGGGCCCGCTGACCGACGAACCGGGCCCCTCCCTGGTCACGGCGGCCCGCCACCGCGCCCGCCTCGCCTCGGGCAGCGCGGACCACTTCACCGGCTACGGCGCCCGGCAGGTACTGGACGCCCACCCCGCCCGCCTCGCCGACCTCCTGATGGACCGCAAACGCCGCCACCTGGTCCGTCCGGTGGCCGCGCTCGCGAAGGCCGACGGCTCGGTGATGGTCCCCGCGCGCGTGTACGGCGCCGCCCGCAAACTCGCCCGCACTCCCTACAAGGCCGGCATCGAGAACCTCGCCGACCGCCTGATGCAGCGCCGCTTCGACGAGCCGGGGGGCGCGGTCGGAGCCTCACTGGCCGCGCTCACCTGGGCCAGACCCGGCCCGGCCGCGCGGTGGCTGACCGGTGAGGCGCTGGCTGAAGTATCGGTTCGCCTGAACTGGGCGACTGACCGCGCGGGCGCCGGCGTGGGCCCCGGCCAACGCCCGGGAGACTTCCGCGCGCGGGCTGCGCTGGCCCGCCAGGCGGCGGACGTACGGGTCCTGGAGCAGGCCGCCGAGATCCGCTTCCAGCGCCTCCACACGCCCTTCCTGGACAACCAGGTGGTACGCGCGTGCAGGGCCCTCCCGGAAGCGTTGCGCGTCCAACCAGGTGCCCGCGCCTCCATCCTCCGTACGGTCCTGGAGGGCGCCGGTGTCACGGACCTGCCCCCCGGCTGGGGCGCACCGTCGCACGCGTCGGCGACGGCGGCTTCGCGGACGGGCCTGCGGGTGTCGGTGGACACCTTGCTCACCCTGTTCGACACACCGCTGCTCGCGGAGGCGGGGCTGGTGGAGGCGAGGGTGGTCCGCAAGGCCCTCCGAAGCGCCGCCGAGGGCGAACCCCTCCCCCTGGACGGCCTCGCGGACCTGGTCTCCCTGGAGGTGTGGCTACGCCGCCTTCTCTCCCGCCGAGGCACCTGCTGGACCGGAACCCCGGCCCGCCAACGAGCGGTACCGGCGGGGATCACTCCCCAGAGGGGGGCGTTGGGAGCGGGGGCTAGG
>NZ_LIQQ01000612.1 GCF_001418565.1 Streptomyces graminilatus | reverse complement strand
CCTCGGGTCCCCTGGAGCCCCCAGTACCGCCACCTCCCCCACTCACCTGCCGACGGAGCCGAAACCCCCGGTCGTCCTCCTCCACGGCTTCATCGACAACCGCTCCGTCTTCGTCCTGCTGCGCCGGTCCCTCGCCCAGCACGGCCGCCACCAGATCGAGTCGCTCAACTACTCTCCGCTGACCTGCGACATCCGTACGGCGGCCGAGCTGCTCGGCCGGCACATCGAGGAGATCTGCAGGCGCACGGGCCAATCCCAGGTGGACATCGTGGGCCACAGCCTGGGCGGCCTGATCGCGCGCTACTACGTCCAGCGCCTCGGCGGTGACCTCCGCGTCCGTACGCTCGTCACCCTCGGCACCCCGCACTCCGGCACCCGGGTCGCCCCGCTGGCCAACGCGCATCCCATCGTCCGCCAGATGCGCCCCGGCTCGGAGGTCATCGAGGAACTGTGCCTGCCCGCGCCGGACTGCCGTACGCGCTTCGTCAGCTTCTGGAGCGATCTGGACCACCTGATGGACCCGCCGGAGACGGCCTGCGTCGACCACCCGGACCTGCTGGCACAGAACGTGCAGGTCACCGGCGTCGGACACCTCGCCCTGCCCGTGCACCCCGCCGTCGCGGCCGGGATACGGCAGGCCCTGGACGAGGGCGCCCTCCCCCTCGCCGCCGACGCCCGGACGGACGGGACCCGGGAAGAGGGACTGACCGTGGCCTGAACCCCTCCCCGGACCCCGACCTGAACCCATCCCGAGCACCACCCACAGGCCGGCCGGAGCCGCCGAACACCCTCCAGGATTCGAACAATCTTCGAACGCCAGGCCAAACCCGTGCCCGCAGTCCCCCGAAACACGGCCGAATGCCCGTTTCCCCCAGGCACGAAACCAGCAGAAGATTGTCGCGCCCGCGTACCGCCGGGTACAGTCGCCGCACTGCTCTGCCAGCCCCTGTTGTCGAGGCGAAAGAGAAGTTGGTGAACGAACGTCACCCGTCGGGGACGATGACCTCCCCGGCTCCGGCTTCCGATGCCGCGACGGGGCACTACACGTCGTACGGCACCCAGGAAGTCCCTTTCGGTGACTTCACCACGCACGACCCCACCTTCGCCAACGGTTTTGACCCGGGCATGGGCACGGGTACCGGCACCGGTAATTTCCAGACCGACCCGCTCTTCGGCAATATGCCGGGCGCGGATCCCGGCGCGGACACCACCGGTTCGTACGACAACTCCCAGTGGTCCACCGGCAGTCACCAGACCCTGAACTACGACCCGTACGCGGCCCAGCACCACGCCGCCTACGACACCGGGGCCTACGACACCTCCACCTGGGCGCCCGGCTACCAGCACCTCGCCGAGATCCCCGCGCAGACGCCGCCTCCCGGCGGTGACACCAGCGGCCAGTGGGACGCCCGCGCCTGGCTCCAGCCCGAGCAGTCCGGCCCGGCCGACCAGACCCAGCAGTGGCAATGGGGCACCCAGGTCTCCGACACCGGTGTGTACGACGCCACGCAGTGGAACTCGGACAGCGGCCCGGACGGCACGCCCGCCCCGTCCGCAGAGTACGGCCATGCGCACGAGCACGAGTACGAGCACGAGCACGACCAGCAGGCCACCGCGATGTTCGAGCAGATCACGGACGTGGCGGACGCCGCGGAGTACGAAGCGGAGCACGACCGGCACGCCCTCGCCCACGAGGAGTCGGATCTCCTCGGCGACGGCGAACTGCCCGCCGAGGCCCCCCTGCTCGACGGCCAGGAAGAGGCCGTTCCGGGCGCGGTGCCCGGCGCCGGGCGGGCGGCGTCCCGTACGGCGTCGCGCAACGCGGGCCGGTCCCGGCGCCGCACCCCGGCCAAACGTTCCGCCCTGATGACCATCGCCGTTCCGTCCGCCTGTGTGATGGGCGTCGCGGGTATCGCCGCCGCTTCCGTGGGCGGGATGAGCGGTGACAGCGAGCAGAACAGGACGACTTCCGCTTCGGACGGCATCGCGGTGAAGCCGTCCACCGCGAACAACAAGCTGGACACCCAGCTCGAGAGCCTCTCCGCGGGCGCCGACGACTTCGCCGACCGGGCCAGCCGGACGCAGGAACGTATCGACCTCAAGGCCCAGCAGATCGCCCAGAAAAAGGCGGCGGCCGCGGAGGCCGCCCGCAAGGAGCGGCTGCGCCCGAAGTACGCCCTCCCGGTCGCGCAGCACGGCCTCAGCGCCTACTTCGGCCAGGCCGGCATCAACTGGATGTCCGTGCACACCGGGATCGACTTCCCCGTCTCGTACGGCACGACGGTGATGGCCGCGACCGACGGCACCGTACGGACGCAGTGGAACAGCGCCTACGGCAACATGCTGATCCTGACCGACAAGGACGGCACGGAGACGTGGTACTGCCACCTCTCCAGCTACCAGGTCGCGTCCGGTACGACGGTGAAGGCCGGCGACCCCATCGCGTACTCCGGCAACTCCGGCAACTCGACCGGCCCGCACCTGCACTTCGAGGTACGGCCCGCCGGCGGCTCGGCGATAGACCCGCTCCCGTGGCTGCGCAGCCACGGCCTCGACCCGACGTAACCCGCAAGCGCAACCGGCCGGTATCGCGCCCCCGCAGGGGCGTTCAGGGGCGCGGGGAACCGCGCGACCAGCCAGAGCGGGCCCGCAGCTCCTCCACCGCCTGGCCGGCGAAGCGCTAAAGCTTTTCCACCGGCGCGTACCGCAGCAGCAGCCGCTTCGGCTTGTCCTCGCCGAAGTCGACCGTCGCCTCGGCGTTCGGACCCGTGCCCTTCACACCCACGACGGTCCCCAGGCCGAACTGGTCGTGCGTGACCCTGTCCCCCACCGCCAGCGCGACGACCGGCTTCTCGGCACCACCCCTGCGGGTGGCGAAACCCGACGCGCCCGAGGCCGCGGACCGCGAACGCGAGGCCGACAGCGAGGACGTCAGCCCGGAGGCCGGACCGGAGGCCTTCGCCGGAGCCATCGCGCCCGTGCGCTTCCACTCCAGATGGGCCGCCGGGATCTCCTCCAGGAAACGCGAGGGCGGGTTGTACGACGGCTGCCCCCACGCGCTGCGCAGCGACGACCGCGTCAGATACAGCCGTTCACGCGCGCGCGTGATGCCGACGTACGCGAGCCGTCGCTCCTCCTCCAGCTCCTTGGCCTGGCCGAGGGCACGCATGTGCGGGAAGACGCCGTCCTCCATGCCGGTCAGGAACACCACGGGAAACTCAAGGCCCTTGGCGGTGTGCAGGGTCATCAGGGTGATGACGCCGGAGCCGTCGTCGTCCTCGTCGGGGATCTGGTCGGAGTCCGCGACCAGGGCGACCCGCTCCAGGAAGGCGGGGAGTCCGACCGGGGCCGGTGCCTCGCCCTCAACCGCCTCTCCGGCAGCTCCCGACTCCTGCTCGAACTCCAGGGCGACCGCCGCGAGTTCCTGGAGGTTCTCGATCCGGGTCTCGTCCTGCGGGTCGGTCGACGCCTGCAACTCGGCGAGATAGCCCGTGCGTTCGAGGACCGCTTCGAGGACGGTCGCCGGGCCGGCGCCCGACTCCACGACCGTCCTCAGGTCCTCCAGCAACGTGTTGAACCGCTTGACGGCGTTGGTCGACCGCGAGGCCATTCCGTACGCCTCGTCCACACGCTTCAGGGCCTGCGCGAAGCTGATCTTCTCGCGCTGGGACAGCGCGTCGATCATCGCCTCCGCGCGGTCGCCGATGCCGCGCTTGGGGACGTTGAGGATACGGCGCAGCGGCACCGAGTCCTCCGGGTTGGCGAGAACACGCAGGTAGGCCAGGACGTCCCGGACCTCCTTGCGCTCGTAGAAGCGGACGCCGCCGACGACCTTGTAGGGCAGGCCGACGCGGATGAAGATCTCCTCGAAGACACGGGACTGGGCGTTCGTCCGGTAGAAGACGGCGACATCGCCCGCCTTGGCGTCGCCCGCGTCGGTCAGCCGGTCTATCTCCTCGGCGACGAACTGCGCCTCGTCGTGCTCCGTGTCGGCGACATAGCCGGTGATGCGCGCGCCCGCGCCCGCGTTGGTCCACAGGTTCTTGGGGCGCCGGGACTCGTTGCGCTCGATGACCGCGTTGGCGGCGCTCAGGATCGTCTGCGTGGAGCGGTAGTTCTGTTCGAGCAGGATCGTCGTCGCGTCCGCGTAGTCCTCCTCGAACTGGAGGATGTTGCGGATCGTCGCGCCCCGGAAGGCGTAGATCGACTGGTCGGCGTCCCCCACCACGCACAGCTCGGCGGGGGGCAGGTCGTACTCGCTGGGCGGTACGTCGATGTCGTCGCCGGTGTGTTCGGCGGTGCCGACGAGTTCCCGTACGAGCGCGTACTGGGCGTGGTTGGTGTCCTGGTACTCGTCGACGAGGACGTGCCGGAAGCGGCGGCGGTAGTGCTCGGCGACGTCCGGGAAGGCGCGCAGCAGGTTGACCGTCGTCATGATCAGGTCGTCGAAGTCGAGCGCGTTGGCCTCGCGCAGCCGCGACTGGTACATCGCGTACGCCTGGGCGAGGGTCTTCTCGAAACCGTCGCTCGCCTGGGCGGCGAAGTCCTCCTCGTCGATCAGCTCGTTCTTCAGGTTGGAGATCTTCGCACTGAAGGACTTGGGCGGGAAGCGCTTGGGGTCCAGGTCCAGATCGCGGCAGACGAGCGCCATCAGCCGCTTGCTGTCGGCGGCGTCGTAGATGGAGAAGGAGGAGGTGAAGCCGAGTCTCTTGCTCTCCCGCCGGAGAATGCGCACGCACGCGCTGTGGAACGTCATGACCCACATCGCGTTGGCGCGCGGGCCGACCAGCTGCTCGACGCGCTCCTTCATCTCACCGGCGGCCTTGTTGGTGAAGGTGATCGCGAGGATCTGGCCGGGGTGTACGCCTCTCTCGCCGAGCAGATACGCGATGCGGTGAGTCAGCACCCGCGTCTTGCCGGAGCCGGCGCCCGCCACGATGAGCAGAGGGGTGCCGGCGTGCACGACGGCCGCGCGCTGGTTCTCGTTCAGCCCGTCCAGGAGCGCGGCCGGGTCCACCACGGGGCGTGGGGCGCCGTCGCGGTAGTACGCGTCCCGGTCCGGCGGCGCGTCGAACTTCCCGCCGAACAGGTCGTCCGGAACGTGCTCCGGCGCGTGCTCGTCCTCGGGCGGCGGCGGGGGTTCCTCCTCGCGGGCCCGAGGGCCCTGGAGGTCCGCCAGGAAGCTGTCGTCAAAGAGGCTGCTCATCGCTCTCCGAGTCTAGGCGCCCCCACTGACAACCCGCCGCCACCCGGAAAACATCCCCCGGTATCCGCGCCCGACGACCAGTTCCGTCCGGACAATTACCCTAAAAGAAAACATAGTAGACAATTCGCCAATGATCGCCACACATCTACCTCGATCGACTCCATAGAGCCACGCTTAGGGCCAAGGTCACAAATACGTATCGGGCATAGCGGTCATCAACCTTCACAGAAGCCACACCTGTTGGCTAGCGTGCGGTAAGGCCGCTCGACCCGCACCGGCGAACATCGCCGGGCCGCGCGGCCCCCGCCGAGTCCGATCGTGCCGCCACCCGCGGCGGGAACCGGGGACCCACCGAAACCTGGGGTGAATCGGTCCGACTGCCGTCCAGGGCAAGGACCGTAGGGCAATCCTTCCGAACCATCCGCCCGAACCCGACAGCTAACCCGGTAGGCGGAACGTGGAAGGAGTCGCCACCCTTGGCGTCGTCGCACCGCAAGTCGCGCCCTACGGGCACGCGCACAGCAGGCATCCGGCCCGCCGTCTTCGCCACGGCGGCCCGGTACGGCACCGGATCCGCCGTCCGCGACCCCATGAAGACATTCCCGCGCGCCGACGACCGCGGAATGACCTCGGCCGGAACCGCATGACGGAACGCCCGACCTCGCGCCAGAAGAACGCTGTCGCCGACTACATCACGCGACTGGCCAGGACGACACGGAAGCGCCCGGAGGAAGCGGCGACCTTCGAGTCGCTCATCGAGCCCCAGGACGAGCTCCAGACGACCAAGACCGCCGTCCAGACGAAGCTCGTACAGGCCCGCCGGCTGCTCTCCCGCCTCATCGCCGAGGAGGAGCTTCGGCTCGCGGCGGTCGAACGGGAGAAGACCGAACAGGAGAAGCAGGCGCAGGCCCGCCGCCAGGCGGACGAACTCGCCCGGCGGCAACAGGAGCAGGCGCGGCAGCAGGAGCGGGAACAGGAGCGGGAGCGGCAACGCCACCAGGAAGCGGCGGCGGCGCGGCAGTTGACGGGCGGCGTCCAGTTGGAGCCGTCCACGGCAACGGTCACCGGCTCCTCGTACGCCACCAAGGCCGAGAAGGCCCTGACCTTCGCACACGCACAGATCGGCAAGCCCTACGTCTGGGGCGCCACGGGCCCGGGCTCCTACGACTGCTCAAGCCTCGTCCAGGCCGCCTGGAGGGCCGCCGGAGTGACCCTCCCGCGCAGCGCCCACGACCAGGCGACCGAGGGCACGACAGTCCCCCTCTCCGACGTCCAGCCCGGTGACCTGGTCTTCTTCCACGACGACAGCAGCCATGTCGGCCTGTACACCGGCAACGGCATGATGATCCACGCCCCGAAACCGGGTACGTACGTCCGCGAGGAATCGATCCGCTACGACGGCGAGGCGACGATCCACAGCGTGGTGCGCCCGGCCTGACGCACAGCGGACGGCAGATCCGGCCGGGCCGCGTGTGGCCGGGCGGGCCGGGCGGGCCGGGCGGGC
>NZ_LIQQ01000611.1 GCF_001418565.1 Streptomyces graminilatus | reverse complement strand
TGCGAAGCAGACCCGCGCGCGCGGGTCTGCTTCGCAGGACACGCAGAGCGTCAGGTGCGGGTCCGTGGGGGCTGGGCGCGCCGTTCCCCGCGCCCCTGACGGGCGCGGGGCGCCCGGCTCGGGCCGGTGAAGGCCGGCCCCCGTGCCGATCCTTCGCGAAGCGGCTACGTGTCGGCGTACTTCGCGTCCGCCGCCGGGTCCAGGGCCAGGCGGTAGCCGCGTTTGACGACCGTCTGGATCAGCTTGGGGGCGCCCAGGGACGTGCGCAGGCGGGCCATCGCTGTTTCGACCGCGTGTTCGTCGCGGCCTGCGCCCGGGAGCGCGCGCAGCAGGTCGGCGCGGGCCACGACCCAGCCCGGACGGCGGGACAGGGCCCGCAGCAGGGACATTCCGGCGGGCGGTACGGGACGCAGCGCGCCGTCGACGATGACGGCGTGGCCACGGATCTCGACCCGGTGTCCGGCGACCGGCAACGCCCTTGCGCGGGCCGGGAGTTCCTGGCAGAGGAGCTGTACGAGGGGGCCGAGCCGGAAGCGTTCGGGGGAGACCGTGTCGACGCCGTGGGCCTGGAGCGGCAGCGCGGTGACCGGGCCGACGCAGGCGGGCAGGACGTCGTGGTGGAGGGCGGCCAGGAGTTCCGGGAGCAGGCCCCGCTTCTCGGCGCGGGAGAGGAGGGACGCGGCGGCCGGGGCGCTGGTGAAGGTGAGCGCGTCCAGGCCGCGTGACACCGTGGCGTCGAGGAGGCGGTCGACGGGGGCGATGTCCTCCGGCGGCATCCAGCGGTAGACCGGTACGCCCACGACCTCGGCGCCCGCCGCCCGCAGCGACTCGACGAAACCGGGCAGGGGCTCGCCGTGCAGCTGGATGGCGATACGGCGTCCCTCGACGCCCTCCTCCAGCAGCCGGTCGAGCACCTCGGCCATGGACTCGGAGGACGGTGACCAGTCCTCCGTCAGCCCGGCGGCACGAACGGATCCCTTGACCTTCGGGCCCCGGGCCAGCAATTCCACGCCGCCCAGGCAGGCGAGCAGGTCGTCGCCGAGGCCCCAGCCGTCGGCGGCCTCGATCCAGCCCCGGAAGCCGATGGCGGTGGTCGCGACGACAATGTCCGGCGCCTGGGCGATGAGCTGCTTGGTGGCCGCGAGCAGCTCGCTGTCGTCGGCGAGCTGGACGATCCGCAGAGCGGGCGCGTGTATGACGGCGGCGCCCCGTCGCTGGAGCAGTGTCCCGAGTTCGTCGGCCCGACGCGCGGCGGTGACGCCCACGGTGAACCCCGCGAGGGGCCCGTGGTCAGGCTGCTCCGGGGGCTCCGGTCGTTCTGGTCGCTGCTGTTCGTCGTACATGGCTCTCGTCCCGCAGTCGGGTCAGTCCGGCTCTGGCGTGCCGAACGAGCCTGTCAACGGTGCGTGACAGGCTCGGTTCGACAACATGTCGCTGGTGTTACTTAAGCCGCTTCGGGTGCAACTCACACCTCGGCGTAGCTGAGCTGCTGCTTTGCTGCCGAGGCGGCGGTTTCTGTTGCCTGTGTGGTCGCCGGGCGGCGAAGGTATACGGCCCAGGTGACAAGGAAACACACCCCGTAGAAGGCGAGGAAGGCGACGAAGGCACCGGTGCCGGAGCCGACGCTCAGGAAGGACTGGCGGAAGGCGAGGTTGATCCCGAGGCCGCCGAGCGCGCCCACCGCACCGATGAGGCCCATGGAGGCGCCGGACAGGCGACGGCCGTAGGCGGCGGCCTCCTCGCCCTCCAGTCCCTTGGCGAGGGCCTTGGCCTGGAAGATGCCGGGGATCATCTTGAAGGTCGAGCCGTTGCCGAGGCCGCTGAGGACGAACAGGGCGATGAAGGCCGTGGTGAAGAGGGGCAGCGACTTCTGGGTGGACGCGAAGACGATGACTCCGGTGGCGCCGGCCATGGCGACGTAGTTCCACAGCGTGATCTTCGCCCCGCCGAAGCGGTCGGCGAGCGCGCCGCCCACGGGCCGGATCAGGGAGCCGAGCAGCGGGCCGATGAAGGTGACGTACGCGGACTGGAGCGGCGTACGCCCGAACTGGGTCTGGAGGACGAGGCCGAAGGCGAAGCTGTAGCCGATGAACGACCCGAACGTCCCGATGTAGAGGAAGGACATGATCCAGGTGTGCGCGTCCTTGACGGCGTCCTTGGCGGCACCGGTGTCGTTCTTCAGCGACGAGATGTTGTCCATCTTGACGGCGGCGAGAACGGCGGCGAGGACGATGAGCGGGATGTAGATCCCGAGGAGTACGCGCGGTCCGCCGCTGGCGCCGATGACGGCGAGGCCGATGAGCTGCACGACCGGGACACCGATGTTGCCGCCGCCCGCGTTGAGCCCGAGCGCCCACCCCTTCTTCCTGAGCGGGAAGAAGGCGTTGATGTTGGTCATGCTGGAGGCGAAGTTGCCGCCGCCGATGCCGGCGAGCATGGCGCAGACGAGGAAGGTGTCGAAGGACGTCCCCGGGTGCATGACGACGAACGCCGCGATCGTCGGGATGAGCAGGAGCGACGCGGAGACGATCGTCCAGTTCCGGCCACCGAAGAGGGCGACGGCGAAGGTGTAGGGGACGCGGACGACGGCGCCGACGGCGGTGGCCATCGACACGATGAAGAACTTGTCGGCCGGGGTGAGCCCGTACTCGGGCCCCATGAACAGCACCATCACGGACCACAGCGTCCAGATGGAGAAGCCGATGTGCTCGGAGAGCACGGAGAAGAACAGATTACGGCGGGCGACCTTCTCGCCGGTCGCGCTCCAGAAGGCCTCGTTCTCGGGATCCCAGTGCTCGATCCAGCGGCCTCCCCTGCCGGGTGCGGGGGCTGAACTAGGGGCTGTCATGACGCCTCCACGGTGGTCCGGGGCTCGGGTGATTCGTTTGGGGGGTGCTGAGCGGTGATGAGTCCCGAAGGTAGGCAGACCGCGTTTCCGCCCTTGTGGCTGCGGGTGACCGGAAGGGAACTTCGCGCTCACCCCGGGCGGAGGCGGGATGAGAGGTTACGCGGAGAGAGGCTCGGGGGGGGGAG
>NZ_LIQQ01000610.1 GCF_001418565.1 Streptomyces graminilatus | reverse complement strand
ACAAGCCTCCGAGTAAAATAAAGAATCCCTCACACGGTAAGCAGTTTACCCACAAAACCTCTCACGAGCTAAGGCAATTCCCGATGCAAGGCACGCCCGACACTCCCGGGGCACAGGGCGGCGGGACCCGCCCGCCCGCGACCCCCGCCCAGATGCTCAAGGAGATGGACCACACCATCGCGACGCACCTGGTCAGCCAGCAGGAGATGGCGCGCCGCCTCAACCTGAACGTCACCGACCTCACCTGCTTCGCCTTCGTCATGGAGGCCGGCGAGGATCTGCTCACGGCCGGCGACCTGGCCGAGCGCGCCCACGTGACGACGGGCGCCGTCACCGGAGTCCTCAACCGCCTCGAACGCGCGGGCTACATCACCCGCCGCCCCGACCCCAGCGACCGCCGCCGGATCCGCGTAGCCGCCGAACCGACAGCCATCGCCCGCACCCACGCCCTCTACGGCCCCTACTACGCCCGCCTGAACACCCTCATCGCCGACTACACCCCCGCCGAAATCGCCGTACTGGCCGACTGGTTCACACGCCAGGGCCAACTGGCCCGGGAGTACATGGAGGAGATCTGCGGCACGGACGCGTAAGGGAACCGACAGGTCGGGAGACATCGCCCGCACCAACAAGGGCCTCATGAACGCCGAGCGAGCACGGCCTGATGGCGCCCCGGTCAACTCCCCGTCGGCTGCCGCCACACCAGCGTGTACCGCCAGAAGAGCCGCCGCCGCACCCGGCACCCGGGCAGCACGCGCCGAGCCTCCCGCACCACCTCGGCGAACCCCATCTCCGGCGCCCGCGTACGGGCGGTCATGGCAACCGGCCGCACCGCGCGCCGCCCCCGGTTCTTCACCCAGGCCATGACGACGTTCGCCGGCAAGGCGACGATCCCCAGCAGATGATCGACGCAGCTCTCGGCCCGCGCCACACCCACCACGACAAGCGTCCCGCCGGGCGCCAGTTGCCGCCGGAAACTGACGAGCGCGTCGGCGAACGGAAGGTGATGGATGACGGCCACGCAAGTGACGACGTCGTACGAACCGTCGACCCCGTCAGCCGGCCCGGTCATCGCGTCCACGACCGAGAAGGTGACCGGGGCGCCCGGAAAGCCGGCTTCCCGGGCCCGCGCCTTCTCGACGATCCCGGGGTCGGAGTCGATACCGAGCACGGAGGACGCACTCCGCCGGGCCAGCAGCCGCGCCAGGTCACCGCTGCCGCAACCGACGTCCAGAACACGGCCGTACCGCCGTGGCAACTGCCGCATGATCCACGGGTGGTAGTGGGCGTTGTGGTCCCAGGGACGGCTCGCATGGAACCGCTCCAGCGCACGCAGAACAGACGGCGACAAGATCGTCATCCCACCATCCTGCCGTCCGCCCCGAAGAAACCGAGCCGCCCCGGTCATAACCTTGCCCCGAAGGCGGGTCCGCCATCGGATGCGTTGATGTCGTCCGCATACGCCAAAGGCCCCGCCGGTTCGCCCGGCGGGGCCTTTGAACTATGTGCACTCGGCAGGATTCGAACCTGCAACCTTCTGATCCGTAGTCAGATGCTCTATCCGTTAAGCTACGAGTGCTTGTGTGTTCTGTTGTGTTTGCTCTTCCTTCCGGTTTTTTTCGACCCGGTCGGCGTTGCGGGAACAACATTACATGACTGGCGGCGTGAGGTGAAATCCGTTTGACGCACCCTGCCTGACCTGCGGAAACGACTGTTCCGGGGCTGCTGAGCCAGCTATCTGCCGGACCATCCACCCGGGAACGACCGAAGCCCCGGTCAGTCATGACCAGGGCTTCGGGTGAGGTGCGGAGGCGGAGGGATTTGAACCCTCGATGGGATGTAAGTCCCAAACCGCATTAGCAGTGCGGCGCCATAGACCGGACTAGGCGACGCCTCCAGCACAACCTCCCGCGCGAGCGCGAGTGGTGCGTGCAGATGATGACACAGACGAGCGCGGTGTCACCAATCGCCTCCCACGGTACTAGGCAGGCGGGGCGCAGGGCAAAGCCGTTTCGCCTGCCAGTCCCAGTGGCGTCGGCCGGCCAGAGCCTCTCGCCTTCCCCGCCACCCGCCGCCCGCTCGCCCGCTCGCCCGCTCGCCCGCCGCCGCAACGTCCTTCGGCGTCAGGCGTTAGTCCGGTCATGGTCAACGTCAAGGTCGAGGTCATCCCTCGCTCCCCGGTTTCCCTTTCTCCCGGCGCCCGTGCCGGTGGCGCCCTCCGGCGGCTCGTCTTCGCCGCCACCGCCGGTGTCTCCATCGCCGCGGCCTCCTTCTCCGCCGCGCCCTCGGCCGCGTACGCCGACGCGGGTCCCCAGACGCGCCCCCTCCCGCCCCTCACGCCCGTACTGCCCGTCGCGCCCTTCGCGACCCACCTCATGCCCTTGGGGCGTGCCTCCGATCACCTCACCGTCACCGTCAGCGGTACCGGTGGGCGTGCGGATGGGCTGTTCGAGTTGGCCTGTCATCCCGGGGGCGGGAGTCACCCCGACGTCGACGGAGCCTGCGGGTCGCTCGACCGGGGCGCGCGGTGGGGAAAGGACCCGTTCGCCCCCGTACCCCCCGACAGCGTCTGCACGATGATGTACGGCGGTCCGGCGACCGCACACGTGACCGGGACCTGGGCCGGGCGTCCCGTCGATGCCACGTTCGACCGCAGCAACGGGTGCCAGATGGACCGGTGGGACCGGCTCGTACCGCTGCTGCCCGATCTTCGCTGAACCCCTTGTTCCCGCTCGCGCCGCGGTCGCGGGAGTTCCCTAGCGCATGAGCGGTGCGAAAGGCGCCGTCACAGCCTCTCTGTCACTTCGTCGTGCGACCTCCCTCTCATCCGGCGTCGCGGGCGCAACCACTGCCCTTAGACTCCCTCGCGTGACACGTTGCGGGCCGGTAGGCAAGATGGCGTCCGCGGTAGGCAAGGTGCGGTAACAGGGAGGAAGCGTCTCGTGAGCAGCAGGCCATCCCGAGGCGCTGCTCGCCTCGCAGCAATACTCGACGCGTTGCCTGATGCGTTGGTGCTGGTCAACGCCAATGGGACCGTCGTCAACGCCAATACGATCGCCCTCGCGGCCTTCGAGACGCCCGGCACCGCCCTCGTCGGGCGCGGGCTGCTCGATCTGCTGCCGGAGTTCGACTCGCGGCTGATCCCCGGTTCCATGCGCCGCCCCGACTCCATGGACCCGCACGGGCAGACCAAGCCGACCCGGATGATCGCCCGGCGGACGGACGGCAGCGAGTTCCCCGTCGAGGTCACCAGCGCCAACCTGGAGAACGGCCAGCAGGCGTACGACAGCTACGGCTACACCAATGACGAGCTGCTCATGCTCGTCGTACGCGATCTGTCCGGCACCGTCGACACCGAGGCCGAACTCGCGCGTTCGCAGCGGCAGACCGAGATGATCCTGCGTGCCGCCGCCGAAGGTGTCGTCGGGACGGACACCGAGGGGCGGGTCGTTCTCGTCAACCCGGCGGCCGCTCAGATACTCGGTTACCGGGCCAGCGATCTCGGCGGGCGCGAGCTGCACACCCTCGTCCTGCACTCGCGCGCCGACGGCGAGCCCTTCCCGTACGGCGAGTCGCCGCTCGCCGACACCCTGCGGTCCGGGCGCAAGCACCGGGTGCGCGGGCAGGTGCTGTGGTCCAAGAGCGGGGACAAGGTCTCCGTCGATCTGACGACCGCGCCCGTCCGGGACGGCGACCAGCTCGTCGGCGCTGTAATGACCTTCACCGACCGGCGCCCGTACGACTCCCTCGCCGAGGAGAAGGACGCCGCCGACAAGCTGCACGAGGAGGAGCTGGAGCGGGTCGCCGAGGAGCACGCCTCCGAGCTCACCGCCCTGCGCCAGCAGCACGTCACCGAGATCGAGCAGTTGCGCGAGGAGCACGAGGAGGAACTCGCCGCGGGTGAGGACCGGTACGCGGCACTCGCCGAGCGCGAGAAGGACCGGTACGAGGCTCTGGCCGGCCGGCAGGAGCAGTTGCTCGTGCTGCTGGGACGTTCGCTGCGCGGGCCTCTCGACGAGCTGCGCCGCGAACTGGCCACCCTCGCCGCCGACGACGCCGGGCAACTGTGGCCCGAGGCCAACCAGGTGCTGCACCACCTCTCGGCCGGTTACTCGCGCATCACCACACTGGTCGACAACGTCCTCTCCTACCAGCGGCTCGACACCGGCGCCGACTCCATCACCCGTACGAAGGTGATGCTCGACGCGGTCGTCGCCGCCGGTGTCGACGGGGCCGTCGAACTGATCGGGCCGGGGCGCGTCCAGTTCGCCGTGCACGCGCCGCCCATAGAGGCCGAGGTCGACCCGCAGCGCCTCGCCACCGCCCTCGCGCACCTCATCGCGGATGTCGCGGGCGTCGATCCGACCGGCAACTCGCCCGCCTCCGCCGGCGGTTACATGGACAACACGGTCGTCGTGGCCGCAGCGCAGCGCGGTGAGGTCGTACGGATCGAGGTGCGCGGGCCGTACACCGGGGGAGACCCGGTGCACGAGCCGATCGTGCGCGGGATCGTGCGCGCCCACGGCGGCGTGCTCCAGACGCACGAGGTGCCGGGCATGAGCGGCAGCGCGTACGTCCTTGAGGTGCCCATCGGGGGCGGGGCGGGCTCAGTGGCGGCCGAGGCCGAGGCTGAGGCCGACATCGAGGCCGAGGGCGAGGTCGAGGGCGCGCAGTCGGGTGTCGGCGCCGAGCTTGCCCTGCCCGAACAGGCGCCGGACGGCAGCGACAGCAACGGCAACGGTGGTGTCAGCGGGCGGCGGCGGGCGCGACGGTCGTCCGTGGACGCCTTCCTGGAGGCCGACCTTCCGGAAGTGGCCGCCGAGGCCGACGAGGTCGCGTCCGTCGGCTCCTCCGGCAACGAGGCGGTCGCGCCCACCGGGCGGCGCCGGAGGCGGGCGGCCGAGGAGGCCGCCGCCGTGGCTTCGTTGCCCGCTCCCCAGGCCCAGTCTCAGGCCCCGCAGGCTCAGCCCCAGGCGCAGGGGCAGCCCTCGGCCGAGGGTGACGGCGGTACGGGGCGTCGGCGTGGGCGGCCCAGCCCGGTCGACGCGGGCGTCGCGAACGGTGGCGAGGGTGTCTCCACCGGCGCCGTCGTGATGGCGGGCGAGCACGGCGCGGGCACGGCCGCCGTGGGCACCGGCCTGGGCGGGACGGTGCCGCCCCAGGGGGTGCCGGGCGGGCCGGGTGCTCCTGGCCGGCGCGGCGGAGGTGAGCAGCACGCGTTGCCGCCCGCCCTGCCCGCGGCTCCTTCCGGGGCCGCCGGTGCGGAGGACGCCGCCGACGACGCGGACGGGCAGCCCACGGGACGTCGGCGCCGGGCCCTTGCGGCAGCCGCCGAGCGAGCCGCGGCGCCGGAGCCGGGTCCCCGTCCGGTGTTCGCCCTGCCGCCCGCCGAGGCGGACCGGACGGACGAAAGCGCCGTCGCGGTGCCCGCCATGGTGCCCACTGGACCTGGCGCCGACGCGAACGGCGGCGAACGGTTCGACGACGGTGGCCGTCATGACGGGCTCATGCACGACGCCGACGAGGACCACACCCCGCCGCAGCCTCATCCGACCTCGGCTCCGACCGGCCGCCGCCGCGCGCGCCAGGCCCCGGAGCAGCCGACGGCCGTGCCTCCGGGCGGGATTCCCGGCCAGGCGGTTCCCGTGCAGGCCGCTCCCGTTGCTGCCGGCGCTCCCGTGCAGGTGACGGCCGCCCAGGCCACCGCCGGTCCGCAGGGCGGCGTACCCGGACAGGCCATGCCCGGAGAAGCTGTTCCCGCCGGGCAGATCGCGCAAGTCGCACAGGCCGTGCCCGGGCAGGCGGTACCCGCGCAAGGGCTTCCGGCGCAGCCTGCGCTCGGACAGGCGGTCGCGCAGCCCGTCCCCGGTCAGCCTCTCCCCGGTCAGCCCGTCCCGGCACAGGGTGTCCAGGGCATCCAGGGCCAAGGCGTCCTGGGTGGGCAGGTGCCCCAACAGGCCCCGCAGCAGGCCCCCCAGCCCGTTCCCCAACCCGTTCTCCAGGCCCAGGCCCAGCAGGTCCCGGCGCAGGGTACGGCGCCCCAGGCCGCCCTCGCCCAGGGGCTCGCCCCCGGACAGGCGATCCCCGCCCAGCCCCAGCCCTGGCCCCCGGCCGACGACGAAACCCCGGACGCCGGCACCGCCGTAGTGCCGCACCCGAACAACCCGGCCGTCGCTCCCGTGCCCCAGGCGGCAGCCGCCCCGCTGCCTCCCGAGCAGGTCGCGCAGCCCCGGCTCGGGCAGGCGCCGCCCGTCGAGGCAGCGGCGGCGGCCGTCGACCCGAACTCGACGCAGGGGCGGTCGATCAGCGTGCGGACGCTCGGGCAGGGCGTGCCGTTCAGCCGACAGGCGGCGCAGGTCCAGACACCGGGTCAGCCGCAGGCGGCGACGCCCGCGCACGGCACCAACAGCTCGAACGGATCCGGTCGTCGCCGCAAGCTCGGTACGCGCCCCGAGCCCGCCGGCCAGCCTGAACCGACGGGTCTCCCGCACCCGCAGCCGGGCCAGGCCGCCACGCCCCCGGCAGCCCAGGCCGCGCCTGCCGCACCCGTCCCCGCTCAGCCCTCCCTCGCCGGACAAGCGCCGCTCGCCCAGGCACCGTTGCCCGCGCAGCCCTCGCTCGCCGGGCAGACACAGCTCGCCCCGGGCAATCCACGGCTGCCCGGGTTCACCGAGGGGGCGGGGCGCTCGTACGCCATAGGAGCACCGGACGAGAACGCCGCCGAGGGGCCCGAGCCGCTCGACGGGCCCGGCGGTGCCGTCGAGGTCTCCGACCAGCCGCAGCCGCGGCCCATGGACGACGAGCTGCCGCCGGAACCGCTGGACAACCCGCGCCGGCTGCTGGTGTGGCCCGCGCCGGACGTCACGACGCAGCAGGCGCTCAGCGACCGCGGGTACCGGCCCGTCATCGTGCACTCGCGCGAGGAGGTCAACGCCCAGATCGCGGCCTTCCCGGCGGCATTGTTCGTCGATCCGCTGACCGGGCCGATCACCCGGACCGCCCTCCAGTCGCTGCGCCAGGCCGCCGTGGCCGCCGAGGTTCCGGTGCTGGTGACGGCCGGACTCGGACAGGCGACCCGCGAGGCGGCGTACGGCGCCGATCCGGCCGTACTCCTCAAGGCGCTGGCCCCCCGCGACAGCGAGCAGCATCCGCCGCGGGTGCTGCTCGTCGAGGAGCACGCGGAGATCGCGCTCGCGCTGACGGCGACCCTGGAGCGGCGCGGGATGCAGGTGGCGCGGGCGGCGAGCGACGCCGACGCGGTCACGCTGGCCTCGCAGTTGCGGCCGAACCTGGTGGTCATGGACCTGCTTCAGGTACGGCGCCGCAGGGCCGGAATCGTGGACTGGCTGCGGGCGAACGGGCAGTTGAACCGCACTCCGCTGGTCGTCTACACGGCCGCCGTCGACCAGGCCGACCTGCCGAGGCTCGCCTCGGGCGAGACCGTGCTGTTCCTCGCCGAACGGTCCACCAGCGACGAGGTGCAGAGCCGGATCGTCGATCTGCTGGCGCGCATCGGCACCAACTAGGACACTTCCTGGGCGAAATCGGGAATTCGGGGCAATGTTTCACGTGAAACATTGCCCCGCCGCCCGTATGTCAGAACTCAGAGCGTGGTGACGTCCAGCTCGCCCTCCGCGTACTGCTTGCGCAGGACCTTCTTGTCGAACTTGCCGACGCTGGTCTTCGGTACCGACTCGATGATCGTCCAGCGCTCCGGGAGCTGCCATTTGGCGATCTTGCCCTCGTCGGCGAGGAAGGCGCGCAGGGACGCGAAGTCGGCGGTGGAGCCCTCCGACAGGACGACCGTGGCCAGCGGGCGTTCGCCCCACTTGTCGTCGGGAACGGCCACGACGGCCGCCTCCATGACGTCCGGGTGGGCCATGAGGGCGTTCTCCAGGTCGACGGAGGAGATCCACTCCCCACCGGACTTGATGACGTCCTTGGCGCGGTCGGTGAGCGTCAGGAAGCCGTCGGGGCTGATGGTGCCCACGTCACCCGTCTTGAGCCAGCCGTCCTCGCTGAACTTGTCGGCGGGGCGCAGGGGTTCGCCGCCGGAGCCGTTGTAGTAGGAGCCCGCGATCCACGGGCCGCGCACCTCGAGCTCGCCCGCCGACTCGCCGTCCCAGGGGAGCCGTTCGCCGCCGGGGCCGCTCAGCCGGGCCTGGACGCTCGCCGGGAAGCGGCCCTGTGTGAGGCGGTACGCGAACTCCGCGTCCGTGCCCACCGCGTGGGCCGGCGGCCGGGCGATCGTGCCGAGCGGGGAGGTCTCCGTCATGCCCCAGGCGTGGCAGACGCGCATGCCCAGCTTGTCGAAGGCCGCCATGAGGGCGGGCGGGCAGGCGGAGCCGCCGATGGTGACCTGGCCGAGGGACGAGACGTCCCGGGGGCGTGCGGTCAGCTCGCCGAGCAGGCCCTGCCAGATGGTGGGGACGGCGGCGGCGTGCGTCGGCCGTACCTTCTCGATCATCTCGGCGAGCGGGGCGGGCTGCAGGAACCGGTCCGGCATCAGCATGTTGACGCCGGTCATGAAGGTCGCGTGGGGCAGACCCCAGGCGTTCACATGGAACTGGGGCACGACGATCAGGGAGGTGTCCTGGTCGGTCAGGCCCATGGACTGGGCCATGTTGACCTGGAAGGAGTGCAGGTAGATGGAGCGGTGGCTGAACACCACGCCCTTGGGGTCGCCCGTCGTCCCGGAGGTGTAGCACATGGCGGCGCCCGTGCGTTCGTCCAGCTCGGGCCAGTCGTAGCCGGTCGGCTTCCCCGCGATGAGGTCCTCGTAGTCGTGGACCTGGACGTGCGACCCGGCGAGGGCGGAAGGGTCGCCGGGGCCGGAGATCACGACGTGCTCGACCGTCTTGAGGTGCGGGAGCAGCGGGGCGAGCAGCGGCACCAGCGAGCCGTTCGCGATGATCACCTTGTCGGCGGCGTGGTTGACGACCCAGGCCAACTGCTCCGGAGGCAGACGCAGGTTGAGGGTGTGGAGGACCGCGCCCATGGAGGGGATCGCGAAGTAGGCCTCGACATGCTCGGGGTTGTTCCACATCAGCGTCCCGACGCGGTCGTCGCCGGTGACTCCGAGGTCGTCGCGCAGGGCGTGTGCGAGCTGTGCGGACCGGGCCCCGATCTCGGCGAAGGAACGGCGGCGGGGTTCGGCCTCGCCGGTCCAGGTGATGACCTGCGAGTCGCCGTGGATCGTCGACCCATGGGTCAGGATCCTTGAGATCAGCAGCGGTACGTCCTGCATGGTGCTCAGCACGGCGTCCTCCCGGGGCTTCATTGCCTACTCGGTGGTAAATGTTGTGCTGATTCTGCGCACATACCGAGCGGTACGTCACTAGGAGAAGGTGATCGATCAGATCACGTCGTGCCTCAGGAACTATCGGACGCCACCAGGGGTTCCCCTCGGGGAACCAACGGGCGGGCCCGGCGGACGCTAGCGGGCGGGCACCAGCTCAGGGTCCTCGCGCAGCTTGCCCAGGGCCCGGGAGACGGCCGACTTGACCGTGCCCACCGACACCCCGAGCACCTCGGCCGTCTGGACCTCGCTCAGGTCCTCGTAGTACCGCAGCACCACCATCGCCCGCTGCCGCGCGGGCAGTTTCATGATCGCGCGCCACATCGCGTCGTGCAGCACCTGATGGTCCGCCGGGTCGCCGACCGGCGCCCCCTCGGGCTCGGGCAGCTCGTCGCAGGTGAACTCCTCGACCTTCCGCTTCCGCCACTGCGAGGTCCGCGTGTTCAGCAGCGCCCGGCGGACATAGCCGTCCAGCGCGCGGTGGTCCTCGATCCGCTCCCACGCGACGTACGTCTTGGTGAGCGCCGTCTGCAACAGGTCCTCCGCGTCGCTCGGATTCGCGGTGAGCGACCGGGCGGTACGCAGCAGCACCGGCCGGCGGGCCCTCACGTACGACGAGAACGACGGGTACGTGGGGTACGAGGTGCGGGGCGCGAACGACAGGGTCCGCGTCGCCGGCGTAGCCGCGTTCGAAGCGCTCGTGCAGACGATTGTGGTCATGGCTCCACGCTAGGTTCGCCCCCTACTCGGGCGGATCGCCCGCAGGTCCCGAAGCCGCGTCCGCCTCAGGTTGTAGAAAGGGGGCTGCCCCGACCTCCTGAAGGTGGAGGCAGGGTGCGGGGCTATGAGGGTTCGACCCTGAGACGTCGTACGGCGGTGGTACGGAGGCCACTCCTCCGGTACGAGTGACAACCCCGGGCACGGCGGCCGGGCAGGTGCGCCCGCTCACCCGGCGGCCGCCAGCACCAGCCCCGAGGTCGGCACCCCCGTACCCGCCGTGACCAGCGCTCTTTCCGCGCCCGGCACCTGGTTGACGGAGGTTCCGCGAAGCTGTCGTACGGCCTCCGCGATGCCGTTCATGCCGTGCAGATAGGCCTCCCCGAGCTGACCCCCGTGCGTGTTCAGAGGGAGCCCCCCGGCCGCGACGAAATCCGCCGCCTCACCCGGGGCGCAGAAACCGAACTCCTCCAACTGCATCAGCACGAACGGCGTGAAGTGGTCGTACAGGACGGCGACGTCGATATCGGCCGGGCCCACCCCTGCGGTCCGCCACAACTGCCGGGCCACCACTCCCATCTCGGGGAGCCCGGTGAGGTCGTCGCGGTAGAAGCTGGTCATCTGCTCCTGGGCGCGGCCGGCGCCCTGGGCAGCCGCGGCGACGACGACGGACGGCTGCCGCAGCTCGCGCGCGCGTTCGGCAGAGGTGACGACGACCGCCTGGCCGCCGTCGGTCTCCTGGCAGCAGTCCAGCAGCCGGAGCGGCTCGGCGATCCAGCGCGAGGCGGCGTGGTCGGCGAGGGTGATGGGCCGGCCGTGGAACCAGGCGGCGGGGTTCGTCGCCGCGTACTTCCGCCCGCTGACGGCGACCTGCCCGAACACCTCCGCCGACAACCCGTACGCGTACAGGTACCGCTGCGCCGCCATCGCCACCCAGGAGGCGGGCGTGAGCAGCCCGAACGGCAGCGCCCAGCCGAGCGCGGCCCCCTCCGCCGACGGCTCCCGCCGCTGCACCCCCGACCCGAACCGCCGCCCCGACCGCTCGTTGAACGCCCGGTAGCAGACGACGACCTCCGCCACCCCGGCCGCGACGGCGAGCGCGGCCTGCTGCACGGTCGCGCAGGCGGCGCCCCCGCCGTAGTGGACCCGCGAGAAGAAGGACAGCTCCCCGATCCCGGCGGCCTGCGCGACGGTGATCTCCGGGCTGGTGTCCATGGTGAACGTGACCATGCCGTCCACATCGGCGGGCGTCAGCCCGGCGTCGTCGAGCGCGGCCCGCACCGCCTCCACGGCCAGCCGCAGCTCGCTGCGCCCCGAGTCCTTGGAGAACTCGGTGGCCCCGATACCGGCGATGGCCGCACGGCCGCCGAGGTCGTCACGCGCGTGCAGGGTCACGGGGTGCCTCCCGGCGTCGAGGGGAGTACGGGAGATACGGGAGACACTGGATATAAAGGTGACATTAGGGACACGGGGGACACGGAGACGGTGACCGTCGCGGACACGTGCCGGCCGATCCCGTTCGCCCCGAGGACGCGTACGACGGCGGTGTCACCGTCGACCTCCTCGATGCGGCCGGTCAGCACCATGGTGTCGCCGGGGTAGTTGGGGGCGCCGAGGCGGATGGCGAGCCCGCGCAGGACGGCTGTGGGGCCCAGGCAGTCGGTGACGTACCGTCCGACCAGCCCGTTCGTGGTGAGGATGTTCATGAAGATGTCGGGGGACCCCTTCGCCCGCGCCGACTCGGCGTCGTGGTGCACGTCCTGGAAGTCCCGGGACGCGATCGCCCCGGCGACGATCAGCGTGCGCGTGACCGCGATCTCCAGCGGCGGCAGTTCGTCCCCGGCCCTCATCCGCCCACCTCCACGGGAAGGTCGCCCCGGAACACCGGAAGCGCCGGCTGCCCGTCCTCGTACCGTACGAATTCCAGCCGCACCGGCATCCCGATCCGCACCTTGTCGTACGGCACGCCCACCACGTTGCTGATGATCCGCACGCCCTCCGCGAGCTCGATCAGGCCCACCGCGTAGGGCGGGTCGAAGGCCGGGAAGGGCGGGTGGTGCAGGACGACGTACGAGAAGACGGTGCCCTCGCCGGATGCCTCGACGGTGTCCCACTCGCCGCCGCCGCAGGCGTTGCACCCCGGCAGCCAGGGGAAACGGAGGGTACGGCACCCGGTGCAGCGCTGGATGAGGAGCTGGCGCCTGTCGACACCGTCCCAGAATCCGGCGTTGTCGCGGTTGACGACAGGGCGGGGG
>NZ_LIQQ01000061.1 GCF_001418565.1 Streptomyces graminilatus | reverse complement strand
ACCAGCAGCCCCGGCGGAGCGAACCGCTCCCCGTACCGCTCCGCCAGCTCACGCGCGCGGGCCACGAACCCCGGCAGCCCGCCCTCGTAGCCGTTGATGTACTGCAACACACCCCCCGTCCAGCCCGGGAACCCGATCCCGAAGATCGACCCGATGTTGGCGTCGGCGACCGACGTCAGCACGCCCTCCTCCACCAGCCTCACCGTGTCCAACGCCTCCGAGAACAACATGCGTTCCTGCATGTCCACGAAGGGGATCGACGCACCGGCGGCGTCCGCCGGCGTGAAGTGCTCCCGCAGCCCCGGCCACAGCCCCGCCCGCCTGCTGTCCTCCCCGTACTCGTAGAACCCGCCGCCCCCGCTCCGCCCGGTACGCCCGAACTCGTCCACCATGCGGTCGATCACCGCTTCGGCGGGATGCGTGGCCCAGGTGCCGCCGGCCTCCTCCACCGCCCGCTTGGACTCCGCCCGGATCCGGCGTGGCAGGGTCAGCGTCAGCTCGTCGACCAGGGACAGCACCTTCGCCGGGTAACCCGCCTGCGCCGCCGCCTGTTCGACCGACGCGGGCTCGATGCCCTCACCGACCATCGCGACGCCCTCGTTGATGAAGTGCCCGATGACCCGTGAGGTGAAGAAGCCGCGCGAGTCATTGACGACGATCGGGGTCTTCCTGATCTGCCGGACCAGGTCGAAGGCCCGCGCCAGTGCCTCATCCCCCGTCCGCTCGCCCTTGATGATCTCGACCAGCGGCATCTTGTCGACCGGCGAGAAGAAGTGCAGCCCGACGAAGTCGGCCTGGCGTTCGACGCCTTCGGCGAGGGCGGTGATGGGGAGCGTGGAGGTGTTGGAGCACAGCAGGGCGTCCGGCGCGACGAGGTGCTGGATCTCCTGGAACACCTTGTGCTTCAGGGCGGGGTCCTCGAACACCGCCTCGATGACCGCGTCGCAGCCGGCCACGTCCTGCGGGTCGGCCGTCGGTGTGATGCGGGCGAGCAGCTCGTCCGCCTTCTCCTGGCTCGTACGTCCCCGGGAGACCGCCTTCGCGCACAGCTTCTCGGAGTAGTTCTTGCCCCGGGCCGCCGCCTGCGCCGAGACGTCCTTCAGGACGACCTCGATGCCCGCGCGGGCGCACGAGTAGGCGATGCCCGCGCCCATCATCCCGGCGCCGAGGACCGCCACCCTGCGGACGGGGCGCGGCTCGACCCCCTTGGGTCGGTTGGCGCCCGAGTTGACGGCCTGGAGGTCGAAGAAGAACGCCTGGATCATGTTCTTCGAGGTCTGTCCGGCGGCCAGTTCCACGAAGTAGCGGGCCTCGATGACCTGGGCGGTCTCGAAGTCGACCTGGGCGCCCTCGACGGCCGCCGCGAGGATGTTGCGCGGGGCCGGGTAGGGCGCGCCGTTGGTCTGCTTGCGCAGGTTGGCGGGGAAGGCGGGCAGGTTCGCCGCGAACCTGGGGCTGGCCGGGGTGCCGCCCGGGATGCGGTAGCCGGGCTTGTCCCAGGGCTGCTGCGACTCGGGGTTGGCGTCGATGAAGGCGCGGGCCTTGGCCATCAACTCGTCCTGGGTGGCGGCCACTTCGTCGACGAGGCCGTTGCTCAGGGCGCGCTGGGCGCTGTACTGCTGGCCCTGGAGCAGCACCTTCAGCAGCGCGTCGGCGATGCCCAGCATGCGTACCGTACGGACGACCCCGCCGCCTCCGGGCAGCAGGCCGAGGGTGACCTCGGGGCAGCCGATCTTCGTACCGGGCGTGTCGAGGGCGATCCGGTGGTGGCAGGCCAGCGCGATCTCGTAACCGCCGCCCAGGGCCGCGCCGTTCATCGCCGCGACCACTGGCTTGCCCAGGGTCTCGATGCGGCGCAGGTTCCGCTTGATGGCGAGGCCGCCGTCGAAGAGTTCCTGGGCCGTGTCGGGGGTGACCCGGATCAGGTCGCGCAGGTCGCCGCCAGCGAAGAACGTCTTCTTGGCGGAGGTGATGATGATGCCGCGAATCGTGTCCTTCTCGGCCTCCAGACGGTCGGTGACCACCGCGAGGGAGTCCCGGAACGCCTGGTTCATGGTGTTCGCGGACTGCGCCGGGTCGTCGAGGACGAGGGTTACGAGACCGGTGCGGTCCTGTTCCCAGCGGATGGTGGTGCTCTGTGTCATGACGGGAATCTCCGTAGAAGCTGTCGAAGCTCAGAAGTCTCTTGGTGCCGCCGAAGCCGCGAATCACGCCGATCTCGTTGGCCGCGCTGATCTGGTCGACCGCGCTGATCTCGCCGCATCCGCCGGGAAGTCAGACCCGTTCGACGATCGTCGCGATGCCCATGCCGCCGCCCACGCACAGCGTGGCGAGGCCGTAGCGCTTGTCCTGGCGCTCCAGTTCGTCGACGAGCGTGCCGAGGATCATCGCGCCGGTGGCGCCCAGCGGGTGGCCGAGCGCGATGGCGCCGCCATTGACGTTGATCTTGTCCAAGGAGAGGCCCATGTCGCGGGCGAAACGCAGGACCACGGCCGCGAACGCCTCGTTGATCTCGACCAGGTCGATGTCGTCGATGGTCAGCCCGGCCTTGGCGAGCGCCTTGCGGGTCGCGGGCGCCGGGCCGGTGAGCATGATGGTGGGCTCGGAGCCGGACACGGCGGCGGAGACGATCCGCGCGCGGGGACGCAGCCCGTAACGCTCGCCGACCTCCCGGGAGCCGATGGCGACCAGTGAGGCGCCGTCCACGATGCCGGAGGAGTTCCCCGCGTGGTGGACGTGGTCGATCCGTTCGACCCAGTGGTACTTCTGGAGCGCCACGGCGTCGAAGCCGCCCAGGTCGCCGATGTCCGCGAACGACGGCTTGAGCCGGGCCAGGGAGTCGGCCGTGGTGCCGGGGCGCAGGTGTTCGTCGTGGTCGAGGACGACGAGGCCGTTGCGGTCCTTCACCGGGACGAGGGACCGCGCGAAGCGGCCCTCCTTCCACGCCGTCGCCGCCCGCTCCTGGGACAGCGCCGCGTACTCGTCGACGTCGCGCCGTGAGAAGCCCTCGATGGTGGCGATGAGGTCGGCGCCGATACCCTGCGGCACGAAGCCGACGGCCAGGTTGGTCATCGGGTCGTTGAACCAGGCGCCGCCGTCCGAGCCCATCGGCACCCGTGACATCGACTCGACGCCACCGGCGAGTACGAGATCCTCCCAGCCGGAACGCACCTTGGCGGCGGCCATGTTGACGGCCTCCAGACCCGACGCACAGAAGCGGTTCTCCTGGACGCCGGCCACCGTGTCGGGCAGCCCGGCGGCGACGGCGGCGACCCGCGCGATGTCGGAACCCTGGTCGCCGACCGGTCCGACGACGCCGAGCACGATGTCGTCGATCGCGGCCGGGTCGAGGTCCGGGAAGCGGCTCCGGATCTCATGGATGAGGCCGACGACGAGATCGACGGGCTTGGTGCCGTGCAGGGCTCCGCTCGCCTTGCCACGCCCGCGCGGGGTGCGGATCGCGTCGTACACGTACGCTTCGGTGCTCACTGGTGGGCCTTTCGGGGTGGGTTGGGCGAGCGGGGCCGGCCGGGGTCAGCCGCCGTCCCTGAGCAGTCGGGGCACGTCCCAGTCGCGCGCCACGTCCGCCGTGTCGGCGCCGGGCCGGGCGGGGCCGCCACGGATCGACGTATGGGTGACGGAGAACCGGGGCGCGGGGGCGGGCTGGGTTGTGCCGCCGTGGTCGGTGAAGGTGCCACGGGCTGCCAGGTGCGGGTGGTGCGGGGCCTCACGCAGCGAGAGGACGGGGGCCACGCAGGCGTCGGAACCCTCGAAGACGGCCGTCCACTCGTCCCTCGTACGGGCTTTGAAGCGGGCGGTGACGGCCGCGCGCAGGTCGTCCCAGCGGGCGATGTCCTTGCGGGAGGCGGCGTGGCCCTCGACGCCGAGCAGGGTGAGGAACTCGTCGTAGAACTGGGGTTCCAGTGCGCCGACCGCCATGTAACGGCCGTCGGCGGTCTCGTACGTCCCGTAGTACGGGCAGCCGCCGTCGAGGAGGTTGGCGCCGCGCCGGTCCTGCCAGCCGCCCGCCGCGAGCATGCCGTGGATCATCGTGGCGAGGTGGGCGGCACCGTCGACGATCGCGGCGTCCACGACCTGGCCGGTGCCCGTCGCCCGCGCGTGATGGAGGGCGGCGAGGACACCGACGACGAGATAGAGGGAGCCGCCCGCGTAGTCGCCGAGGAGGTTGGCCGGGACGGGCGGCGGCTGTCCGGGGCCGCCGATCAGGCCGAGGGTGCCGGTCGGGGCGAGGTAGGAGATGTCGTGCCCGGCGCGGCGGGCGAGCGGGCCTTCCTGGCCCCAGCCCGTCATCCGGCCGTAGACGAGCCTCGGGTTGCGGGCGTGGCAGCTCTCGGGGCCGATGCCGAGGCGCTCGGCGACGCCGGGGCGGTAGCCCTCGACCAGGATGTCGGCGCGGGCGGCCAGGTCCAGGACCCGGGCAGGTCCGTCGGCCGCCTTCAGGTCCACGATCACCGACCGCTTGCTGCGGTTCGTCACGTCGAACTCGGGGTTGACGGCGAGTACGGCGCCCCCGGGCCGGTCCACCCGGACCACGTCGGCGCCCAGGTCGGCGAGGAGCATGGCGGCGAACGGAGCCGGCCCGATACCGGCCAGCTCGACCACTCGCACTCCGGTGAGCGGGCCGTTTCCCGCCGTCCCCGCCACTGACATCGAGCCCCCCTCACTCCCGTGACACAGCCGATCCGACACCAGCAGCCTGACATCGGTGGTCCGACACCAGCGATGCTAGGAACCGTGTCCCGCTCCGCACAAGGCTTCGCCGGACACTGATTAAGCAAGCGCTTGGCCAAGCCACTTCGTTCCGGACAACGCCCGGCCGCGCGACTCCACTCCCCCTCACGCTAGCCTCGACCACCGACAACGGCGCGGAACGCACGCGCGACGCACATCGAGAGGTGTCATGAGCAGGCCGAGCAGGATGGAACGTCCGTACGACATCGTGCTGTTCGGGGCCACTGGCTTCGTCGGCGCGCTCACCGCCGAGTACCTCGCCGCGAACGCGCCCGACGGTCTGCGCTGGGCGGTCGCGGGCCGTGGCACGGACAAGCTGGAGCGGCTGCGCGAACGGCTCGCGGGCGTCGGCAAGTCCGCCGAGATCGGGGTCCTGACGGCGGACGTGGCCGATCCGGCCTCGCTGCGCGAACTCGCCGGGCACGCGCGCGTGCTGGCATCGACGGTGGGCCCCTATCTGACGTACGGCGAGGACCTGGTCGCCGCCTGCGCGGACGCCGGCACCGACTACCTCGACCTCAGCGGCGAGCCCGAATTCGTCGACCTGGTGTACGTCCGGCACGACACGCGCGCGCGGGAGACCGGCGCCCGGCTGGTGCACGCCTGCGGGTTCGACTCGGTCCCGCACGACCTGGGTGCGTACTTCACCGTCGCACAACTGCCCGAAGGGGTGCCGCTAACCGTGGACGGCTTCGTGCGCACCGACGCGACATTCTCGGGCGGCACCTTCGCCTCGGCCCTCAACCAGTTCTCCCGGGGGCCTCAGATGCTGGCCGCCGCACGCGACCGGCGGCGGCACGAGCCTCGGCTGCTCGGGCGCCGGGCGACCGCCCCCGCGAGCCCGCCCCGGTACGCCTCCGAGGTCGGCGCCTGGGCACTGCCGCTGCCCACCATCGACCCGCAGATCGTGGTGCGCTCGGCACGCGCGCTGGAACGGTACGGCCCCGATTTCCGTTACCGCCATTACGCGGCGGTCCGGCGGCTGCCCTTCGCGGTGGGCGGGGTCGCCGCCGCCGGTGCGGTGTTCGCGGCGGCCCAACTGCCACCCGCGCGGCGCTGGCTGTCGGGGCGGCTCCAGCCGGGCGACGGGCCGAGCGCGGAGCGGCGGGCGAAGAGCTGGTTCTCGGTGCGGTTCGTGGGCGAGGGCGGCGGCCGACGGGTGTTCACGGAGGTCGCGGGCGGCGACCCCGGCTACGACGAGACGGCGAAGATGTTCGCCGAGTCGGCGCTCTGCCTGGCCTTCGACGACCTCCCGGCGACGGCCGGGCAGGTCACCACCGCCGTGGCGATGGGCGACGCGCTGATCGAACGCCTGCGCAAGGCGGGGATCACCTTCCGGGTCGCGGCCGGCAAGTGACCCGGCCGGGGCCTCGGCGGACTCCCGGGGCTTCCCGGGGCTTCCCGGGGCTTCCCGGGGCTTCCCGGGGCTTACTGAGTCTTGCCGAGACTTACTGGGCCCAGCCCGTGACCGTGTAGATCATGCCGGCGATCCAGGCGAGTCCCGCGAGGACGGCGACGATCAGAGCGGCCGTGACGACGCGTTCGACGGGCTGGGCGGGGCTGGCGACGGGCTTCGGGGCGCGATGCGTGCTCATGGGCACAGCCTGCCGAGAGCCCGGGCCGGCCGGCATCCGTACAGGTACTCAGAACACGTACTCAGATGATCATTCGAGCCGCCCGCAGCGGCTCGACACACGGAGCGGCCCCACACGTTCCCTTCACGCGGTCGCCTCCTTCAGCGCCCGTCTGCACAGGGCGTCCGCCCGGCGGGTCGTCTCCGGGAGGCGGTACTCCGGGGTGAGCGCGAGAGTGTGGGCGCAGGCCGTGTCGAGGGCCGTGCGGTGGCCGACGGAGACGAACACCGGTTTGACGGCGTCCCTGGTGCGCAGGGCGCGGCCGACCTCCTCCGGGCCCGCCAGGAGCGGGGACGCCGATCCGCGCGGGGCACCCGGCTCCTCGTAGCCGAAGGTGAACGGGTTCTTCGCGACGCCGATCGTGGGGAGCCCGGTGAGGACGCCGAGGTGGCTCGCGAGGCCGAAGCGGCGCGGGTGGGCCAGGCCGTAGCCGTCGCAGACGACGAGGCCGGGCGGGACGGGCAGCGCCTCCAGGGCGGCCAGGACGGCCGGGATCTCGCGGAAGGCGAGCAGGCCGGGCACGTACGGGAAGGGGACCCGCCCGGCTGCCGTGGCCTCGGCGACCACGTCGAGGCTCCCCGCGTCCAGGACGACCGCGGCGGCCACGACGAGGTCGAGCTCGTCGTCGTAGGCGACATCGACGCCCGTGACGTGCCCGGTGCCGGGCGGCGGCCCCGGCTCGTCCAGGACCAGCCGCAGCCGCAGCTCGTCCTGGACCGCGCGGGCCCGCTCCTCGGTCGCGGGCCAGTCCGCCGGAATGGGTACGGTCGTCGTCGTCATCGCCATGATGACGACGAGCGTACGGGCCCGCGCCCCAAGCCACTTGCCCCTTCCTCGCTCGCGACGTCCTGTCGGGCGTCGGCCGCTGAGCGGGTACCCGGGCCTCAGGATTCGAGCCGGGCCACGCGTCCCTTCTCGCCGGCGGCCCAGCAGCCCAGGTCGGGGGTGCAGTCCACGGTGTCGTACGAGCCGGTGTCGACGGTCTGCCAGGTGCGCCCCGCGTCCGTGGTGAGATCGGTGCCGGTCGGGCCGACCGCGAGCGCCGTCGTGCGGCTGTCCGGGAGCCAGGCGACGCCGGAGCGGTAGGCGGGCGGCGGCGCGGTCGCCGTCGTCCAGGTGCGTCCGCCGTCCGAGGTAACCGCCCCCGCGCGCGGGGATGCCTGGTCGGAGCGGTAGTCGCCGCCGACGGCCAGTCCGTGCGTACGGTCACGGAAGGCGAGCGCGAAGACACCACGGGCCGGGTCGCCCGCCGGAATCGGTGTGTCGGTGGCCGTCCAGGTGAGCCCTCGGTCGGCGGAGTGCAGCACACGCGCGCGTACGCCCCCGCCCGTGGCCAGCCACGCGTCGCGCGGCCCGGAACTCACCAGGCACTGTCCGCTCGCCGCGAAGCCCGCCTCGCCGTCCAGGGCGGCCGGCATGCCGTCGCCCGGCAGCACCGCCCAGGATCGTCCGCCGTCGCTGGTGGAGAGGATGCGGAACCGCCCGTCCACCGGGTCGCTCATCGCGAGGCCGTGGCGGTGGTCGAAGAAGGTGAGGCAGTCGTAGAAGGCGCGGGAGTCGGTGTTGCGAAAGGACTCGGTCCAGGTCTCACCGCCGTCGTCGGTGCGGTAGACGCGGGAGTCCTCCCCCTCGCCGATGGCCAGGACCACAGCGCGCCGGGCGTCGAACGCCTCGATGTCCCGGAACTGGAGCTCTGCCGCGCCCTGCGGAGAGACGTTTCGCCAGGTCGTTCCGCCGTCGGTGGTGCGCAGGACGGTGCCCTGGGTGCCGGCGACCCAGGCGATGTTCCGGCTGACGGCGGACAGTCCACGGAAGCGGACGTCGGGCGCGCCGCTGTCCTTCGGCGCCCAGTGCGGCGCGCGGTGCCCGGCGCCGGGGACGGCGCCTGTCCCCTCGTACGCCTGCGCGGGTGCGGCCGGTCCCGCGACGACGGCCACGGCGGCGAGCGCCGCGTACGCCCCTGCCAGCACCGTCCGGCTCATCCGCCTCGCCCGCCTTGTCCGACTCGTACGCCCGTTCTGTCGCAGCATCCCCATGATTCCCATGGCGGGCGAAGTTAGCAGTGAATCAGCCCGGTGACCGAGGTCACGCCGAATTCAGATGCACTGATGGGCTCATTACAGCGTCTCTGTCAGTGTGCGGACCGTTCCATCCCGGAGTCCGGCCAACCGTCACAAGGGAGCATGGCGTTGTTCACCGTCATCGAACAGCTCGTAGAGGCCCGTCTCGTCGCCGCGGCACCGCGGATGACGAGCATTCCCGCAACGCTCACCTACGACCGGAGCGACCCGTTCGCGGTCCGGATGACCTTCCCCGCGCCGGCCACACTGGAGGGCGTGGAGGTCTGCTGGACCTTCGCCCGCGAGCTTCTCGCCGACGGCATGCTGGACCCGCAGGGCCACGGCGACGTAAGAGTGCGGCCGTACGGCTACGACCGTACGGTGCTGGAGTTCCACGCCCCCGAGGGGACCGCGGTCGTGCATGTCCGCTCCGGCGAGCTGCGGCGCTTCCTGGCGGCCACCAACGAGCTGGTACCGGTCGGCCTGGAGCATCTCCAGACGGACCTGGACCGGGATCTCGCGGAACTGATGCGCGACGCCCTGTGACACCGGCTCCGCTCCGGTCCTTCGACTCCTTCGATGCCTTCGATGCCTTCGATGCCTTCGATGCCTTCGAATAATCCTTTGACAGCCTGAAACGCCTCTTCCTACGCTTGCAGCGGTCCTGTTGCCGTCGAATTGGAGAAGGACGTTGCTCTACTGAGGTCCTGAGACACCGCGCCCCACACCCTTCGGTGGTGTGTGCGCGCAGCGTGCGACCTCGGTGTTCGAGCCGTCCATGACTCCGTCCGGAGCAGGGCTTTTCTCGTGCCGCCAGAACTCTCCCGCCGCTCCGCCCGCCGGTGTCTCGACACGCGTTTGCCCCGACCGACCCAAGCAACCGCGAGGCCCTATGTCAGCCACCATTTCTGTCGCCGTCACCTCCCTGTCCTTCGCCTGGCCCGACGGCACCACCGTCTTCGACGGTCTCGACGTCGCCTTCGGCCCGGGCCGCACCGGGCTCGTCGGCATCAACGGGGCAGGAAAATCAACCCTGTTGAAGATCGTCGCCGGGCAACTGCGGCCCGCCGACGGCACCGTCCGCGTCGCGGGCGACGTCGGTTACCTGCCACAGAACGTCACCCTCGACACCGCGCTGCGCGTCGAGGACGTCCTCGGCATCTCCGCCCAACGGGCCGCGCTGCACGCCATCGAGGCGGGCGACGTGACCGAGGCGCACTTCGAGACGATCGGCGACGACTGGGACGTGGAGGAGCGCGCCCTTGTCACACTCGGTGAACTCGGCCTGGGCCACATCGACCTGGACCGCACCGTCGGCGAGGTCTCGGGTGGCGAGGCGGTCCTCCTTCGGCTGGCGGCACTGCTGCTGGACCGCCCGGACGTCCTTCTGCTGGACGAGCCGACCAACAACCTGGACCTGTACGCGCGCCGGCGGCTGTACACGGCCGTCTCCTCCTGGCCCGGCGTGCTGATCGTGGTCAGCCACGACCGTGAACTCCTGGACCTGGTCGACCAGATCGCCGATCTGCGCGCCGGCGAGGTCACCTGGTACGGCGGCAACTTCTCGGCGTACGAGGAGGCGCTCGCGGGCGAGCAGGAGGCGGCCGAGCGCATGGTGCGCGTGGCCGAGGCGGACCTGAAGAAGCAGAAGCGCGAACTGGCCGACGCCCAGGTCAAGTTGGCCCGCCGCAAGAAGTACGGGCAGAAGATGTTCGAGCAGAAGCGTGAGCCGAAGATCGTCATGGGGGCGCGCAGAAGGGCCGCCCAGGAGTCGGCGGGCAAGCACCGCATCATGCACGAGGAGCGGCTCGCCGGTGCCAAGGAGCGGCTCGACGAGGCGGTGGAGGCCGTACGGGACGACGACGAGATCCGCATCGACCTGCCGTACACGGCCGTACCGCCCGGGCGTACCGTACTCACGCTCCTGGACCTGGAGTTGGCGTACGGGGCGAGCGCGGGCTCCTTCGATCTGCGCGGGCCCGAGCGGGTCGCGCTGATCGGGCGCAACGGGGCAGGCAAGACGACCCTGTTGCGGACGATCGCCGGGGAACTGGCCCCGGTCTCAGGGGAGACGAAGACGCACGTACCGCTGCGTTTCCTGCCGCAGCGGCTCGATGTCCTCGACGACGAGCTGACCGTCGCGGAGAACGTGGCCCGGTTCACCCCGGGCGCCACCAACAACCGGGTCCGCGCCCGGCTGGCCCGCTTCCTCTTCCGGGGTGCCCGCGCCGACCAGCGGGCGGCGACCCTGTCGGGCGGCGAACGGTTCCGTGCCGCCCTGGCCGCCCTGATGCTGGCGGAGCCCGCGCCCCAGCTCCTGATGCTGGACGAGCCGACGAACAACCTGGACATGGCGAGCGCGCGACAGCTCACGACGGCTCTGGACTCGTACGAGGGAGCGCTGATCGTCGCCAGTCACGACCTGCCGTTCCTGGAGTCGATCGGGATCACCCGGTGGCTGCTGCTGGACGGGGAGCTGAAGGAGATCACCCCGGAGGAGGTGGGATGATCGGCGGCAGGGCTCGGCCCCGGCTCTGACCTCCGGGGCTTTTGTCCGAACAGGTGCGGGCTGCATGATGTGCGCGGACACCCCCTTCCGATACGGAGCTCCCTCGTGCCCAGTAAGAAGGCCCTCATACGCCGCCCCAGCCCGCGCCTGGCCGAGGGCCTCGTCACGCACATCGAACGCGAGGAGATCGACACCGACCTCGCCGGCCTGCAGTGGGAGGCGTACGCGGAGACGCTGCGCACGCACGGCTGGGACACGGTCGAGGTGGAGCCGGTGGACGACTGCCCGGACTCGGTCTTCGTCGAGGACGCGGTGGTCGTCTACCGGAACGTCGCGCTGATCACGCGGCCCGGCGCCGACTCCCGGCGCGGTGAGACCAGCGGCGTCGAGGAGGCGGTGGCCCGCCTCGGCTGCTCGGTGAACTGGGTCTGGGAGCCGGGCACCCTGGAGGGCGGTGACGTCCTCAAGGTCGGCGACACCATGTACGTCGGGCGGGGCGGGCGGACCAACGCCGCCGGGGTGCAGCAGCTCAGGGCCGTGTTCGAACCGCTGGGTGCCCGAGTCGTCGCCGTGCCGGTGAGCAAGGTGCTGCACCTGAAGTCGGCGGTGACCGCGCTGCCGGACGGGACCGTCATCGGGTACGCGCCGCTGGTGGACACCCCGTCCCTGTTCCCGCGCTTCCTGCCGGTGCCGGAGGAGTCCGGGGCGCACGTGGTCCTGCTGGACGGCGGCAAGCTGCTGATGGCGGCGAGCGCCCCGAAGACTGCCGAACTGCTCGCCGAGCTCGGGCACGAGCCGGTGCTCGTCGACATCAGCGAGTTCGAGAAACTCGAAGGCTGTGTGACCTGCCTCTCGGTCCGCCTGCGGGAGCTGTACACCTGACCGGGCGATCGACGCACTCGTTCGGCCTCGGACCAGCGGGTCCGGAACCTGGCCGAGTTCGGGCACCAACCCGCTGATCAGCGACCTTTACACCACCCATAACTTACGGTGGCGTAACCTACGGGAACGTAGCCTACGATGCCGTAGGTTGAGTACCGGCAGTCCGCTTACCCGCTCGCAACGTCATTCTGGAGCATTCATGACGATCACTTCTCCGCACCTCGGCAGCCCGTCCAGCGAGTGGACCGACGCTCGGCTGCTGTACGCCCTGGAAGAAGTGGTCGAGACGGAGCTCAACCGTCACCTGAAGGTCGCCAAGGACTGGATGCCGCACGAGTACGTGCCGTGGAGCGACGCCCGCAACTTCCCCGGCCTCTTCGAGGACGGCGAGGCCTGGGACAAGGAGCAGTCCAAGGTCACCGAGCTGGGCCGGATCGCCCTGGTCGTCAACCTGCTCACCGAGGACAACCTCCCCAGCTACCACCACGAGATCGCCAGCCTGTTCGGCCGCGACGGCGCCTGGGGCACCTGGGTGCACCGCTGGACGGCGGAGGAGGGCCGGCACGGCATCGTGATGCGCGACTACCTGCTCGCCTCCCGCGCGGTCGACCCGGACAAGCTCGAAGCGTTCCGTATGCAGCACATGGCCGAGGGCTTCGAGTCGGACAACCGGCACTCGATGCTGCACTCGGTGGCGTACGTCGCCTTCCAGGAGCTGGCCACCCGCGTCTCGCACCGCAACACCGGCCACCAGTCCGGCGACCCGGTCTGCGACCGCATGCTGGCCCGCATCGCGACCGACGAGAACCTGCACATGGTCTTCTACCGGAACCTGTTGAAGGCCGCGTTCGATCTCGCGCCCGACCTGACCATGCAGGCGGTACGGGACGTGATCGTCAACTTCCGGATGCCCGGTCACGGTATGCCCGGCTTCGAGCGGGCCGCCGCGCAGATGGCGATCGGCGAGGTCTACAACATGCGCATCCACCACGACGACGTGCTCCAGCCCGTCCTGCGCCACCTCAAGGTGATGGACATGACAGACCTGGGCCCCGAGGGTCTCCAGGCACAGGACGAGCTGGGCATGTACATGGGCGGCCTGGACTCGGAGGCCCGCAAGTTCGACGAGAAGCTCGCGGCCCGCAAGGCTCGCATGGCGGCCCGCGCCGCCGGCTGACCCACTTCGTCACACGGTCACCCGTACATCGCCCCGTACACCGAGTCACTCGTACGTCCAGCCACTCGTACGTCGAGTCACTTCTACGCCGTCACCTCGGCAGGCGCCGCGCCCCGCGCGTCGGCCACGAGGTGGCGGCGCAGTGCTGTGCGCGCGGGGATCCTCGCAGGGGTCAGGGGTCAGGGGTCAGAGGTCAGCAGTCAGGGGGAAGTGTGCGAGGCGTGCGAGGTGCGCCGGAGGTCGAGCCGCTCCTTCTCGGAGAGGCCGCCCCAGACGCCGAACCGTTCGTCGTTGCTGAGTGCGTACTCCAGACAGGCGGGGCGCATCTCACACATCCCGCAGATGCGCTTCGCCTCGCGCACCGAGCTGCCGGGCTCGGGAAAGAAGAAGTCGGCCCCGGTCTGCGCGCACAGGGCCTGCGCCTGCCAGGCGCTGTCCATCGGGGTGATCGTCTCGTAGTGCATGCAGGCGATCGTGCCGGGCGGCAAAAAACGTTCGCTCAACGTCCGATCAACAGTGCGGCCCGAGCGGATCGCGCCCCTCGCCTGTACGCCTGTACGCCTGATGATGGTCCCGCCGGACGCGCGAGCGCACGGCGGCGCGCGGAGCGCTGCGGGACAAGGTGCGCCCGGGGCAGCAGAAGCGCTCCGGCAGCGATTGTCAGTGGGCGGTGCCAGACTCGGCAGAACAGGCAACGGGTCCCTCACAGAGGGCGGGGCCCACAGAGGAGGGCAATGATGCTCACCACTCGTTTCGTGACCGGCGCTCCGAACTGGATCGATCTCGGCACCCCTGACATCGAGGGTGCCACCTCCTTCTACCAGGCGCTCTTCGGCTGGGAGTTCCAGTCGGCGGGCCCCGAGGCCGGCGGCTACGGCTTCTTCCAACTGGGCGGGCGGACCGTCGCGGGCGGCATGCAGAGCGACGAGGGACAGGGCCCGCCGTCCTGGACGGTGTCCTTCCAGACCCCGGACGTCGACGCCACCGCCAAGGCCGCCGAGCAGGCCGGGGGCGGCACACCGGCGCCGCCCATGGATGTCATGGACGCGGGCCGGATGGCCATCCTCACCGACACCACCGGCGCCGTCTTCGGCCTCTGGCAGCCCGGCCGGATCAAGGGCCTCGACCTCGCCGGTGAGACCGGCTCCCTGTGCTGGGTGGAGCTCTACACGACGGACGTACCCAAGGTCGCCGCGTTCTACGGCGCGGCGCTTGGCCTGGAGACCTCGGCGGTGCCTTTCCCGGGCGGCTCGTACACCTGCGTGAACCCGGCGGGTGCCGGGGAGGACGGGATGTTCGGAGGAGTCGTCGACCTGGCCGACGACCCGACGGGCACGGGGACCACTCCGTACTGGCTGCCGTACTTCGAGGTCACCGACACCGACGCGACGGTCGCGGCGACCCAGGAGCACGGCGGTCGGGTCCTGGTGCCGGCCACGGACGTGGAGGGCGTCGGCCGCATCGCCCGGCTCGCCGACCCGTACGGGGCACGCTTCGCGGTCATCAAGAGCGCACCGACACAGATGTAAAACGCCCCGAAGGGACGCGAGGAACCGGGCGACAGTCCCCCACCGGCCAACGCCGGATGTAGGCGCTCCCAAGGGGCGCGAGCAACCGCACGACCACCCGACACCGGACAGCAAACCCCTCAAAGGGGCGCGGGGAACTGCGCGACCAGCCCCCACCGGACCCGCGCGGAACGAACCCCCTGACGCAGGAACCGGCCGGCGCACGGAACGCATGACCCGGCGAGCGCGTGCCACGGAGTCCGCGCCGACGGCGGAACACCGGCCCGCGAAGCGCTACGCCGAGGCGCGGCGAACCAGCGTCGTCGGCAGGACCAGGCCGGACGGCGCCCCCGCCGGACCTGGCGTGCCGGGCAGGCCGGGCGTACCGGGCGGAGCCGACGCGCCCGAGGGATCGAGGCCGCCCAGCAGCAGGCGGGCCATCAGCCTGCCCATCTCCTCGATGTCCTGCCGGACCGTGGTGAGCGGCGGGTCGGTCTGCTCGGCGACCGGCAACATGTCGTCGAAGCCGACCACGGCGACGTCCTCGGGCACGCGCCGTCCGCGTTGGCGCAGGACGCGGAGAGCGCCCGAGGCGGTGAGGTCGTTGGCGGCGAACACGGCGTCCAGGTCGGGGTGCCGGTCCAGGAGTTCACGCATCGCACGTTCCCCGCCGGCCGGCGTGAAGTCGCTCTCGGCGATCAGCCGAGGGTCGGCGGCGGGCCGGACGTCCCGGAACCCGTCGAGCCGGTCCGCCGCCGAGGTCTGGTCCAGGGGACCCGTGATGTGCGCGATCCGCGTCCGCCCGAGGGCCACGAGATGCCGTACGGCCTCGCGGGCCCCGCCCCGGTTGTCGCTGTCGACGTACGCGGCGTCGCGCGTACCGTCGCTCCACCCGGGCCGGCCGCCGAACACGGTCGGCACACCCGCGCGCTGCACCAGGCCGGGCAGCGGATCGTCGAGGTGCAGGGAGAAGACGAGGGCGCCGTCGACATGCCCGCCGGCGAGATACCTGCCGACGCGGGGGTGGTCGTCGCGCCCTTCGGTGAGCAGCAGTACGAGCTGGGAGTCGTGGGCGGTCAACTCCTTGCTGATTCCCCGGAGTTGGAGGGCGAAGAACGGGTCGGCGAAGACCCGGGTCTCCGGTTCGGCGATGACGACGGCGACGGCGTCATGCCGTCTGGTCACCAGGGAGCGGGCGGCCTGGTTGGGCACGTATCCGAGCTCCTCGACGGCCTGTCTGACCCGTTCCACGAGGGGTTTGCGCACACCGTCCCCGCCGTTCACGACGCGTGACGCGGTGGCCCGGGAGACCCCCGCCCGCGCGGCCACGGCCTCCAGGGTGGGACGCGACGCGGTCTCGGTCACTTCGGACTCCTCATCGGCGGTTGCCGAAGAGGATAGTCCCGGCCCGCACCGGACAAGAGCGCTCTCGGATCCCGCAGGATCCCGTCAGTGCCGGCTCGGATCCCGTCAGTGCCCGTGCGTCGACCGCCGCTCCCCCGCGCCACTCGTACCACTCGTACCACTCGCACCACTCGCACCGTGCGGCTCGTACCCGGGAATCGTCCCGTCCTTCTTCCGTACCAGGAACAGACCGGCCATCCCCATGTCCGAGTGGCTCTGCACGTGGCAGTGGTACATCCAGGCGCCCGCCCCGACCCCCTCCCCCGCGATCACCTGGAAGCCGAAGGAGTCCGCCGGGCCCACGATCTTGTTGTCGACGACCTGGCTCGGGTCGTCGGGGCCGGTCAGCAGGCCGGTGCGGTTGTCCGCCCAGCGGTGACCGTGCATATGGAAGGTGTGGTAGTACTCGCCGTGAGTGATCATCACGAACTCGACGCGGTCTCCCACCGTGGCCTCGAAGTCGGGGCTCTGATGGCCGGGCCGGTTGTTGATCGTCATGTCGTTGAAGACGATCGTGTGCGTGGTGTCCGGGAGGATGTCTCCCTTGCGCCGGACGATCACCGGGCCGTAGAGGCCCTTGCGGATGCCGCCGGTGCCGTGTTCGGTGCCGACGACATGGTCGTGGTAGTGCCAGTAGCCCGCGCTGCCGGCCCGCCAGGTGCCGTCGGCACGGCGGCCGGGAACGTGCGTGCGCCAGGTGTGGGTGCGGGTGCCGCCGGGTTCGACCTCGCTGCGGCTGAGCCTGGTTCCGTCGCTGGAGATCTCGTAGTCCAGGCCGTGGACGTGCAGACTCACGGCGACGTCCGTCGTGTTCTCCAGGGTGATGTGCGCCGTGTCGCCCTCGTTCAGCTCGATCAGGGGCCCGGGAACCGACGCGGCGCCCTGCTCGAAGCCGTAGCCCATCCGCCCGTCGGCGAGCCGCTCGGCGTACAGATGGAGGTGCCGTACCTCACCACCGGCCGGAGCGGTCTTCGCGAGTGCGCCGGTCGCGGCCGTCGCGCCGCCCGCCTCCGGGGCGACCGACAACGATGTCGCGACAGCCGCGCCGCCCAGCAGCACTCGCCGACTGAAGCCACGCCTGTCCATGCCACGCCCGTCCATGCCATGCCTGGCATGCATGCCGTCCATGCCGAACTCCCCACGCTGGTAAGGAACTTACGTCGTGGACCGAGAGGAACCGGAGAGACGGTAGCGGCATCGCGCCCGTTTATCCACACTCAGGACAAAGTTCGGGGCAATGCGGTCATACCTCTTGGCGAATCACGCAAAGGGGTCTAGCTTCCGTGGCGTTTGCCGTGGCCGAAGAGGGGTGGGTGACCACATGCGGTTCACATCGCATCAAAAACCGATGACCTTACGAGGGTTGAGCGGACGGCGGAGACGGGCCTGGGCGGCCGGCGTCGCCGCGTCGGTCGTCGCCGCCGGACTGCTGTCGGGGCCCACCGCGAGCGCGCGGCCGGCTCGCGACCTGTCCGTCCCGTCCGACCCGTCATCCGTGACAACGATGTCCGTCAAGTCGCCGCCGGGCGGCAGTGGCGTACGCGTCCTGGTCTTCCATGGTTCGGCGGCGGCCGGGGACGAGTCGCCGGTCGTCGACGCCGGGATCGAGGCGATCGAGCGGATCGGGCTGTCCGGTCCGGTGGATCAGCGCTTCACGGTCGAGGCGACGGCCGACGCCTCCGTGTTCACGGACGGGTCCCGGCTCGGGACCTTCAACGCGATCGTCTTCCTGACCGGCGGCGGTGACATCCTCGACCCGGACCAGGAGGCCGGGCTTGAGGCGTACATGGAGGCCGGCGGCGGTTTCGTCGGTATCCACGACGCGGCGCGGGCGGAGCCGTACTCCGACTGGTTCACCGGCCTGGTGGGCGCCCGGCCGGCGGCCACCAGCCCGACAGCCGTACAGCGCGCGACCGTTGAGGTCGGTGACCGTCGGCACCCGGCCACCAGAGACCTGCCGGCGCAGTGGAGGCGGCCCGACCGGTGGCTGAACTGGGTGAAGAACCCCTCCGGTGACGTGCACACCGTGGCCCGGGTGCGCGAGTCGACGTTCAAGCCGGGTGCCAGCGCCAACGGCTGGGACCATCCGGTGAGTTGGTGCCGTGACTACGACGGCGGACGCTCCTTCTACACCGGCATGGGCGGCACGGTGTCGTCGTACGACGAGACGGATTTCCGGAGCCATCTGCGCGGGGCGCTGCTGTGGACGACGCGGCTGGCGCAGGCCGACTGCAAGGCCACCATCAACGCCAACTACAGGGCGCAGCGCCTGACCCGGCCCAACCAGCCGGGGCAGAGCGACCAGATCGGTGAGCCGCACGGGCTGGTGACCGCGCCCGACGGCCGGGTGTTCTACATCGGGCGGGGCGGCGCCGACTCCTCCCAGCCGGTGGTCACCGACTGGAACGACCCGGACATCGGCAAGGGCAAGGGGCAGATCCACGTCTACGACCCGAGGACCGGGAGGGTCACTCTGGCGGGCGAGCTGACCGTCTTCGGCAACAAGGGCGGCGGTGACGAACTCACCAAGGTCGAGGAGGGGTTGCTCGGCATTGAGCTCGATCCGTCCTTCGAGCGCAACGGCTGGGTGTATCTGCACTACACGCCCCACTCGCACATCAACCGTGACACGAGAATGGCCGAGCGGTACGTCTCCCGTTTCACGCTCGACCAGGCCACCAACCGGCTCGACCTGAACAGCGAGAAGGTGCTGCTCAAGTGGCCGGTGCAGATCCACAGTTGCTGTCACTCGGGCGGCGGGATGGCCTGGGACTCCAAGGGCAACCTGTACATCGCCACCGGTGACAACAACTCCAGTCAGTTCAGCGAGGGTTACTCCGGCAACAATCCCCAACCCGCGTACAAGGGCGTGTCGTTCGCCGACGCCCGGCGCACCGCCGGGAACACCAACAACCTCAACGGCAAGATCCTGCGCATCCATCCGGAGCCCGACGGCACCTACACGCTCCCCGCGGGCAACCTGTTCACGGGCCGGGAGACCGACGAGGGCGGCGGCAAGACCCGAGGGGAGATCTATGTGATGGGGGTCAGGAACCCGGCCCGCATCTCCGTCGACAAGGCGACGGACATCCTCTACGCGGGCTGGGTCGGACCGGACGCGAGTGAGCCGTCGACGACCTGGGGTCCGGCGAAGTACGACACGTTCGCCGCCATCACCCGGGCGGGCAACCGAGGTTGGCCGTACTGCATGGGCAACAAGCAGCCCTACCGGGACCGCAATCTGCCCGATCCGTCGAAGCCGCTGGGCTGGTACGACTGCGACCACCCGAAGAACGAGTCGCCGAACAACGACGGCCTGGTCAATCTGCCGCCGGTCACCGGCAACAACATCTGGTACTCGCCCCAGGGCGGCGCCCCCGACTTCCCGCGCGACGCGAACGGCGTCCCGTCGTACAAGGAGGCGGAGAGCACCTATCTGCTGCCGTGGCTGAAGGGCGGCAGTCAGGCCGCGATGAACGGTCCGGTGTACCGCTACGACGCGACGAGCGCGAGCACGGTCAAGTGGCCCGCCTACTGGGACGGCAAGTGGTTCGTGGGTGACTTCTACGACGCCGACCAGCCGCGCAACGCGGTGCTCACCGACCCGAGGACGCAGGGCGACGGCGGACTGCCCGTCCACGCCGAGTCGTTGAAGAAGATCGTGCCGATCGGGAACGACGGCATCAAGAACCTCATGGACTGGAAGTTCGGCCCCGACGGCTCGCTCTATGTCCTCGACTACGGCCGGGGTTTCTTCACCTCGGACGCCAAGTCGGCGCTGTGGCGGATCACTTATACCGGCGGCGGCCCGACACCCACGATCGGCGACCTCGCGAGGGGAGCGAAGTAGTGCGAACAGTGCGCACACGCAGGCAGGTCTGGACGGCCCTGTTGGCGTCCCTGTTCATGGTCCTCGGGCTGACGTCGACGGCAGGAGCGCGCACGGCCGCCGGGTCCGCCGCCCAACCCACAACCCAGCCGGCCGCAGCCGCTCAGGTCCTCACCTGGACGGCGGGCGACGACATCACCAGGTACGCGTCCGTGCCGGCCACGGCGGTGGCGGGCGCGACGACGATCGTCTTCGAGAACAGCACGGCGACTGGCAACACCTTAGGAATGCCGCACACGTTGACGTTCGACGTCTCCGACCCGGAGTACAACAACGACGTCCCGCTGAACATCCTCGCCAACCCGAACGACAGCCAGGGCGGCCGGCACACGGCCGACGTCACGCTCGCCCCCGGCCGCTACCGCTACTTCTGCACGATCCCCGGCCACGTCCGGATGCAGGGCATCCTCGTGGTGTCGGCAGGGGGCGGCTCCGACACGACTCCCCCGCAGACCTCGGCGACCGTAACTGGTGTGCGCAACTCGCAGGGCCAATACGTCGGTTCGGCGAGCGTGGCGATCGGCGCCACCGACGAAGGGTCAGGCGTGGACCGGGTCGAGTACGCGATCGGCGCCGACGGCGCCTGGCAGCCGTACACCACACCGGTCGTGCTCGACCGGGTCGGCGATCACTCGGTGCGCTACCGGGCCTTCGACAGGGCGGGGAACGCCGCCGCCGAGAAGAGCGTCGCGTTCACGGTGGTCGCGCCGCCGACCGACGACACGTCACCGCCGGAGACGTCGGCGACGGTGAGCGGCGCGCGGAACGCGGACGGTGCCTATCTCGGCATGGCGACGGTCACCGTCTCCGCCTCGGACACCGGGTCCGGGGTCAACACCGTCGAGTACGCGGTGAACAGCGGGAGTTGGCAGCCGTACACCGGGCCGGTGATGGTGCATCAGATCGGCGCCCACAGTGTCCGCTACCGGGCCACCGACAAGGCGGGGAACATCTCCGCCGAGAGGAGCGTCACCTTCACCGTCGTGGCACAGCCGGCCGAGGACACCACACCGCCCGTGACCGGAGCGACCGTTGAAGGCACCCGGAACGCCAACGGCGCCTACGTGAACAGCGCGAAGGTGACCGTCAGCGCGACGGACAACCACGGCGGATCGGGGGTCGCCAAGGTCGAGTACTCGCTCGACGGTGGCCCCTATCTGGCGTACACCGCACCGGTGTCGGTCGACCGGGTAGGCGCGCACACCGTGACGTACCGGGCGAGCGACAGGGCGGGCAACACGAGCGAGGCCCGCGCGGTGAGCCTCACGGTCGTGGCGGGCGGCGGAGTTCCGGCGCCCGACTGCCCTGAGTACGACGAGCGGTTGACGGTGATCGTCGGCGCGGTCGACTCGGGGGTGCCCAACCGGGTCACCAACAATCGTTGCCGGATAGGTGAGTTGATCGAGGACGAGCGGGAGTGGACGTCCCACGCCCTGTTCCTCAAGCACGTCCGGACCGTCCTCGACCGGCTCCTCAAGGCCGGGGCGGTCGACGAACGCGAGGACGCGGCGATCGAGGCGGCGGGCCGTGCCTCCGGTATCGGCAGGCCCGGCCAGACCGGGGGCTACCGCACGATCCTCGACGGCACACCCGCGTCCTTCGCCAAGTGGCAGCAGGTGGGCGGCGGTTCGTTCGCGCCGAACGGCGACGGGTCGATCACCAGCGGCACCACGGTCGACGGTCTGGGCATGCTGTGGTTCCCGGAGCGGAAGTACGGCGACTTCTCGCTGAAGCTCCAGTGGCGGGACGACGCGCCCGGCACGGGCAACGCCAACTCCGGTGTGTTCGTACGGTTCCCGTGGGTCCACGGGAACCCGGAGGAGCCCCGGCCGGAGTGGGCCGCCATCAAGTACGGGCACGAGGTGCAGGTGTTCGACCGGCCTGACGGCGACATGTACAAGACGGGGTCGGTCTACGGCTTCGACCGGGTGGGGCTCGCCGGGGCCGGTGTCGCCCAGAAGGGCACCTGGAACGACTACGAGATCAGGGTCGTCGACCAGCACTACTCGGTGTACCGCAACGGCGTGCTGATCAACGAGTTCGACAACACCGGCGGCCAGGACTTCACCCCGCCGCGCGCGGACGACCCGGGCACGGACGGGCGCCGGTTCGCGTCGGGGTACATCGGCCTCCAGGTACACGGCACGACGGACGTGGTCTCGTACCGGGATGTCCGGATCAAGGAACTTTAGGCACAAGGAACTGTGAGGCGAAGCCAGTTGGCGAGGTCACTCCTTGCGGGCCCGGCTCGGCTGTACGCGCTTGGGCTCGCCCGGCATCTTCGGGTACTCCGGGGGATACGGCAGGTCACCGAGTCCGTGCTCGTGTTCGTCGCGGCGGGCGAGTTCGAGCAGGGCGTCGAGGGAGAAGGAGTGGTCGTCCATGTCCTCGTGGACGTCCCCGAGTTGAGCGAAGCGGCCGGGCATGGTCGCGAGGTCGAAGTCCCGGGGCCGCGCGTCGCCGACCTCGTCCCACTTCAGCGGCGCCGAGACCGGGGCGTGCGCGTGGGGCCGTACGGAGTAGGCGGAGGCGATGGTGCGGTCGCGTGCGGTCTGGTTGTAGTCGACGAAGATCCGCTCCCCGCGTTCCTCCTTCCACCACTTGGTGGTCACCTGCTCCGGCATCCGCCGTTCCAGCTCCCGCCCGACGGCGATCGCCGCCCGCCGCACCTGGGTGAACGTCCACCGAGGTTCGATGGGCACGAAGACGTGCAGTCCTCGCCCGCCGGAGGTCTTGGGCCAGCCGCGCAGCCCGCCGAACTCGTCGAGCACCGCGCGCAGTTCGTGCGCGGCGCGCACCGCGTCCTCGTAGTCCGTACCGGGCTGCGGGTCGAGGTCGATGCGCAGTTCGTCGGGGTGGTCGACATCGGCGCGGCGCACCGGCCAGGGGTGGAAGGTGAGGGTGCCGAACTGGGCGGCCCACAGCACGGCGGCGACCTCGGTCGGGCACATCTCGTCGGCGCTGCGACCGCTGGGGAAGGTGATGTGGGCGGTCGGGATCCAGTCGGGCATGTTCTTGGGCGCCCGTTTCTGGAAGAAGTTCTCGCCGCCCACCCCCTCCGGATAGCGCTCCAGGGTGGTGGGCCGGTCACGCAGCGCACGCAGGATGCCGGGCCCGACGGCGAGGTAGTACTGGGCGAGGTCGAGCTTGGTGAAGCCGCGCTCCGGAAAGAACACCTTGTCCGGGCTGGACAGCCGCACCGTCCGGCCGAACGCTTCGAGCTCCACCGCTTCGCCCATGCCAGCCACGGTAGGCGCAGCGCACAAAGCTCGCATACCGGGCGATCGCGGGCGTGGGCGCGCAGAATCGGAGCATGGATCTCCCCGTCATGCCCCCCGTGAAACCCATGCTCGCCAAGTCCGTGGCCAAGATCCCCCCGGGCATGCAGTACGAGGCCAAGTGGGACGGTTTCCGGGCGATCGCGTTCCGGGACGGGGCCGAGGTCGAGGTCACCAGTCGTAACACCAAGTCGCTGACCAGGTATTTCCCCGAGCTGGTGGCGGCCCTGCGGGAGCGGTTGCCCGAGCGTTGTGTGGTGGACGGGGAGATCGTGATCGCGCTCGGCGGGCGGCTCGACTTCGACGCGCTGACCGAGCGTATCCATCCGGCCGAGTCCCGGGTGCGGACGCTGGCGGAGCGGAACCCGGCCTCGTTCGTCGCGTTCGACCTGCTGGCGCTGGGCGACGAGTCGCTCCTCGATGTGCCGATGGCCGACCGGCGCGCGCTGCTCGCCATGGCGCTGTCCGATGTGACCCCGCCGGTGCATCTGGCGCCGGCGACCACGGACGTCGAGGTGGCGGAGCGGTGGTTCGAGCAGTACGAGGGGGCCGGCCTCGACGGTGTCATCGCCAAGCCGCTCACCCTGCGTTACCGGCCGGACGAACGGTTGATGTTCAAGGTCAAGCATGAGCGGACCGCGGACGTGGTGGTCGCCGGGTACCGGCTGCACAAGAGCGGGCCGATCGTGGGTTCACTGCTGCTGGGGCTGTACGACGCCCGGGGGACCCTCCAGCATGTCGGGGTGAGTGCCGCGTTCCCGATGAAGCGGCGCGCCGAACTCGTCGAGGAGTTGGAGCCGCTGCGGCTCTCGGACGTGCGGGAGCATCCGTGGGCCGCCTGGGCGGAGGAGGAGGCGCACGAGGCGGCGCGGCTGCCGGGGGCGCCGAGCCGCTGGTCGGCGAAGAAGGACTTCTCGTGGATTCCGCTGCGGCCCGAACTGGTGGCCGAGGTGGCGTACGACCACATGGAGAACGGGGTGCGCTTCCGCCACACGGCCCGTTTCCGCCGCTGGCGCCCGGATCGTACGGCCGACAGTTGCACGTACGACCAACTGGACGAGCCGGTGAGGTACGACCTCGCCGAGATCCTGGGCACTCAGGGCTGAGGTCACAGCTGAGGTCACACCTGCCCGAAACCGGTCAAGTATGGCCACCAATGCCCCGATAAGCGCACAATCGTAGACACGGACTCGGTGGATGCGGTGGGCATGCGACAGATGGCGCGGACGATACGGGCACGGCGGCGTGGGACGGTCACGGCGGCGCTTGTCGCCGGTGCCGTGACGGCCTCGCTGATGGCCGGCTGCACGTCGGGGCACCGCTCGTCCGACGACGGGCGCGGGCAGAGCCACAGCCCGAGCCAGAACCCCGGGCATCCCGAGTCACCCGGTACGACGGGCGCCGGATCCGTCCTCGCCGTGAAGATCGACAACGTCGGCGCCGCGCGCCCCCAGACGGGTCTGGACGCGGCGGACGTCGTGTACGCCGAGCAGGTCGAGGGCGGGCTGAGCCGGCTGATGGCGGTCTACGCGACCCGGCTGCCGGAGGCCGTCGGGCCGGTGCGCAGCGCACGCGAGTCCGATCTGGAGCTGCTGCGCCAGTTCCACGAGCCGACGCTCGCCTTCTCCGGGGCCCAGAACAAGCTGCTGCCGCTGATCGACCGGGCACCGCTGCACGCCGAACCCCCGGGGGCGGCGCCTTCCGGCGCCTACTACCGGGGTGCCGACCGGGCCGCGCCGCACAACCTCTATCTGCGACCGGGGCGGCTGATCGGCGCCGCGCCGGGTGCGGCGGCGCTGACGACCGGCTACCGCTACGGCGCCGCGCCCGAGGGCGGGACCCCGGTCGCGTCGCGTACCGTCCGCTTCCCGTCGGCGCGCTTCACGTTCACCTGGTCCCCGGACCGGCATCGCTGGCTGGTGTCGATGGACGGCACCCCGACCGTGGTGA
>NZ_LIQQ01000609.1 GCF_001418565.1 Streptomyces graminilatus | reverse complement strand
GTCAACACGCGCCCCCCGTGCCCCCCTTCCCCCGGGGACCACACCATCATGGCAGCGAAACAGCGCATACGAAACCGATAATTCGCCATTCCGTTCGAACGCTGCTCTCACCTCCCCCGCAAAGACCTGTGGCCCAACCCTCCGCCAACAGCGGTAGGCCGGGCCACAGTTCTCGGTGCGACTCCCGAACGGGGGACGTGAGCGCTCAGGTTATGTACTGGTGCATGCCCGGGATCGTCAGCGTGCCGCCGAACTGGCCCGCCTGAACGACCTTCACGTTCGTGAAGAAGATCAGGGGGATGTTCAGCGGAGGCGGGTTCTTAGGACTGAACGTCACCGGGAACAGGCCCAGCAGGTTGCCGGAGATGCTCTCCGTGTACATGATCGTCTTGCCGCCGGTGATCTTGGACGCCTTCTGCGGGTCCACGCTCTTCATCGCCTCGACGTGGTACGTCTTGCCGGAAGTCCGGTCCTTGACGATCTGGTGCAGGTTGCCGATGTCCGTACCGCCGGAGACCACGAACTTCAGGACGTCCTTGACCGTGCCGTCGGCGGTGCGCACCTTGACGATGCCCTGGTAGTCAGCGCCCTTGAGCGTCAGCGTGCTGGCTTCCAGGATCCACGGATCGACGGGCAGCGGGATGGTGTTGTCGACGCCGCCCCGGTCCTTGGTGGCGGCTGCCGGGCAGTTGTCCGTGTCCGCGTCGGTCGTCTCGCTCGCCGAGGGGCTCGGGGACGGGGTGGCGGCCACCTTCCCGGCTGTCTCCGTCGTGCCCTTGGCCGCGTCCCCTGCGGTGTCCTTGACGACCTTGGTGACCTTCACAGGCGACTTCTTGACCGTGGTGGAGTCGGGCTTGCCCTTGTCCGGCACCTCCGCGCGCGGCGTGGGTGACGCGACCGGCGTCGGAGCCGCAGTTTCGGCGGGGTCGGTGGTCTTCGTGGGCTCCGGGGCCGTGGTCTTCGTGTCCGCCGACGAGTCGCCGCCGCCCTTGAGGATCCCGGTGATCGCGTCGCCGATGGTGTCCAGCAGACCGCCGCCCGCTTCCTCGGGGGCGCCCTTGTCCGCCGAGGGGGTGGGGGCGGGTGTGCCCTTGCCGCTCTCGCCGCCGGTGTCGCCGCCACCGGCCGGCGCCGGCTTGCCCGCGGACGGCGTCGAAGTCGGCGCGGGGGCGGGCTTGGCCGGGTCGTCGGAACCTGGATCCGGCGACGTGGGTTCGTCCGTGGCCGCGTCTCCGCCTGAGTGGGGGGCGGCGGGAGCCGACGGAGTCGCCGTCGCCTTGCCCGAGTCCCCGTGAGGCGATTTCGGCGCCGAGGCGGCCGACGGCGAGGTGCCGTCCTCCATCGCCGCGACGCAGGCCTTGTACTCCTCGGCCGTCAGACTGTTCGTCTTCGCCTGGGCGTCGGCACGTGCAAGCGTCGGTGTGAAACCCATGCCCATGAGAACCGCGGTGGGCATCGCCGCCAGGGCTATCGCCTTTCCGGCCGGTACATGGAATCTGGTGAACAGCGGCTTTTTCGGGGCCGCGTGGCGCGGCCCGGTTCGCTCACGGGCCTCGTCCACCTCAAGCCCGTGGTTCACCTCGTCAGCCGGCACTTTGCCTCCCGTTCGCCCCGTTCACCGGGCTCGTTCCTGACAGATCGTTCGGCTCGTGCGGTTCGTTCGACTTGCTCATGTCCAGTCCGCTCGGCTCCGCCGCCGTGGGCGCTCCGTCGACGGCCTCGGCAGGCACAGGGGCCGGAGGGACCACAGCGGCGGGCGCAGCATCCGTGCCCCTGCCCGCCGGGTTCCCGTACCTCGAATCCGGCTCCGGCACGCCGGGCGCCCAGGCGATCGCCAACGCGCCGCCGACCAGAGCAGGCCCAAAGCCGAAGAAGAACCCGCCGAAGTTGGAGACCGGGAGGGACACCAGTCCCAGCAGAATCGCGGCGGTTCCGGCGAAGGTCCGTACGTGCTTCTGGAACCAGAGGCTGATGCCCAGGACGACGAGCAGGATCCCGATGATCAGTGATCCGGCGCCGGCCGTCGTGGACATACGGATCGTGAGCTGGCCGATCGTGAGGTTCGCGTACGGGAAGTACATGATCGGGACACCGCTGATCGCGACAAACAGACCGGCCCAGAACGGCCTCGTACCCCGCCAGGCGCTGAACTGCAGCACCAACCGGTCGAACGGACTGGGGTCGGCAGGAGTCTCGGCGCTCATGGAAACAGCTCCCTGGTGCGGTATTGCCGTAGTGAGAGGGTCTTTCGCCGGTCGTACGAGGGCGATCCGCGAAGACCTGGTCGGAGTGGAGCGGGCGGGGGGCGCCTCACGGCCTCCCCCCACCCGTCACCGAGTGCTTAGTAGCACTCGTGGGTACCCGTGACGACCTTCATGCTCAGGCCGGGCAGCGTGAAGGTTCCGGCGGTGGTGGCCCACGCCTTCTGCTTCACGCCGTACAGGTCGGCCGTGGCCGCCTGCTGGCCGAAGCCGTTGCCGTCCGAGAGCTCCGCGCCGCCCTTCATTGGCGGGTTCTTCAGAGACTTGGCGGCCACGCCGATGTTCATGTCACCGAACTCAGCCTTTTCGGCGCCGAGGTCCTCGACGTCGATGTACAGGTTCTTGGCAGTGACCTGCTTGTCCTTGTCGTCACTGTCGCCCGCGGTCAGCACCAGCGTGGCAGTGCCGAAGAACGGGATCCTCGGCGTGACGACCGACTGGCACATGTTCTGGATACGCGCATCGGCGAACGCCGACACCGCAACCGGGTGAGTGCCCTTCTCGCTCTTGGTGTCGTCCATGTCGACGGCGCCGTACTGCGAGAAGCCCGTGCCGTGGATTTCGTCAGCCCTGACCTTGAACGACTGGCCCGACACGCTGAACGAAGCGGCAAGGGCACCCTGCGCGAGGGCGACACCTATACATGCCGTAGCGGCAACGCTGGGCACCATGACCACAGCGAAACGCTTCCATCTGGTCCCGCCACGCACCTGGGACTCCATATTTCCTCCTTCTCGGACGTACATCTCCTGACCCTGACTGCCCCAGAACGGCGGCTCAGCCGGGCAGGGATGGGAGAAGTGCTACGTCCTCGGCAAGGAGAGCGCCCGCGCTCGACGGCGCGAACAGCGCCCGAATCACCGGCGATCACCCCCGAGCGACAACCACTGGCCACGCCTGACGCACATCAGACGCAACCTTGCCGGACAGGCTCCACCGGAAGGCGAAGACCCCCCTGTCCGAGAGCCGGCACCAATGCCGCCGACTCGCCCGGTGGGGATCCACAACTCCCGTCCGGCCGACTGGCTGTCGCGGTACGGGATAGGACCGAGCGACGCCGATCGTGGTGCATTCTCGCCGCCCGCACAAGGGGGCTCGTTACTGGCTAGTAACGGGCAGATAACCGAGTGGCGACCCGTGGGTGCCACCCGGCAACGCTGGGTGGATCTCAGGGGGGTGACAAACCGGGGGCTTCATGCCCCAAACCCGACAGGGCGACGCCCTCGACTTACTCCAAGTAACAGCGGCCGCTTTTACCAAGATTTGGCAAAGTGCGGCCGCGTCAGCAGTCGACCGGCGGATTTTTCAAACGAACAACACCCGCCGCCGCGTTTAGCGACAGGTCAGACGACTGATCAGGCGACCGATCAGACATCGACCCGCCCCTCACCTCGCCCCTCACC
>NZ_LIQQ01000608.1 GCF_001418565.1 Streptomyces graminilatus | reverse complement strand
AGATGTGTATAGGGGACCGCACCCGCCCGGTCCCTCGCCCGGCCGAGCCCCGGCGCAGTCGCCCCGCGGCCGTCGTGCTGGTCGCGGGCCTCGCCGCCGTCGCGCTGGCGGTGGCCGGACTGACGTACGCGCTGCTGAACCGCGACAACGGCGGTGACGACACCCATGCGGGTCCCAGCGCGAGCAGCGGTACGCAGCAGACCAAGGGGGCCACGGGTGGGGCCGGTTCGCCGAAGAAGAGCCCCAGCACCCCGGGCGGCGAGAAGACGACCTCCACGCCGGGCGGCGGGGGCGGCGGAAAGACCACGCAGCCGGCGCAGACGGTCGAGGTCCATGTAGTCGGTTCGGGCACCGACTACTCGGGGCCCTGTCCGCCGCCCGACGACGAGGCGCCCGGCTTCACGGCGACGTTCACCGTGGGCAGCGTGCCCGCGAAGGTCTCCTACCGCTGGGTGACACAGACGGGCAAGGCACCGGAGCAGGGCTGGCGGACGCTGTCGTTCCCGGCGGGCGGCGGGAAGACCCAGGAGAACAAGGTCTTCGTGACGACGTACGACGAGAGCGGGACGATCGAGAACGCGATCGGGGTGGAGGTCCGCGACCCGGTGAGCGTGAAGTCCAACACCGTGCCGTTCACGGTGACCTGCGAGACGGAGACCCCGACGGACGGGGCCTCCTCTCCCACCGCTTCGCCCTGACGGGGCGCCGTCCGGCCGGTCAGGCGGCGCCGGTGAACGTCGGCAGATAGCCGCCCGACTGGCCGGCGGCCGTGGGGTGGTACGACTCGCCGATGTTGAGCAGGCTGAGGCTGTGCAGCCACGAGCTGCTGGAGCAGATCTCGTGACCGGTGAAGGCCGGCCTGACGTCACCGAAGGTGAAGCCGTGGTCGGCGGCCCGCTTCGCGATCGCGCCGTTCAGGTAGTCGGACGCGGTGTTGATCGCGGACCGCTCGGTCTCGGAGAGCCCGATGCAGTTCTGGCCGAGCTGGTAGAAGCGCGGGTAGCCGAGGACGACCACATGGGCGGCGGGCGCCCGGGAGCTGATGGCGTTGTACACGGTGTCGAGCCGGCCGGGGAGGGTCGAGTCGACGTACGCCTTCGCGGTGTTGATGCGGGCGAGGCAGGAGCTCTCGGGCTCGAGCACACAGGTCTCCATGACGTCGGCGAAGCCCGCGTCGTTGCCGCCGACGCTGATCGAGACGAGGCCCGTGGAGGAGCCGAGCGGGGTCAGCTGGTTCGCCAGAACATCACCCGTAAGAGCGCCCGAGCAAGCCGTGAAACTAAAGCTTGAGGGTGAATGGGCGGCGGCCCAGAGGTACGGGTACGCCTTCGTGCTGCGCTTGCAGTCGCCGCTGGAGCCGATGTAGCCGCCGGCGCCGACTCCCGAGGAGTAGGAGTCGCCGAGGGCCACATAGCCGGTGGGGGCGGCGAGTTGGGACGCCTGCGCCGACGCGGCCCCGGTGAGGGCGAGGCCGGAGGCGAGGAGGAGCGAGATCATGTATGCCGTGATTCGGGAATGTCTCATGAAACCTCCATTAGCAGGATCTCTGCCACAACGTTCGTATCAACGCCGGGTGTTGGGCGGAAGTGTCCATGCCAAGGCTTTTACGCCCCTAAAGGCTCCCGAAGGCCCCTGAAGCCCACGAAGGTCCGGATCACCCGACACCCGCACCCGCATCCCGTTCGTTCGATTGCGTGCACATGACATGCATGTGACATGCCGTCCGCCCTCTTGAGCAACTCCCGTTCATGACCGAGCCTTTACCTCAGCCCGGGCGGAACGCGACGCTCCCGGCCGTGTCCGCGCCAGCGGGCACCCCCCACACACGCGCCCGCACGCAGGCGCGTGCTGCCTAAGAGGAGGACTCCCTCGTCATGGCACAACTGCGCAGCAAGAGGATCAGGACCGCCGCGACCACCGTCGTGGCCGCCGCCGCTCTCGTCGGCGGATTCACCGCGCTCCCCGCCCAGGCGGCCCCGGCACCCGCCGAGGGCAGGGTGCTGGCCGCCGGCTCCCCCACAGCCGTCAAGGACAGCTACATCGTCACGCTCAAGGCGGCCTCCGGCCTCAAGTCCGCGTCGGGCGCGGGCAGAAGCCTGATCGCCGAGTACGGCGGCACGGTGAACAGGACGTTCAGCACCGCGCTGAACGGCTACGCGGCGACCCTCTCCGCGACCGGGGCCCGCAGACTCGCGGCCGATCCGTCAGTGGCCTCGGTCGAGCAGAACCAGACCGTGCACGTCGACGCCACGCAGACCGGCGCCCCCTGGGGCCTGGACCGCATCGACCAGGCAGCCCTGCCGCTGTCCGGCACCTACACCTACCCGGACACGGCCGGGGCGGGCGTGACGGCGTACGTCATCGACACCGGCGTACGCATCACGCACACCCAGATCAGCGGCCGGGCCACCAACGGCTACGACGCGGTCGACAACGACAACGTCGCGCAGGACGGCCACGGCCACGGCACGCATGTGGCCACCACCATCGCGGGCTCCACCTACGGGGTCGCCAAGGCCGCGAAGATCGTGGCGGTCCGCGTGCTCAACAACTCCGGTTCCGGCTCCACGGCCGGCGTCGTCGCGGGCATCGACTGGGTGACCAGGAACCACCGCGGGCCCTCCGTCGCCAACATGTCGCTCGGCGGCGGCGCCTCCAACGCGATCGACACGGCCGTGGCCAACTCCATAGCCAGCGGCGTGACCTACGCGGTCGCGGCCGGCAACAACAACGCCAACGCCTCGTCCTACTCCCCCGCACGGGTCGCGTCGGCCATCACGGTCGGCGCCACCACCAGCACGGACGCCCGTGCCAGCTACTCCAACTACGGTTCGGTCCTGGACATCTTCGCCCCGGGCTCCTCGATCACGGCGGGCTGGAACACCAGCGACACCGCGACGAACACGATCTCGGGTACGTCGATGGCCACCCCGCATGTCGCGGGCGCCGCCGCCGTCTACCTCGCGGGCCACACCTCGGCCACCCCGGCCCAGGTCGCCGCCGCGCTCACGGCGGGCGCCACACCCGGTGTGGTCGGCGGACCGGGCAGCGGCTCACCGAACCGCCTGCTGAGGCTCGTCCCGTAACACCCGCCCTCGGCCGGCGGACAACCCGCCCGGCCTGAACGACGGTTCCCCGGAGGCAGCCGGCGCCTCCGGGGAACCCGTCCGTTCACCCCTTCGTTCCCCTCCGGGGAACGTCGTGTACGCATGCGGGCTATGTACGCGAGGGGGGTGCGCGTCTTGACTGTGTTGTCCCGCTGCGCGACATTGAAGCCCGGCATCCGGCGCGTCGGGGGGCATCGTCGCCCATGCAGACCATACGTATCGAGCCACCTCCGTCCGGCAGCGGACGCGGGGACGGTGAGCCGCCCGGACAGGGACCGGGAAGGGATCTGTTCCCCCTGCTCACCGGCGCGACCGTGGCCGTCGCGGCCATCGGCGCGGCCCTCGCGCTCACCGACACCGCCTCGCCGCTGCGCGGACCCCTGACCCTGTTCTTCCTCCTCGCCGCGCCCTCGCTCGCCGTGGGAGCCGCGCTGCGCGGACTGGAGCCGTTCGGCCGGACCGTGACGTCCGTGGCGGCGGCCGTGGCCCTCGATCTCCTGGTCGCCCAGGGCATGCTGGCGACGCACCGGTGGTCGGTCCGCGGTGGAGTCATGGCCGTGACCGCGATCAGCTCGCTGATCCTGCTGCTGGTTCTGGTCGGGTCCCTGGTCCGGGCGCAGGCTCCGGCACGGCGACGGGGCGCCCGCACAGCGAGAAGACGGACCTCCTGAGGTGGCAGGTGACGTTGCAGGTGACGTTGCTGGTGATGGGACAGGTGCCGGGGCAGGTAATGGGGCAGCCGACGTGGCCCGTGATCCGACACCGGAGGTGACCCTCACCGTGCACCGCCCCGGCGAACTGACCGCGGCGGACCGGGCCGCCTGGACGGCGTTGCAGGCCAAGGCCCATCTGCATGGCGCGCCCGAACTGGCGAACCCCTTCCTGTCCCCGGAGTTCACGCTCGCGGTCGGCCGTTGCAGACGCGGCGTACGCATCGCGGTGTTCCACGAGGGCGGGGAACCGGCCGCGTTCTTCCCCTTCCAGAGATCCGCCGCCGGCGTCGGCCGGGCGGTCGGGCTCGGTGTGTCCGACTGCCAGGGGCTGGTGCACCGCCCCGGATTCGACTGGGACGCCCGGGACCTGCTGCGGGCCTGCCGCCTCTCCGTGTGGGAGTTCGACCACCTGGTGGGAGGCCAGACGCCGTTCGAGGCCGGGGCCTCCGGCACCTTCCCGTCCCCGGTGATGGACGTCGAGCAGGGGTACGAGGCCTATCTGGCCGGACTCCGGGAGCGCTCCCCGAAGTTCACCCGCACCACGCTCGCCAAGGAGCGCAGACTCGGCCGGGACGCCGGCGAGGTCCGCTATGTGCACGACGAGCGCGATCCCGAGGCGCTGGCCGGGCTGATGGCCTGGAAGTCCGCCCAGTACCGCAGGACCGGCCGCAGCGACCGGTTCGCGCATCCCTGGATCACCGGGCTCGCCCAGCAGCTCTTCCACACCCGCTCCGACCCGTTCGCGGGCATCCTCTCGGTGCTCTACGCCGGCGGGAAGCCGGTCGCCGCCCACTTCGGGCTGCGCACGGAACGCGTACTGGCCTGCTGGTTCCCGGCGTACGACCCGGCGTACGCGAAGTACTCGCCCGGGCTGATCCTGCATCTGCGGATGGCGGAGGCGGCGGCCGCCGACGGTATCGCGTACCTGGACCTCGGCCGGGGACAGAAGGAGTACAAGGACTCCCTGAAGACACGCGAACTCACCGTGTCCGAGGGGTGGGTGACACGTCGTCACCCGGTGGCGGCCGGGCATCGCGCGCGGCGCGCTCCGGTCCGGGCGCTGCGCAATGTGGTGCTGTCGAGGCCCGAGTTCTTCGAGCCGGCGGACCGGGCGCTGAAACGGATGGGCAGGCTCCGCTCCAGAAATCGATCAAAGTAGCTGCGTAACGGTCAAACCAAACAAAAACGTGAGACCTGTTTCAGGTCTTGCCATAAGGTCGCAATCGTCAATACCGTCGTACATCTCACCCGCATCGGTACGTCGTCCTGTGACTCAGGGGAGGGCTCAGGGTCCACGACGACCGTCGGAGCGGGGCGCGGTAGGGGGGTGCCGTGCCCGGTGGACGTATGTCCGGCCGGGCCGTGCCGCGAAACCGGCCACCGGTCCTGGCCACCGATCCTGGCCACCGGTCCTGGTGTTCGGCCAGCTTTGCCAGCTCACCCGGCAGGTACGAAGACGGCCAGAGACAGATTCGGAGAGTCCATTCGACGTGCCGTAAGTGAGAACCCCCCTTTCGAACCGGACAACACACCGGGCCGCCCAGGGGCGGGCGGTCCACCGGACGAGAGGGACCAGACTCATGAGTTCCGTTCTGCGACCGGCGACACCGGGCCAGGAACCCGCGACCGCCGACCGGCAACCGGTCACGGCCGACACCTACCGGCCGATCTCCTCCCACCTGGCGATCACGCCACCGGTGAGTGTCGTGATCCCCGCGATGAACGAGGCGGAGAACCTGCCGTACGTCTTCAAGACGCTGCCCGACTGGATCCACGAAGTGGTCCTGGTCGACGGCAACTCCACCGACGACACCGTCGAGGTCGCCCGGGGCCTGTGGCCCGGCGTGAAGGTCGTCGGACAGCGGGGCAAGGGCAAGGGGGATGCCCTGATCACCGGGTTCGGTGCGTGCACCGGAGACATCATCGTGATGGTCGACGCGGACGGGTCGGCGGACGGCCACGAGATCGTGTCGTACGTCTCCGCGCTCGTCTCGGGCGCCGACTTCGCCAAGGGCTCGCGCTTCGCCAACGGCGGCGGCACCGACGACATGACGCCGGTCCGCAAGTTCGGCAACTGGGCGCTGTGCACAGTCGTCAACCGGAAGTTCGGCGCCCGCTACACCGACCTCTGCTACGGCTACAACGCCTTCTGGAAGCACTGCCTCGACAAGATCGACCTCGACTGCACGGGCTTCGAGATCGAGACCCTGATCAACATCAGGGTGGTGAAGGCGGGGCTCAGAGTGCAGGAGATCCCGAGCCACGAGTACCTCCGTATCCACGGCACGAGCAATCTGCGGGCCGTGCGCGACGGGCTGCGGGTACTTCGGGTGATTCTGCGGGAGCGCTCCAACCGGCGCGCCCTGCACGGCCGTTCGCACTCCCGTGTTCTCGGCACGAGCCAGGAGGAGACGTCGTGAACGAGCACGAGCCGGCCGTCTCGGTGGTCGTCTGCGTCTACACCGAGGACCGCTGGGAGGACATCCTCGCGGCGGTAGCCTCGGTGCGGGCCCAGTCACGGCCGGCCCTGGAGACACTTCTCGTCGTCGACCACAACCAGGCACTCCTGGAACGGCTGGCGAAGGAGTACAAGGAGACCGACGGGGTACGGGTGCTCGCCAACGCGGGCCCGCGCGGCCTGTCGGCCGGCCGCAACACCGGGATCGCCGCCTCGCACGGCGGGATCATCGCCTTCCTCGACGACGACGCCGTGGCCGAACGCGACTGGCTGCGCCACTTCGCCGAGGGGTACACGGACCCCCGGGTGATGGCCGTCGGCGGCCGTACGATGCCGGTCTGGGCGTCGGGCCGCCGACCTGTCTGGTTCCCCGAGGAGTTCGACTGGGTGGTGGGCTGCACGTATCGGGGGCTGCCCCGGGGGCGGGTCAGGGTCCGCAACGTGCTCGGCGGGAACGCCTCCTTCCGGCGTACGGCCTTCGACGCGGCCGGCGGTTTCGCCACCGGCATCGGACGGGACGGCGACAGGCGTCCGCTGGGCTGCGAGGAGACGGAACTGTGCATCCGGCTCACCCGGGCCAGGCCCGACGCGGTGCTCCTGATCGACGACCGCGCGGTGATCCACCACCGGGTGCCCGAGGCCCGCGAACACTTCGGGTACTTCCGCTCCCGCACCTACGCCGAGGGCCTGTCGAAGGCACTGGTCGCCCGAAGTGTCGGCGCGGGCAAGGGACTTGAGTCCGAACGCCGGTACGCCACCCGGGTGCTGCCCGCCGGGGTCGCGCGCGGTGTGCGCGACGCCCTGCTGGCCAGGCCGGGCGGCGCGGGCCGGGCGGGCGCGATCGCAGCCGGGGTGCTGACGGCGGCGGCCGGGTATGTCCTCGGGAGCCTGCGGGCACGCCGGGGCGGAACGACGTTCACGGTGGCGGAGATCGAGCGGAACACCGAAGGGGACGGGGGCAGGCGATGAGCGCAGCCGTGCCCGTCCTGATGTACCACTCGGTCACCCGGACGCCCGATCCCCGGACACACGCCCTCTCGGTGACGCCCGAGGCGTTCGCCGAGCAGATGACGCTGCTCGCGGACCGGGACTTCCGTCCGGTCACCACGGCCCAACTGGCCGCCTCCTGGCGCCCGTACGCGGGAGGCGCGGGCCTGCCGCCGCAGCCGGTGCTGATCACTTTCGACGACGGCTACGAGGGGGTGCACCGGCACGCGCTGCCGGTACTGGCCGAACTCGGCTTCTCCGCCTCGCTGTTCGTCTCCACGGGCTGGCTCCGGGGCGCGCACCGCTCCGGCGGCGCCCTCGACACGATGCTCGACTGGGACCAGGTGCGCGAACTCGCGGACGCCGGCGTCGAGATCGGCGGTCACAGTCACACCCACCCGGAGCTGGACCAGCTCGACGACGACGCGCTGCGCTTCGAGCTGACCCGCTGCCGGGACATCGTCGCGGACGAACTGGGCACCGTGCCCATGTCGTTCGCCTATCCCTACGGCTACTCCAGCCGCCGGGTGCGCACCGCCGTCCGCGAGGCGGGGTTCGCGCAGGCGCTCGCTGTCGGCAACGGTCTGGCGTGCCGGGCGCAGGGTCCGTACGCCCTGCGGCGCGTCACCGTGCGCCACAGCACGAGCGTCCGGGAGTTCGAGCGGCTGATCGAGGGCCGCGCGATCGTCCGGAACTTCGCCCGGGACCGTGCCCTCACCAAGGGGTACGCCATGGTCCGCAGGGCACGTCAGGTCCGCCGGAAGGCCATCGGTTCCCGTGTCTGACACGACGACCACTCCCACGACCGAGGCCGCCGGACAGCCCGGGGCCGCGACAACGAAGCACCGCCCCGGGCGGCGGCGACGGCTGTGGCTGCCCGGCCCGGACAGGGGCCGGGGCCAGGGCCAGGGCCAGGGCCAAGGGGGCCGCGGCAGCCCGCTGCTGCGCAACGCCTACGCGCTGATGCTCAACACCGGTATCTCCGCCGTGCTCGGGCTCGGTTTCTGGCTGGCCGCCGCCCGTTACTACTCCGAGTCGGCGGTCGGCCAGAGCTCCGCCGCCATCGCCGCGATGAAGCTCCTCGCCGGTCTCACGGCGGTGACGCTCACGGGCGCCCTTGCCCGCTTCATCCCGGTCGCCGGCCGCGCCACGGGACGGTTCATCTTCCGTACGTACGCGGGCAGTTCGGTGATCGTGGCGCTGGCAGGAGGCGTCTTCCTGCTCACGCTGAACAGTTGGGGGCCCTCGTACCGGTTCCTGCACGGGCCGGTGCCCGCGCTCGGGTTCGTCGGCGCCGTCGTCCTGTGGAACCTGCTCACGCTCCAGGACGGGGTGCTGACCGGGCTGCGCAGCGCGCCATGGGTGCCGGTCGGCAACACGGTGTTCTCGACGGTCAAACTGGCGCTGCTGGTGGCCTTCGCGGCGGCGATCCCGACCAGCGGGGTCTTCGTGTCGTGGGTCGCGGCGATCGCCGTGTCGGTACTCCCGCTGGGCTGGCTGGTGTTCCGGCGGCTGGTGCCCCGGCACGTGCGGGCGACCGAGGAGCACGCCAAGGCGAAGCCGCCGACGCCGAAGGAGATCGGCCGGTTCCTGGCGGGCGACTACACGGGCTCACTGTTCTCGTTGGCCGTGGTCTACCTGGTGCCGGTGATCGTCGCCTCGCAGGTCGGTTCCGCCGACAACGCGTACTTCTACATCACCGCCACCATCGGCGGCACGGTCAATCTGCTCGCCATCAACATGGGCGCCTCCCTGACCGTCGAGGGCTCCCACGATCCGGCCCGGCTGGCCGCCAACACCCGGGCCGCGCTCAGGCGTATGGCGCGGATCATGCTGCCGGTCGCCGGGGTGCTGTTCCTCGGCGCGCCCCGGATCCTGGGCGTCTTCGGGTCGGGCTACGCGGACGCGGCGACCCCGCTGCTGCGCTGGTTCGCGGTCGGCGCGGTGCTGCGGGTCGTCATGGAGACGTACTTCGCGGTGCTGCGCGCCCAGAGCCGTACCGCCGGACTCGCCTGGCTCCAGGGCCTGTTGTGCGTGCTGGTGCTCGGCCTGACGCTGCTGCTGCTCCCCCGGATGGGGCTGACCGGCGCGGGCGTCGCGGAGATCTCGTCCCTCACGGTGATCGTGGCGCTGGCCGCGCCCAGGCTGTACCGGACGGTCAGGGCGGCACCGGCCGACGCCGTCCCCGAGGGCCCGGCACCCGACGGTGACCTGGCCGACCTGGGAACACGCGACGTCATGGCGGCCAACTCCCGCAGGCGCGGCCGGAGTCGGTCCCTGGACACGGACACGCTCGCGCTCGGCGTCCGCCTCGACTTCGACCACCAGGAACGCCGCCCGGACGTCCGCCCGGGTCCGGGAACCCCGCCCACGGGGACACCGGCGCCGGGTGGGTACCACCGGCCGACCTGGGCCCTGAACCGGGAGGAGGGCCCGGAGTCCTCGGAACCGGGCTCCGTCCGGGCGGGCGTGAACTCCGCACCGGCGGGCGGCCGCGCGGGCTCCGCCCGGCCAGGCGTGGACACCGAACTCGTACACGCCGTGGAGGCAGCCCTCGTACGGGAGTCACGAATCCCGCACGCTCCAACCGCACCCCACCACCCGCCACCGCCTCCGCTCCCTTTGCGCGCACGACTGCTGCCCACCCGCACCGGAGTGTTCCTCGGCGGGCTGCTGATCGCCGCGCTCCTGCTCTACTGGGTGCCCGCGTCCCGCCTCGGTGAGGCCGACCTGGACCGGATGGGCGGGCTGGGGCTGGTCTCCGTGCTGCCGCTGCCGACGCTGATCGGGGCCGGACTGCTGGTCGTGGTGTTCGCGTCGCTGCTGTGGGGCAAGCGGGAACACCGGGCGCTGCTGGCGCTCACCCTCCTCGCGACCGTCGTGTCACTCCACGCCCTGCCCGCGGTGATCGAGGCCGAGCCACGGTTCGCGACGGCCTGGCAGCATCTCGGGTTCATCGACCACATCGACCGGACCGGGACCGCCGTACCGGACCTGGACGCGCGCTGGAGCTGGCCGGGTTTCTTCGCCGGGGCCGCGTTCGTGGCGAAGGCCTGCGGGGTCGGCGACCTCACCGAGGTGATCCGCTGGTGGCCGCTGACCATGCAACTCCTCTACCTGGCACCGCTGTTCCTGCTGACGCGATCACTGCGGGCGAGCTGGCGGGCCAGGTGGACCGGCGTGTGGATCTTCGTCCTGGGCGGCTGGGTGGGCCAGGACTACTTCTCCCCGCAGGGTTTCACCTACCTCCTCTACCTGGCCTTCGTGGCGATCCTGCTGGTGTGGTTCCGCGCCCCACGGGTGCTGTGGGCCAGGACGCGGCCGGGCGAGGCTGAGGTCGAGCCGACGGACCGCCGTCAACAGACGGTCCTGCTGGCCGTGTTGATCGTCCTGTTCGCGGCGACGGTCCCGGCCCACCAGTTGACGCCGTTCATGATGCTGGGCGTGCTGACGGTCCTGGTCCTGACTGGCAGGTCCGAACTGCGGGGCCTGCCCCTCCTGTTCGGCGTGATCGTCGCGGCCTGGATCGGTTTCATGGCCGAGCCGTACTGGTCGGGGCACTTCGACGAACTCTTCGGCGGGCTGGGCGGAGTGGGCGGCAATGTGTCGTCGAGCGTCTCCGGCCGTATCGAGGGCGGCAGTTCGGCCCACAAGCTGGTCCTCTACACGCGCGTCCTGCTGGCGGGCGGGGTCATGACTCTCGCCTGCTGCGGCTGGTTGCGCCGCCGAGGCCACAAGTACCGCGAACGCTCCCTGCTCGTCCTCGCCTTCGTCCCGTTCCTGGGCTTCGGCATGCAGTCGTACGGCGGCGAAATGGCCCTGCGCGTCTTCATGTTCGCCCTGCCCGGCGCATCCCTGCTCGCCGCGCTCGCGCTCTTCCCGCGCACAGGGGTGACGGTGAAGGAACGGGACAGGGACCGCATCGGCCCGGCACCCTTGGCCGCCCTGATGGCGGGCCTGATCCTCATGGGCGGCTTCCTGGTGGCCCGTTGGGGCAACGAGTCCTTCGAGCGCACCCGCCCCGGCGAGGTCGCCGCGATGAACTACGTCTACGCCCACGACAATCCGACGGTGCGGCTGCTGTGGCTGAGCAACGACCCCGTCGACAATGTGACTCCGGCGCTGCCGTGGGGCGCCAGGGACATGGAGAGGGTGCGGTACGAGCCGACGCTCGCACCAACCGACCCGGTACTGGTGTCGGGGCTGGTGAAGGCGCTCAAGGTCGCGGGCCCCGACTCGTATCTGATGGTCAACCGCGGCCAGGTCGTCTATCTCCGGCTGGACGTGGGCTACTCGGCCACCTGGGAGCAACGGCTGCTCCAGAATCTGGACGGACGGCGGGAGTTGAGGAGGGTGTTCGCCAACTCCGACGTCACGATGTACGCGCTGCGCCGGCAACCGGAGGGCAGGGTCGCGAAGCCCGATCCCGGCCCGATCGGCCCCCAGGTGACCTGGACACCCTGGTCGGTGGTGGGCGGCCTGGCGGCCGTGGCCCTGATCCTGCTGCTCACGACCCGCGAGGCGGTCCGGGTCGCGGTACGGCCAGGAGTGCGCCAACTCCACTGGCTGCAGAACAGCTTCTGGTTCTCACTACCTCTGCTGGCGGTGCTGCTGGCTTCGCTGGTTCAGCGGTTCCTGACGATGAGGTAGGACCCCTGACAGGGCGCGGGGCTGTGCTGAATTTGCGGCTACCGCCGCGGGGCGCGACCAGCCCCCACCGACCCGCGGCCAAAGAACCACGTATCCCGCGGAAACACTCATCTCCTCAGCCACTTCACCCCATACGCCCCCATACCGAACCGCTTCCCATCCACCCACGCGTCGATCGCCCGATCCAGAACATTGACGACGAGAACAGCCTTGTCATCGGCAAGCACCCGCACGTTGGCCCGGTCATCGGGCGCCACCGCAACGCCCTCGTACTCCGTACCCGGAGGAAAGGCCGCACCGAAGCGGGACACGAGGTCGAACATCGGAAGTGCCGCTCCCCCGCCCCCACTTGAGGTGGGAGTCCACAGACAACCCGCGCAACCGGCCCCCGCCTCGTCCTCGGGGTTCCAGTAGAAGCCGGAGGAGGCGCCCCCCTTGGCCATCGCGATGAGCCCGGCGGCCTGGACGGCCTCGCGGCGGGTCTCGGACCAGCCCGCCCGGTCGTCGTTGCCGTCGGCGGGCTCGACGTAGTACTCGGCCCACCACAGCGGCAGCCCGCGCGTCCGTGCGCGCACCCAGTTGCCGACGGCGGTGAACTTGTCGGTCGCGGCGAACTCGTCGGGCAGCAGTTCGTCGTCCTTGGTGTAGCTGGAGCCGTCCACGACGACGAAGTCGGCGCCCGCCTTGTGCGCGTTCCAGTAGTCGAAGGCGTCGAGGACACGCTGGTCCAGGGCACCCCAGGGCCCTTTGACGGTCGTGGAGGCGTCCGGTTTCTGCCGTGGGTCGAGGCTGTCCATGACGAGGTACGGCCCGCCCACCATGATGTCCGGGCCGACCTCCTTCAGCGCCTTGTAGACCAGGTTGTACAGCTCGGTGTACCCCTCGTAGTCCCAGCGCGCCTCGGTGTTGTTCCAGAAGCCCTTGAACTCGTTCCACACGATGAAGTGGCGTACGTCGGGATAGCGCCTGGCGACGGTCGCGGCGAGCGCGGCGAAGTCCTTGTAGTGCGCGCGCTCCGGGGCGGTCTCCAGCGCGGACCGGCTCCAGTCGGTTCTGTCGGAGCCGGACCTGCCGCCCTTCATCCAGTCCGGCGCGCAGCACAGGGTGACCACGGGGGTGGCGCCGGAGGCGCGCATGAAGTCGATACGGCGGTCCATCTCCGCGAAGTCGTAACGCCCCTTGACGGGCTCGGGGTTGCCGGCCCCCCAGCCCATGATGTGCTGGTTCTGCGGCAGCCCGGGGTGCCTCGACAGGAGCCCCTCGACCCGCTCGACGGCGGTCCCGCTGCCCTCGTCGGCGCTGAACTGGGTGTGTGTGAAGCCCCATCCGACGTCCGGTCCCCGGGAGGCGGAGGAGGAGGCGGGCGGTGTGCCGTGCACCTTGTCGCCGTCGCGGGAGGTTCCGGCGGTGCTGCCACCGTTCGACGGCGGCGTGTTGAGCAGGGTCAGAATCAGGGCCAGCACGGCGGCCCCCACACCTAGCAGGGCGGTGAGCTGCCACCACCGAGCCCCCGAATTCCACCCTTGACATCCCATCAGGGACACCGTAACGGCGGCCCACGGCCGGAGGGCAGCCCTCCGCGGCAGACCTCCGCGACGCACGGGCCGCAGACACCCCACTGGGAGACACGTGCCGATACTTGCTGATACTTGACGATACTTGGCGCGCACTGCGGAAACCGGGTGCACTGGGCGGCCGGGTGCCGGATCATGGCGGCATGTCTGCGAACCCGTACGACGCGCTGCCGATCCGGCTCAACGTCGATGACAGCGACTCCCCGTCCGACGTCGTCGACGCGCTGTTCCTCGGCCGCTTCGCGACGGGTGAGCAGCCGTACTCCCACGCGGCGAACATCGACCGCGTACGGTCCGGGGCGACCCTCCTCCCGCCGGGCGCCCGAGTCCTGCGCGTCGCCCGCGACGACGACCGCAGCGCCACCCTGGCGGAGGGCGACGGCTGGACCGTCCTGGTGTCCCGCTGGAACCGGGGCGCCGACGTCACGGTGACGGCGACCACCCCCGAGCTGGCCACGAAGGTCCTCGACCAGGCGACGGACGGTGCGGCGGACGAGCCCGAACCCCAGCCGGAGAACGTGACGATGGGCTTCTGGTACGTGTCGCCGCGCCGGGGCCCGCACCGCACGACCCGCCAGATCTCGGCGGGCACATGGGACGAGGTACGGGCCAACTACACCGCGCCGGTGGCGGACGCGATGGACGGCCTGATGAGGACGACACCGGAGGACATCGCGGGCCGGCTGCTGCTGCTCCACGGCCCGCCGGGCACCGGCAAGACGTCCGCGCTGCGCACCCTGGCCCGTTCCTGGCGGGACTGGTGCCAGGTGGACTGCGTCCTGGACCCCGAGCGGCTGTTCTCCGACGTCGGCTATCTGATGGACATCGCGATCGGCGAGGAGGACGGCACGGGCAAGGGCCGCTGGCGTCTGCTCCTGCTGGAGGACTGCGACGAACTGATCAGGGGCGAGGCGAAGCACACGGCGGGCCAGGCCCTGTCCCGCCTCCTGAACCTGACGGACGGTCTGCTCGGCCAGGGCCGCAACGTCCTGGTGGGCGTCACCACCAACGAGGACCTGGAACGCCTCCACCCGGCCGTCGTCCGCCCCGGCCGCTGCCTGGCCCGCATCGAGGTGGGCCCCCTGACCCGCCAGGAGGCGACCACCTGGCTGGGCACGGAACAGGGAATCCCCCGAGAGGGCGCAACCCTGGCCGAGCTGTACGCCCTACGCAGAGGCACAACCCCCACAACGGTCCCGGACCAACGAGAGGACGCGGACGCGGGCCTGTACCTGTGATCACCGGGGCGCCCAGGGCGCGGGGAACGGCGGTTCCTTGGCTTTCAGGGGCGCGGGGACGGCGGTTCCTCGGCCTTCTGGGGCGCAGGAGACCGCAGGCTTTTAAGGGGCGCGGGGAGCTGCGGTTCCTTGGCCTTCAGGGCGCGGGAAACCGCAGGCTTTTAGGGGCGCGGGGAACTGCGCGACAAGCCCCCACCGG
>NZ_LIQQ01000607.1:383-5352 GCF_001418565.1 Streptomyces graminilatus | reverse complement strand
GCTCGGCGAGCGCGATGTTCTTCGGCACCATCTCGCCGAGCAGCATGTGCAGATAGGTCGCCAGGGTGAGGGCGATCACGAAGGACACCGCGTGGCCCGCGCTCGCGGGGACACCCACCGCGTGGAACACCGGTTCCAGCAGATGCGCGATCGCCGGCTCGGCGACCACTCCGAGGACCAGCGTGCACAGTGTGATGCCCAACTGGGCCGCCGCCAGCAGCGCGGACACGTGCTCCAGACCCCACAGCACGCTCTTCGCCCGCCGGTCACCGTCCGCGCGGTCCCCGTCGGCGCCCTCCTCGACATACTGCTCGATCTGGCTGCGGCGTACGGAGATCAGCGCGAACTCGGCGCCCACGAAGAAGGCGTTGACGACCAGCGTCGCCAGCCCGATCAGCAACTGGACGGTCGTCACTTCGCCTCCCCTTCCTTCTTGTTCTTGTGAGTCCTGTCCTTGTCGGTCTCGGGCTCTTCCCTCGCTCGCGGTGCGTGCAGCAGGACGCGGGCGGCCCGGCGGCCCGAGGCGTCCACCACGTCCAGGCGCCAGTCGGCGACCTCGACGGTGTCACCGGCCCGTGGAATACGGCCCAGCTCGGTCGCGACCAGGCCGGCGAGGGTCTCGTACGGCCCCTCCGGCAGCCGCAGGCCGACGCGGGCCAGCTGGTCGGTGCGGGCGGCGCCGTCAGCGGAGTAGAGGGCGCGGCCCTCGTCGTCGGTGCCGGCCGGGTCGAGGTCGGACAGCTCGTGCGGGTCGTGCTCGTCCCGCACCTCGCCGACGACCTCCTCGACGATGTCCTCCAGCGTCGCCACGCCCGCCGTACCGCCGTACTCGTCGATGACGACCGCCATCGTGCGCTTTCCGGAGAGCCGGTCGAGCAGCCGGTCGACGGTCAGCGACTCGGGGACCAGCAGCGGCTCGCGCATCACTTCGGAGACGCTCACCCGGGGGCGGCGTTCCGCGGGCAACGCGAGGCAGTCCTTGATGTGTGCGACGCCGACGACCGAGTCGAGGTTGCCGTGGTAGACGGGGAACCGGGACAGCCCGGTCGCCCGTGTCGCGTTCGCCACGTCCTCGCAGGTCGCCTGGGCGTCGAGGGCGACGACCTGGACGCGCGGTGTCATCACGTTCTCCGCGGTGAGGTCGGCGAGGTTCAGGGTTCGTACGAAGAGTTCGGCGGTGTCGGGCTCCAGGGCGCCCGCCTTCGCCGAGTGCCTGGCCAGCGCGGCCAGTTCCTGGGGGCCGCGCGCGGAGGCCAGCTCTTCGGCGGGCTCGATGCCGAAGAGGCGCACCATGCGGTTCGCCGTGTTGTTGAGGTGCGTGATGAACGGCCGGAAAGCGGCGCTGAACCAGCGTTGCGGTGTCGCCACCCGCTTGGCCACGGCCAGCGGCGACGAGATCGCCCAGTTCTTGGGCACCAGCTCGCCGACGACCATCAGGAATACGGTCGACAACGCCGTACCGATCACCAGCGCCAGGGTCGAGGACGCCGAGGCCGGGACGCCGAGCGATTCGAGCGGGCCCGCGATCAGCGCGGCGATCGACGGCTCGGAGAGCATGCCGACCACCAGATTGGTGACCGTGATGCCGAGCTGCGCGCCGGAGAGCTGGAACGTGAGGTTCCGTACGGCCTTCAGGGCGCCGGCGGCACCCCGCTCGCCGCGCTCCACCGCGCGTTCCAGCTCGCCGCGCTCGACCGTGGTGAGGGAGAACTCCGCCGCGACGAACGCGCCGCAGGCCAGGGAGAGCAGGATCGCCACCAGGAGAAGGAGCACTTCTGTCATCGGGTCACCTCCGTCCCAGGATCGGGCAGGGGCGGCGGGATCGCTCGATGCCGGGTGGTGCCGGTGCTACTGGGAGGCTCGCCCATGGGCGGACGCTCACACCTTTCCTCGGAGAAGTTCAGAGAACTATGAAAAGCAACTGGTCCACCAATGGTAAAGGATGTGCAAAGCGGGTCAGTCGGTGAGGGGCTTCACCCAGCGCCGCCACTGCTCCTCGGGTCCGTACCCGGCCGCACGCCATGCCTGCTGCCCGCTCTCGTTGCGCTCCAGCACCATGGCGTCCGCGCGCCGCCCGCCCAGCCGCGCGAACCGCTCCTCGGCCGCCGCCAGCAGCGCCGAACCGATGCCCTGACGGCGCCGCTCCGGGTGTACCGCGAGCCGGTAGAGATGGCAGCGCCAGCCGTCGAAACCGGCGATCACGGTGCCCGAGAGAACCCCGTCGCGCTCCGCGAGGAGCAGGGCCTCGGGGTCCCGGTCGACGAGCCGGGTCACGCCGTCGCGGTCGTCGCTGATGCTGGTTCCCTCGGCGGCCTCACGCCAGAACCGCAGCACGGAGTCGATGTCCGCGTGGCCGGCCGGGCGGATGTGCAGATCACTCATGATGCGAGCCAAGCAGAGCGGCGACCGGTCTGGCGAACCGTTTCCGTGCACGGAGGTTGAAGTCTCCGTGCACGGAAGCGAATCGATCGGTCAGTTCCGGTCCTGAGACTCTGTTCCGGTCCAGCGAGTCAGTGCCGGTCGAGCAGCGCAGACAAGGCCTCTCGCAGCACCGCCCCGGGGTTCGCCGACGCCCCTTCCGAGCGCCACGCGACAAACCCGTCGGGCCGCACCAGCACCGCCCCGTCCGCGGTCACGCCGTACGCCTCCGACCATTCCAGGTCGCTCGCGGACAACAGCTCCGCGTCCGGCCCGCTGCCGATCCGGTACGAGTCCAGCGGCACCGCCAGCTGCCGCGCGACGTCCGCCGCCGCGCCGTGCCAGTCGACACCGCCGCCCGCCGAGCTGAGCAGCACCATCGAACCCTCGTACAGGTCGAGCGTGGAGATCCGGGTGCCGGCCCGGTTCAGCCACAGGTGCGGAGCCCGGCTGCCGGGATCACCCGTCAGCCGTACGCCCTCGGGCACGACCGGAACCGACGGGTCGGCGCCGAGCACCGCACCGCGCGGATAGCGGTACGCCAGCGCCACGTTGAGGATGCCGCCCTTCCGGCCACCGGGACCGCCTGCCCCGGGAGCGGGCGTGTACCCGGGGTGGCTGTGCTCGACCGACCGAGAGGAGGCACGGGCGCTCGTCGCCTCCGCGACCGGCCTGCGCTCCAGGTCGTACGACCCCAGCAGCCCGGGACCCGCCCAGCCGCCCAGCACGGCGGCCAGCTTCCAGGCGAGGTTGTGGGCGTCCTGGATACCGGTGTTGGAGCCGAACGCGCCGGTGGGGGACATCTCGTGGGCCGAGTCGCCGGCCAGGAACACCCTGCGGTCCGCGTACCGCTGGGCGACCCGCTCGGCGGCGTGCCAGGCGGCCCGGCCGGTGATCTCCACATCCAGATCCGGTACGCCGACGGCCCGCCGGATGTGTTCCCGGCACCGCTCGTCGGTGAACTCCTCCAGCGTCTCGCCCTGTTCGGGGTGCCACGGCGCGTGGAACACCCAGCGCTCCTGGTTGTCGACGGGCAGCAGGGCCCCGTCGGCTTCCGGATTGGTCAGGTAGCAGACGATGAAGCGCCGGTCGCCGACCACCTCGGCCAGGCCGCGCGAGGTGAACGTGACGCTCACGTTGTGGAACAGGTCGCCCGGGCCGCTCTGCCCGATGCCGAGCTGTTCGCGGACGGGGCTGCGCGGACCGTCCGCCGCGACCAGGTAGTCCGCGCGGACGACGGTGTGCTCACCGGTCTCCCGGCTCTTGAGCCGCGCGGTCACCCCGTCGGAGTCCTGCTCGAACGACATCAGCTCGGTCGAGAACCGCAGATCCCCGCCGAGAGAGCGCGCGTTCGCCAGCAGGACCGGCTCCAGGTCGTTCTGGCTGCACAGGCACCAACCGCTCGGGCTGAAGCGGGCGAGCCCCCCGCCGGGGTCGATCTCCTTGAAGAGCCATTCGCCCACGTCACCGACGAGGGCGGGGGTCTGCAGGATGCCGTGGTTGTCGGCGAGGACCGACGCCGCCTCCTCGATGCGCCGCTCCACCCCGGCCACCCGGAACAACTCCATGGTGCGCACGTTGTTCCCGCGCCCACGTGGATGGATCGAGGTGCCCGAGTGACGCTCCACGAGCATGTGCGGCACGCCGAGGCGGCCGAGGAACAGGGAGGTGGACAGCCCCACCAGGGAGCCGCCGACGATCAGGACGGGCGTGTGGTGGCCGACTCCGCCGTCGGCCTCTTCCGCGCGGTTCATGTGATGCCTCCAGTGTGTGCCGGTACTGCCGGTCCTGCCGGTGGGCGGCCCGGCGAGGGAACGCCCCTGCACAGTGCATCGGCCGGGAGCGATCCGCCCGCCGGGAGCACCCGGATGGCGCACCGTTCACCCGCCCGACCCCGTGGAAGTCGCGCACTTCGCCACTCGCGTCAACTATCGGCTCATGGCGGCCCCGACATTTCGGAAACGGCGGTCGCTCCCCGCCTTCCAGGACGGACCTCCCGACGGACCTCCACCACGGATTTCCGGAACGGACCCGCACGGCAGGGCGAACTCCCACGACGAAGAGGAGAGGTGCGCCGGATGACCATCTCGGGACGCATATCGCAGTCCGCGTTCGACGGTTCCAGGCTGCGGGTGATCCTGCTGCTCGACCTGTACGAAGGAGCCCAGCAGCAGTTCCTGGACGCGTACGAACTCATGCGCAACCAGGTCGCGGCTGTCCCCGGTCACCTCAGTGACCAGCTCTGCCAGTCGATCGAGAACCCTTCGCAGTGGCTCATCACCAGCGAGTGGGAGAGCGCCCCGCCCTTCCTCGCCTGGGTGAACAGCGAGGAGCACGTCGAGACCGTACGGGCGATGCACAGCTGCGTCCGGGACACCCGGTCGATGCGCTACAGCATCCTCCGTGAGACGACCCCCAACGGGCCCCTCCCGCCGGTCTCGGCGGCGGGCACGCAGGTGGCGGCCAGGGTGGGCGACGGTGTCGCACGCCATGCCCTCACCTTCACCGTCAAGCCCGGCTCCGAGTCGAAGGTCGCCGAGATCCTGGCCGG
>NZ_LIQQ01000607.1:0-352 GCF_001418565.1 Streptomyces graminilatus | reverse complement strand
GAGGTGCGGGCGGTCGAGGAGGCCATCAACCCGTACCTGGAACAGGACCGGGACCTCAGCGACCCCGACTCGGCGCGCGTCTTCTTCACCCGCGCGGCGCTCCCGGCCGTCCACCACGTGGTCTCCGGCGAGAAGGCACCCGCCGGTCTGAAGAGGCACGCGCTGTTCTACCCGGCGAAGAAGGACCGCGGGATGGACCTGGCCCGGCTCCTCGCCCACCAGGACGAGGCCGCCGCGGACGACCCGTCCTCCCCGGTGTACGGCAGCACCGTCTTCCAGCGGGATGACATCGTTGTCAGGCTCGTCGACATGACCGGCGAGCTCGACGCCGACCCCGTCGCCTCCCTCGGCC
>NZ_LIQQ01000606.1 GCF_001418565.1 Streptomyces graminilatus | reverse complement strand
GGGGGTGGCGGGCGGGTTGCAGCAGACCGCGATGAATATCGGACCGGTCCTCGGGGTGGCCGTCGCGGCCACGCTCGCCGCCGTCTCCGACAGCCTTCGCATGTCGTTGCCCGTGCTGGCGGGTATAGCACTGGTAGGTGTACTGACCGCCCGAAAACTGCCGGACCCGGGTGACCTGCGGGCGACGCCCGTGGGGTCCCTGCGTCACCATGGGGGGTCTGAGGCCTGAGGTGATCCTGTCGGGGTATGACAGGACGGCACTTCAAGCGACCGGAGGGGAACGATGGCACTGCTGCGACAAGAGGTCGAACCGGGCGAGGTCGGGCTGGACGCGAAGGCGCTGGACCGCCTCGACCAGCACTTCGCCCACTATGTCGACGAAGGACGCCTGCCGGGCTTCCTCGTGTCCGTGGCCCGCGCCGGCCGCGTCGCACACCTCACCACGCACGGCAGGCGCGACCTGGCGGCGGGCCTTCCGGTCGAGGCCGACACGCTGTGGCGGATCTACTCCATGAGCAAGCCGGTCACCACGGTCGCCGCGCTGGCCCTGCTGGAGGAGGGCCGGCTCGCGCTCACGGACCCCGTCTCGCGCTTCCTGCCGGAGTTCGCCGAGCCTCTGGTGCATGTGAGCGGTTCCGGGAGCGACCTCAGCACCCGGCCGGCCCAGCCCCTGCTGATCCGGCACCTGATGACCCACACGGCGGGTCTCACCTTCGCCTTCTACCACTCGCACCCCGTCGACGCCCTGTACCGGGCCGCCAACCTGGAGTCGTCGGTGGTGCCGGGCTCGACCCTGGCCGAGACGTGTTCGGTGTACGCGGGTCTGCCGCTCCAGTTCGATCCGGGCACCCAGTGGAACTACTCGGTCGCCACGAACGTCCTGGGCCGGGTCATCGAGGTGGCGTCCGGGCAGCCGCTGGACGAGTTCGTCGCCGACCGGGTCTTCCGCCCGCTCGGCATGACGGACGCCGGTTTCTGTGTGAACGGCGAACAGATGGCCCGGCTGTCCGAGCTGTACGGGGAGACCGAGGACGGCGGCATCGAGCCGATCCTCGGTCTGCCCCTGAAGACGCGGCCCCGGTTCCTGTCCGGCAGCGGAGGTATCGTCGCCGGTGCGCACGACTACCACCGGTTCATGGAGATGCTGCGCCGGGGCGGCGAACTCGACGGCGTCCGCGTCCTGTCGTCCGAGACGGTGGCCCTGATGACCTCCAACCACCTGCCGGGCAACGCCGATCTGCGCACCTTCGGCGCCCGTCCCCACGACGAACCCGGCAACGCGGGCGTCGGTTTCGGCCTCGGGGTCTCGGTGGTGATCGACCCGGCCCGCACCCTGGCCCCGGCCGGCCTGGGCACATACGGCTGGAGCGGGGTGGCGACGACGACGTTCTGGGTCGACCCGAGCCGTGATCTGACCGTGCAGTTCATGACCCAGGTACGACACAGGACGAGCCGGCCCTACTGGCAGGACCTGAAGCGGCTGGTGCACGAGGCGGTCCTCACCGACTGACAGCCACCGGGCAACCAGTCACGAGCAAAGGGCAGTTGGCGGGGAGCGTGCCGCCGTCAGTCGACGGTGAGCCTGAACTCCAGTCCCTCCCCGCCGAGTTCGCTCAGCCACTCCTGCGAGCGTTGGGCCGTCTCGGCGGCGCGGCTCAGGCCCGGCGGCAGCGAACCGTCGAGGATGTGACGGACGCCCAGGGCGAGCGTGCGGGAGACACAGCGGGCCATCGCGCTCTCGGCCGCGTCGCCCTCCAGGTCGAGGAGACAGCGTCCGGACCAGCTCCGCCGCCGCCCGGCATCACCGTCCCGCTCCCCCTCCGTGTCCACATCCAGGGAGACGGCGAGGACCACACGGTCGCGGTCGGCGCCGGTCGTCGGGTAACGCGCCGCCAACTCCCTTGCCAGGGCGCCGATCCGCTCGTCGTCGCCGCCCTTCAGCTCCTCGAAGACGGAGTCCCAGGCGCTGAGCCAGCCGTCCAGGCGCAGGGTGCCCCGGACGAAGGTCCGCGCCTTCCAGGCCGCCGGCAGCCCGTACTGCCCGACGAACGGCACACTGTCCCGGTTCGGGTACACCTCGAAGGTCTCCCCGTCGATCTCCTGCGGGCGCGTGACCTCCCAGGGCCGCTCGGCGACGGTCTCGACACCGTCCTCGATGTAACGGGCGGGCGAGCGAAGGGCGTTCAGCACCCCGGCGGGCGCCCAGCTGAACCGGTAGCGGAAGTCGTTGGGCACCGCCGGGATGCCTCCGCAGTACGACGTGAGGCGGTACGAGGCGGGCGTGCCGGCGCCGATCGCCTGTTCGGCGCGGGCGATGAGGCCGTGCGCGAAGAGGTGGTCGATGCCCGGGTCGAGCCCGCACTCGGTGAGGACGACCAGACCGGCCGCCCGGGCCGCCGGAACCTGGTCGAGCACCGGCTCGGACACATAGCTCGAACACGCGAAGTGGGCCCCGCCCCGCACACAGGCCGCCAGCAGCGGGGCGTGCTCGGGCGCGGGGAGCATGGAGACGACCACGTCACCGGGGGCCAGGTCTGCGGCGAGCGCGTCGAGGGTGTAGGCACGGGGTTCGGCGCGGCCGGTGAGGCCCAGGCGGGCCAGCGCCCCGGCCGCGCGGTCCTCGGTGCGGTGCCACACCCGTACGTGTCGCACGGCGTCGTGGTCGCACAGCGCGGCCAGTCCGCCGCCCGTGGACAGACCCGCGCCGACCCAGTGGACGGTACCGCTCGCCGGAACCGGACCGGTCATGCGCCGACTCCCCCTTCGCCGCCCGACTCGCCCTTGACCAGGCCGAGTTCGCGGCAGGTCTCGTCGAACCGTTCCAGACAGCGCCCCCAGGGTCCGCCCACCTCGAAGTCGAGGAGCTGGGGCACCAGGTCGGCCGAGAAGTCCGCGCTCGCCTCGCGGGGCAGCAGGGACGGCAGGTTGTCGATGGCGATCAGATCGAGCGGCGGTTCGTCCCGCAGGCGGCGCACGGGGTCGTCCCAGGTGGTGGCGGTGTCGTACACCGGGAGGAGGTTCATGGGCGAGCCGACGTCCACGGTGACGTCCGAGAGGGTGCGCAGCCGGCGGCCGGGGGTGTCCAGGTCGTCGTCCGTCAGGAAGGGCGGGACCGGGCGGGTGGTGAGGACGGTGTTGACCAGCAACTCGTGGGCCAGCAGGGCCGGCCGGTCCAGGTTCCGGGTCTCGGCCAGGTCCCAGCAGGTGGGGTCGGCACCGGCCTCGTCGAGCGCGACCCGCGCGCCCCGGCCGCTGCGGCCCAGGGCGCCGATCACCAGCGCGCTCATCCGGGTCCCGGGTGAACGGAGTTCGGCCTCCAGCGCCTCCTTGGTGGTCGGCAGCAGCGGGGCCGTCAGCCTGCCCCGGTGCTGGAGCACGGCGAGGGCGGCCCCGAGATATCCGGCCCAGTAGCCGAAGGCGGCCAGTCGGCGCCCTTGGTCGTCCGTCAGATACTCCAGGTCCAGCAGCGCCCCGCCCCCGGCGACGAAGCGGCCCAGCAGCTCGGCCGCGCCCGGCTGGCCCTTGTAGGCGTGCCCGAAGTAGATGTGCCGGTGGCGCAACTCGCCCGGCTGGTCCGGGAGTTCCTTGAGGCCGACGATCACCGCGTCGGCGGGCGCCGAGATCCAGGACCCGGCGTCGGCGACAGCGCAGCCGACCGCCTCGTAATCCTCCGTGGGGAAGATCCGCTGCGGGGACTCCTCGACGGTCAGGCGCACCCCGTGCTCGACGAGCCGCCGGGCGTCGGTGGGGACGAGGGGCGTACGGCGTTCGGTCGTACGGGTCTCGTGGCGCAGCCACAAGTGGAGCTCGGTCATACGAGGTTGACCTCCGGGCGCAGGGCATCGGCCGCGAAACGGCCGGCGCTCAAGGGGTTGATGTCGACGAAGGGTACGCGGCCGAGGTAGAGATCGCGGACGACCTCGCCGACGGCCGGCCCCTGGAGGAAACCGTGACCGGAGAAGCCGGTCGCGTAGAGGAAACGGGAGACCGAACTCGCCTCCCCGATCAGGGCGTTGTGATCCGGCGTGATCTCGTACAGGCCGGCCCAGCCGCCGGTGCGGCGGAGGTCGAGCAGGGCGGGCGCCCGGTGTTCCATCGCCTCGCACAGGCGGGGGATCCAGCGGTCGTGGGTGTCGGTGGCGAAGCCGGTCGTCTCGTCCGGGTCGGACATGCCGAGGAGCAGGCCCGGCCCCTCGGCGTGGAAGTACAGACTGCTGCTGAAGTCGATGGTCATGGGGAGCGTCGGCGGCAGTCCGGGGACCGGTTCGGTGACCGCGATCTGGCGGCGCAGGGGATCCACGGGCAGGTCGACGCCCGCCATCGCGCCGACCGCCCGGGACCAGGCACCGGCCGCGCAGATCACGGTGTCGGTGGCGATCCGCCCCTTGTCCGTGGCCACGGCCGTGATGGTGTCACCGTCGCGTTCGATGCCGGTGACCTCGGTGTGGCGCAGGAGGGTCGCGCCGTGGCGCCGGGCGGCGGCGGCGTAACCGTGGACGACGGCCTCGGGTGTGCAGTGCCCGTCGTCGGGCGAGTAGGCCGCCGCCAGCAGCCCGTCGGTGCTGATCAGCGGGGACAGGCGGCGCGCCTCGGCGGGGGTGAGCATCCGGCTGGGCACGCCCAGGCCGTTCTGCAGCGCGACGCCCGCCTCGAAGGACGCGACGTCCTCGGGCGTGGAGAGGAGGAAGAGATAGCCGACCCGGTGCAGTCCGATGTCCTGCCCGAACTCCTCCCCGAACCGCCCGAACGCCTCCAGACTCCGCGCCCCGAGCTGGATGTTCAACTCGTCGGAGAACTGCGCCCGCACGCCCCCGGCCGCCCGCGAGGTGGACCCGGACGCCAACTCGTCCCGCTCGACAAGCACCACGTCGGGCACACCGGCCCGAGCCAGGTGACAGGCGATGCTGGTACCCATCACCCCACCCCCGATGACGACCACATCCGCCCGCGTCACGGTCATCACGCCTCCCCACGGGCCGCGCGGACAACAGCCCAGGCCGCAGCCGCGTCCTGTACGCCCAGCCCGACGCTGTTGTAGAAGACGATGTCGTCGGGGCCGGTGCGGGCGGTGCGGGCGCCCGTGAGGATCGAGCCGAGGCCGATCAGAGCCTCCCTCGACAGCAGGCCGTCCCGTAGGGCGTCGACCACGGGGCCCGCATGCTCCGCGGCGGTCGCCGGGTCGTCGACGACGACGGCCGCCGACCGCCGTACGACATCCGCGTCGACCTCGGTTCGGGTCGGCTCGAACGAGCCGACGCTGACCACCGTGCAGCCGGGCGCGAGCCACGCGCCGCGCACGACGGGGCTGGTGCTGAGGGTGCAGGCCGCGACCAGGGACGCCCCGGTCACCGCCTCCCGGGCGGTGCCGGTCGCCTCGACGGCGATGCCCAGCTCGGCCGTGAGCAGCTCCGCCGCCCGCGCGCGCCGCTCCGGGGTCGGGCTCCACACCCGTACGGACTTCAGGTCCCGTACCCGGGCGACGGCCCTCGCGTGGGCCAGTGCCTGGGTGCCCGAGCCGATCAGGGCCAGTTCGGCGCTGTCGGCGGTGGACAGCGCGTCGAAGGCCACCGCACTGGCGGCGGCCGTGCGCAGGGTCGTCACCGCCGTGCCGTCCATGACCGCGGTGAGTTCGCCCGTCACCGGGTCGAGGACCGTGATGACGGCGTGCACGGTCGGCAGACCGGCCGCCGCGTTGCCCGGGTTGACGCTGCCGAACTTCGCCACCGCGCCGGTGTCCCGGGACAGCCGGGAGACGTACGCGAAGACCACACTGTCGTCGAAGCGGCTGGGATGCATGATCTTCCCGGGCAGATCGGGCAGATCACGCCTGTCGGCACCGCCCGCGCCCAGCGCGCCGAACGCCGCGCGCTGCGAGGCGATCGCCGTGTCGGGGTCGAGGAGGGCCGTCACCTGGTCCCGGGAGAGGAAGAGGACGTCATCGGTCATTCCCTCTTCCTTTCCGGAATCGGGGCTTCTGGCACCCCCCGCGCGCGTCCGAGTGACGCGCGCCCCCGGATCGGGGCTCCCGGCCGGTCTCCCGGACGGGTCACCAGAGCACCGGATCACCGGGGCACCGGATCACCGGTCACCTGGTCAGGACCAGTGCGCCACGGCGTCCAGGTGCGGCAGGACGTGGTCCAGCCGCTCACGCTTGGTCCGCAGATAGGTGATGTTGCTCTCGCACGGCGGGATCAGCAGCGGCACATCCTCGGAGATCTTGATGCCGTGGCGCAGCAACGACTCGCGCTTGCGCGGGTTGTTGGACATCAGCCGCACCGAACGGACCCCGAGGTCGTGGAGGATCTCCGCCGCGACGCCGTAGTCACGGGAGTCGACCGGCAGCCCCTGCGCGAGGTTCGCCTCGACGGTGTCCAGGCCCTCCGACTGGAGCTGCATCGCACGCAGCTTGGCGAGCAGGCCTATGCCCCGGCCCTCGTGCCCCCGGAGGTAGACGAGAATGCCGCTTCCCTCGGCGACTATCGCGCGCAGCGCGGAGTCGAGCTGGTCGCCGCATTCGCAGTGCTGGGAGCCGAAGGCATCGCCGGTCAGGCATTCGGAATGCAGCCGGATGAGAACGTCGTCCTCGGCGATCTCACCGTAGACCAGGGCCACTTGTTCGTCACCGCGATCGTGGTCCATGTATCCGACCGCCTGGAAATCGCCGTACACGGTGGGCAACGGCGCATTCACCACGCGTTCCACTCCCGAGGCCTGGGAGGCTTTGCCGAGTACGCCAATTTTTTCTGTCATGATCTGGTTCCTAAGCAGAGACGAAAGGCCGGGAGAACATGGATGATTCGGGGATACGGTCGACGGTGTCCGTAGCGCTGCCCACTGGCGGCCTGTTGCCGGTGGACACTACGGAAGACGTACGGACACGAGCCGCCGGCGTCTCAACGCAGGTGGCCGTTCTTCCGGTCGGGAGCTTCGAACAGCATGGTCCCTTCCTTCCGTTGACGACCGACACCCTGGTCGCCTGTGCCATCGCCCGGGAGATCGCCGCCGCGTACCCGGTGCACCTCCTTCCGCCGGTGACCATCGCCTGCTCGCACGAGCACGCCAACTGGCCGGGAACCGTCAGCATCTCCTCCGTGACCCTTCACGCGGTAGTACGGGACATCGCCGATTCGCTGCGCCGCTCGGGCGTGGACGCCCTTGTGGTCGTCAACGGACACGGCGGAAACTACGTACTGGGCAACGTCGTTCAGGAATCCTCCGCGCGCGGTGAGCGCATGGCGCTGTTCCCGGCGGCCGAGGACTGGGAGACGGCGCGCGAGCGGGCCGGAGTGGTGACCTCGCTGCTCACCGACATGCACGCGGGGGAAATCGAGACCTCCGTCCTTCTGCACGCTCATCCCGAATTGCTCCGTCCCGGTTATGAAACCGCTGATTTCGTCGCCGACGACCGCCGTCATCTCCTCACCCTCGGCATGGCCGGCTACACCGATTCCGGTGTCATCGGCCGCCCTTCGCTGGGCTCCGCCGAAAAGGGGAAGGCGTTGCTCGCGAGCTTCGCGGAATCGTTCGGGGCGTATTTCTCGATGCTCACGGACGACGGTTCCGAAGCCGCCACGGAAGCCGTCTCCGGGGCAGCCGGCTCCGAGGCGAGCGTCTCCGGGGCCGGCGACCAGAAGTAGCGGACGACCAGGACGACCGCGCCGGGCAGGGCCGCCACGAAGCTCAGCACGCCGTACACGACGGCGACGCTCAGCCCCATGCTTGCGCCCAGCCCCGCCGCGCCGAACGCCCAGGCGGTGACACCCTCGCGGGGGCCCCAGCCGCCGACGTTCAACGGCACACCCATCGCCAGCAGCGCCAGTACGGCCAGCGGCAGCAACTCGGCGACGGAGGCCCGCGCTCCGGCGACCCGGGCGGCGACCACGAACATCCCGAGGTGGCCCGAGAGGACGACCACGGAGGAGAACGCCACGCCCGGCAGGTTCTCCCGGGACAGCAGGGCGGTACGGGCCTCGGTGAGCGCGGCGCGCAGGGCGCGGGCCCGGCGGGCGGCCGCACCCGGGGCGCGGTTCATCCGGACCGCGACCACGACCGCGACGGCGCCCACCGCGGCGAAGGCCGCCATGAGGGCGACCCGGCGGGCCTCGGCCAGTACCGGCGACGGCTCGGTGAGCAGGATCACTCCGCCGACGGTGATCAACGCGACCTGTCCGGCGACCCGTTCGAGGACGACCGCGCGGACCCCGCGCCCCATGTCACCGGCGCTCCGCCCGTGCCGTACCGCGCGGTGCACGTCACCGAGGACGCCGCCGGGGAGGGCCGCGTTCAGGAACAGCGAGCGGTAGTAGTCGGCGGTCGCGGCGACGAGGGGCAGTCTGATGCCCAGCCCCCGGGCGACCACTGCCCAGCGCCAGGCACTGAACACGGTGGTCAGCACGCCGATCCCGAGGCCGACGAGCAGGATCGGTACGTCGATCCGCCGCAGCCCGTCCAGGAAGACACCGGTGCCGAGGCGCCAGAGCAGCACGCCGAGGATCGCCGTTCCGGCGAGGGTGCCGAGGTGGGGGCGGACCATTCGGACGGCTCGGCGGAGACGGCTCGCGGACGCGGAGTCCTCGGCCGGCTCCACCGGCTCCACCGGCTCGACCGGATGGGCGGTTGATTCGCTGCGGGCCGGTGGGGGCTGGTCGCGCCCCGCGGCGGAGTCGCACATCGACCCAGCCCCGCGCCCCTTGGGGGACGCGGTTCCCACGCCCTGGGCCGGTACGGGCTGTTCGCACCCCGTGCCGGAATCGGCGTCGCCGGTCGTCACGGTCCCGGGCGCCTGACGGGGCGCCGGCACGCGCCCGTCCAGCAGCATGTCCGCTTCCGTCGCGTCCGCCGTCCGCATGGTCATGACGTCGTCCCGCCCATCGGCCCGGGAAGGGCGAGAAGGTCGCTGTGGTGGACCTGCACCAGCAGTTCCCCGGCCGCGCAGGCCTCCAGCCGCTCGGTGAGGTACGCGTCGGCGCGGGACTTCAGTGCAGGGCGTTCCTCCACCGCCGCCGCGACCCAGCCGCGCAGCCACTCCGCGGCGAGCGGGGCCTCCACGGGGCCGAGGCGCCAGGCGCTCGGGTGGACACGGACCGTGGCACCCCGCTCGTCGAAGGCCTCGCAGGCCGCCGTGACCGCGTCCGGGCCGAGCAGTCCCGCCCGGCGCTGGTGGGCGTTGAACGCGTCGGCGAGGTCCCCGTCCAGCGGGTCGGGGGTGCCGAACTCGACGCGGCCGGCCACGGACAGGGTCAGCAGGGCCGGGCAGCCGGCTCCCGCGCTGGCCGTGGCGAGGGCGTCGACCTCCTCACGGGTGAGGACGTCCAGCAGCGCGGAGGCGGTGACCAGGGAGGCCCCGGCCAGCGCGTCGGAGGTCAGCCGGGCGACATCGCCGCGCCGGGTCTCGACGGTCACATGGCTGCCGTCGGCGGCGGCGCGCGGCGAGGCCACGGCGGCGAAGTGCAGCAGATAGGGGTCGCGGTCGTGCAGGACCCAGTGCTGGGCGCCGTCGAGCCGGGGCGCGAGCCAGCGGCCCATGGAGCCGGTGCCGCAGCCCAGGTCGTGGATGACGTGTCCGCCGGGCTTCCCGGGCTGCTCGGCCAGCCGGTTACGCAACGGGACGAGGAGTTCGACGGCGCGTGCGGCGGCGTCGGCGCCCTCGCGCAGCTCAAGCCAGTCGGGCGCGTACCGGGGCGGGTCGTCGGGCCCGGCCTCGCGCAGCCGGACCGTACTCCGCTCCCCCGGACCGACCGGGCCGGCGCCGGGCTTCACGTCCCGGTGCGTGGGCTGGGCCGGAATCCCGGCGGCGGGTATGGAGTTCGTGTCCACCGGAGTCACCGGTCCTCGTCGTTGTATGTCCGACGCCGCCGAAGTCGTGCTCGTCGTCTTCTTCATGCCGCGCTCCTTGTTTCCCGGGGCGCCCGAGCAACCCGGGAGAGCAGCCCCCGGGCATCGGCGCCCACGAGCACGACCGGAGCCCACCGTGCGGCCTCGGGCCGGGCCGAAGTGACGCCCTCGACCGCAGCGGTGGCCTCGGCCGGAGTGGTGAGCTCGGCCGCAGTGATGACCTCAGCCGCAGTGGTGACCTCGGCCGAGGTGGTGGCCTCGGCCGGGACGGTGCCCGCTGTCGCCTTCCTCATGCCACCCTCCGTGGTTCCCAGGGGATCCGGCCCAGTACGCCGGCCAGGCTCCGTGCCGTCGCGGCCCAGCCGTCCAGGGCCGCACGGCGGCCTCGCGCGGCGGCCTTCAGGCGTCGGCGGACGTCCGCCTCGCCGAACCAGCCGCGCAGTTCCGCCGCGAGCGCCGCCGGGTTCTCCGGCGGTACGAGGATGCCGGGGACGCCGCCGTCGGGCGCGCGCCCGACCGCCTCGGGAAGGCCGCCGACGTCCGTGGCGAGCACCGGAATGCCGCGCGCGAGCGCCTCGGTGACCGCCATGCCGTACGTCTCCGCGTAGGAGGTGAGGACCATCAGATCGGCGGCAGCATAGCTGGCGTCGAGCTGGGCGCCCGCCTGGGGGCCGGCCAGGTGCAGCCGGTCCTGGAGGCCGTGCCGCGCGATCAGGGCGCGCAGGTGGGCGACGTACTCGGGATCCTGTTCGAGTCCGCCGACGCAGACGCAGCTCCACGGCAGGTCGGTGACCGCGGCCAGCGCCTCCACCAGGCGGTGCTGGCCCTTGCGCGGGGTCACGGCGGCCACGCACAGGAGGCGGGAGACGCCGTCGGTGCCGGAGGCGAGGGGGGCGATGTCGGCGCCGGGGGCCGCCATGTGCACACGGTCCGGGGCGAGTCCGTGGTGGGAGACGAGACGCCGGACCGCCCAGTCGCTGGTCGCGATCACCGACGGCACCGCCCTCAGGGTGGTCCGCTCCAGGGCGTCCAGCTCGGCCGCGACGGCCGGGTCGAGGCCCGTCTCGTCGCCCAGCGGGAGGTGCACCAGCACGGCGAGGCGCAGGCGTTCGGCCTCCGGGACGATGATCTCGGGGACCCCGCAGGCCACCAGGCCGTCGAGCAGGACGACCGTGCCGTCCGGCAGGTCGTGCAGGGTCCGCGCGAGTTCCGCGCGGGCGTCGGCGCCGGGCCGGGGCCAGTCACCGGCGACTGCGTGCTTGTGGACCTGCCAGCCGAAGCCCGGCAGATCGAGGCTGATCCGCCGGTCGTAGGCGTTGCCACCGCTCGGCTTGGCGGGGTCGTCGACCCCGCCCGGCATCACGAAGTGCACGGAGCGCAGGGACATGGGGATGATCGCCGCGTTCTTGAGGGCCGCGTTCTGCACGGGCACATAGTCGAGCGTGGTCACGTGAGCCTGCACCTTGGCCGGGGCTGCCGAAATGGCCGCCGGGGAGAGGGGAACCGCACGGTCGAGGGTCGTGTCGGTCACAGGGCACGCTCGTAGCTCGCCCAGGCGACGTGCGACTCGTGGAGCGTGACGGTGAGGCTCGCGATGCCTCGTGCGCCCTCGCCCAGGGCGCCCTTCTCGATCCGCGCGGCGAGCCGGTCGGCGATGACCTTGGCCAGGAACTCCGTGGAGGTGTTGATCCCGGCGAAGTCGGGCTCGTTGTCGAGGTTGCGGTAGTTCAACTCGCTCACCACGACGCCGAGCTCCTGTGTGGCCAGACCCATGTCGACAACGATGTTGTCGTCGTCCAGCTGTTCTCTGCGGAACGTGGCATCGACGAGGAACGTCGCTCCGTGCAGGCGCTGGGCGGGTCCGAAGACCTCTCCGCTGAAGCTGTGGGCGATCATGATGTGATCGCGGACGGTGATGCTGAACAACGGACGACCCTCCAGGTGCGGCGCGTCTTGCCCCCTGCTGATCGCTGCGGGGACATGCCGGGTAGTACGGCTGCACACGGCAGCTTGTTCAAAGCTTTGTTCAAACGATTCTGTCAGCCGGCGTCCGGGTAGCGGACCCGGTGGCAGAGTGCCGGGATCTCCCCGGAGGCGAGCTTTGGCAGCACGTCGGGGAGCTCCTCGAAGGCGCACTCGCCGGTGACCAGGGCGTCGAGCGCCGGGTCGGCCAGCAGGTCGAGGGCGAGGGCGAGCCGGTCGGCGTACGTACGGCCGGGCCGGGCCGACGGCGACACCGTGCCCACCTGGCTGCTGCGGACGGTGAGCCGCCGGGAGTGGAACGCCTCGCCCAGCGGCAGGCTGACGCGCCGGTCGCCGTACCAGCTCAGCTCGATCACCGTGCCCTCGGCGGTGAGGAGTTCGAGCGAGCGGGCGAGCCCCGCCTCGGTGGCGCTGGCGTGGACGACCAGATCGCACTCCCCCAGAGCGTCCTCCGGCAGCGCGAAGTCGACACCGAGCGCCTGAGCGATGACGGCCCGCCCGGGATCGGCGTCCACCAACTGGACGCGCACGCCGGGGAACCGGGAGATCAGGGCGGCGACCGACGAACCGATCATCCCGCCGCCGACCACCGCGATCCGGTCGCCGGCCAGCGGAGACGCGTCCCACAGGGCGTTGACCGCGGTCTCCACCGTCCCGGCGAGCACCGCGCGTTCGGCGGGCACCGAGTCCGGCACCGGTGTCACCGCGCCCACGGGCACGACGTAGCGTGTCTGGTGCGGATAGAGGCAGAAGACCGTACGGCCGACCAGCGCGTCCGGGCCCTCCTCCACCACACCGACGTTGAGATAGCCGTACTTGACCGGGCCGGGGAAGTCGCCCTCCTGGAACGGCGCCCGCATGGCCGTGCGCTGGCTGACCGGGACGCCGCCCCGGAAGACGAGTGTCTCCGTGCCGCGGCTCACCCCCGACCAAAGGGTGCGGACCAGTACCTCGCCCTCGCCGGGCGCCGGCAGTTCGACGTCACGGATCTCGCCGTGATCGGGCGAACCGACCCAGAACGCACGTGCGGCGCGCTTCATCGAGGTCCTCCTGAACGCTTGGGAAGTTGCTCACGTACTGCGATGTGCACAGTCCGCGCACAGTACGCGGCATGATCCACTCTGTACATACGGCGGAGGACTCGCGGTGGCCCTGAACAACACGTACGAGGCGAGGCTCGTCCAGCAGGAAACCGCCCTGGGGGCGGGCCTGCAGGTCCTGCTGCTGGCCCTGCTCGGCTCGGCGATAGGCCTGGGCCCGGCCGGCTGGCTGACCGGGCTCGCGTTCGCGATCGCCACCTGGGCCGTACTGTCCCGCGCGCTGCACCGGTCCGGTTCGAAGTCGTTCGGCCCGGCCAACCGGGTCACCCTCGGCCGGGCAACTCTGGTCGGCGGGGTCACGGCCCTGGTCGCGGACTCCTACGTCAGCTCGCCGCCCGTCACCCTGTTCGTCGGTCTGACGGCCGTGGCCCTGCTCCTCGACGGCGTGGACGGCAAGGTCGCCCGCCGCACCGGCACCTGCTCGACGCTGGGCGCGCGCTTCGACATGGAGGTCGACGCGTTCCTGATCCTGGTGCTCAGCGTGTACGTGTCGATGTCGCTGGGCCCGTGGGTCCTGCTGATCGGCGGTATGCGCTACGCCTTCGTCGCCGCCGCCCGTGTCCTGCCCTGGCTGAACGCCCCGCTCCCGCCGAGCTTCGCCCGCAAGACGGTGGCCGCCCTCCAGGGCATCCTGCTGCTGCTCGGCGCCTCCGGCTATCTGCCGCTCGCCGCGACGGAGGCCGTGATCGCACTGGCCCTGGGCACGCTGCTCTGGTCGTTCGGCCGCGACATCCTGTGGCTGTACCGCACGTCCCACCCGCGTACGGCGCCCACCGCGTCGGACACCTCGATGGCCTCGGTCGCCTCGGTGGAGCGGCAACTGCGCGCACTGGTGACGGAGTCCGCGTCCCGCTGAGGCGCGGCCCGCCCGACAGGGCACGGACCACGCGCACAACGGGAACCACTGCTCTACGAACGTGCTGTACGGGCCCTGACCAGCGCGAACGCGCCAGCGGCCAGCCCCAGCGCCCCCACGACCAGCCCGCCGATCCCCAGCCCGCGAGCCGTCGAGTGACTGACAGCCGAGTCGCCGGCCGTACGGTCACCGGCCGGGGCCGAGGGACTCGCGACGGCGGCACCCGCGTCGGCCGCAGCAGGAGCCGCCGCCGTCAGTTTCAGTTCAGGGGCAGGGTTCTCCGGCTCGTCCTGCCCCGCCCCCGCCTGAGGCGTCTCGATCCAGCGGACGACTTTGCCGTCGGAGTACGTCTGGAGGGTCTTGAAGGCCAACTGGCCGGTGTCGTCGGGGAGCTGTCCGAACGCGACGTCGAAGTCCTCGTACTCCCCCTTCCGGATCCGGCCGCCGGACCAGGTGATCTCGGAGACGGCGTCGGTGATCGTCCCGTCGTCCGTCTTGATCGGCGTCGCGAGCCTGACGGTCGTCACCTTCGCGGTCCAGCCCGCCTCCGGGGTGACCAGCACACCGAGGACGGGGTGGTCGGTGGGCAGGAAGACCTGGACCTTGGTGGTGCTCGCGGTGTCCTCCTCGTTGGGGACCCGGAAGGTCAGCACACCGTCCGTGGCGCCCTTGGCGTAGCTCTCGGGGTGCACGGTGACATGCGCGGAGGCGGCACCGGCGGCGGCGAGGACACCGGCCGCGGCGATAACGGTCACGAGGCCGGCGCGGCGCGGGGTGATGCGGGCAGGGGACATGGGGGGACTCCGTCCTTCGGTGGTCGGTGAACGTGTCAGGGCGTGTACGGAATCCCTGTCGGCGGTCCTCGACCGCTCACCGCATACCTCAGCGGAAGCCCGCGCACCCCGGCCACCAGCCATGACACGCGCCCCGGAGCCGTACGGGGCAGCCCGAAGGGCGTGTCCCGCCACCAGGCGGCGAGGCCCGGCACGAAGGCGACCGCCCAGCGCAGCAGCGACCACAACGCGGCCTCACCGCGCCGCAGACACCAGGAGGCGAGGAGCGCGGCCAGGATGTGGGCGGAGAGGGCGTGGGAGCTCATGGCATGCGGATGGGCGAGAGGCATACGCATCCCAGGGTGATGCGCGTGCGCCACGACGCGCCCCTTCACCGCCCCGAACGTGACGTGCAGCCCCGCCTGGGTGACCAGCGTCAGGGCGCCGATTCCCGGCAGGGACCGCTCGCGCCCGCCGAGCAGCCACCCGGCGGCGAACACCACGGCGAACCCGGCACCGTCCGCCGC
>NZ_LIQQ01000605.1 GCF_001418565.1 Streptomyces graminilatus | reverse complement strand
CGCCCGCCCTCGACCCCGCCGCCGAGGAGCCGAAGGAGATCGCCGCCGCCCGCAAGACGGCGGAGAAGCTCGCGGCCACCCAGACCGAGCCGAACGCACCCACCACGACCACCGAATCCACCGCGCCCACCGAACCGCAGGAGGGGAACTCGTGAGCCTTGCCGCCGCGACGCACGGCTTCCTCTCCCCGACCGGCGTCGAGATCGCCTTCCTCCTCGTCGGCCTCGTCACCTTCGGAGCCGCGCTCGTCACCGTCACCACCCGGCAACTCGTGCACGCCGCCCTGTGGCTCGTGGTGACCCTCGGCGGCCTCGCCGTCGAATACCTCCTCCTCACAGCCGAGTTCATCGCCTGGGTACAGGTCCTCATCTACCTCGGTTCTGTCGTCGTCCTCCTCCTCTTCGGCCTCATGCTCACCAGAGCCCCCATCGGCCGCTCCCCGGACGCCGACTCCGGCAACCGATGGACCGCCCTCGCCGTGGCCCTCGCCTCCGCCGCCGCCCTGGTCTGGGTCGTCGTCGACGCCTTCCGCACGACCTGGATCGACCTGGACGGTGCCGCCGCCGGCTCCACCGCCGTCACCGGCGCCAGCCTCTTCCAGAACTGGGTCCTCCCCTTCGAAGCCCTCTCCGTCCTCCTCCTCGCCGCCCTGGTCGGCGCGATCGTCCTCTCCCGCAAAGCGAAGGCGGAGCCGAGCCCTCCCCCTGTGAACTCCCGGGCCGCGACCGGTAGTTCCCCATCTGTCCCGGATTCCCGGAATCACCCGATCGAGCGAAACAGCCCGGCTGAGCAGGAAGGTGCCCTCTGATGCACCTCGCCTATCCCGCCGTACTCTCCGCCCTCCTCTTCTGCACAGGCCTCTACGGTGTCCTGGCCCGCCGCAACGCGATCCTGGTCCTGATGTCCGTCGAGCTGATGCTCAACGCCGTCAACCTCAACCTCGTCGCCTTCGACGTCTGGCTCAGCAGGACCGCCCGGGACACCCTGCACTCCGGCCAGGCCCTCACCCTGTTCACCATCGCCATCGCCGCCGCCGAGATCGGCATCGGCCTGGCGATCGTCCTCGCCGTCCACCGCAACCGAGGCACCGCGGACATCGACAAGCTCCGCGACACCGCCGAGCCGCACGGCCCCGACGAAGCCACCCTCACGGAAGACGAGAAGGCTGAGGCCACCGCGTGACCACGACCACCCTCGCCGTCCTCGTCCCCCTCCTGCCGTTCCTGGGCGCCGCGGCCGGCCTGCTCCTGGGCCGCACTGCCCCCGGCTTCGTACGCCCCCTCGCCGTCCTGCCGCCACTCACGGCTTTCGCTCTCGCCGTGGTCGTCGCCGTACGCCAGGACGGCGGCCGGGCCATCGACGCCGCCACCGAGCTCACACCCACCGGCTCGGTCCCCATCGAGCTCGCCCTGCACATCGACGGCTTCGCCGCCCTCGTCGCCGTCCTGGTCGGCCTCGTCGCGACCTGTGTGCAGATCTACTCGACGGCCTACCTCCGCGACGACCCGCGCTACCCCTCCTACGCCGCTCTCGTCTCCCTCTTCACCTCCGCGATGCTGCTCGTCGTCTACTCCGGCGACCTGATGGTGCTGCTGGTCGGCTGGGAGATCATGGGCATCTGCTCGTACTTCCTGGTCGGCCACTACTGGGAGACCCCGGAAGCCCGCGCCGCCTCCCTCAAGGCCTTCCTCGTCACCAAACTCGGTGATGTCCCCTTCCTGATCGGCCTGTTCGCGCTCGCCACCGACGCCGGGTCCTTCCAGATCACGAAGATCCTCGGCACCGTCGCGAGCGGAGGACTCGACCACCCGACACTGGTCGCCCTACTGCTCCTGGCCGGTGTGGCGGGCAAGTCGGCGCAGTTCCCGCTGCACACCTGGCTCCCCGACGCGATGGCGGGCCCCACCCCCGTCTCCGCGCTGATCCACGCCGCGACGATGGTCGCCGCCGGTGTCTACTTCATCGCCCGGCTCCTCCCGGTCTTCGAGGCCTCCTCGGCCGCACTGGTCGTCCTCGCCGTCATGGCCGCCGTCACGATGACCGGCTCCGGCCTCGCCGCCCTCGCCCAGGACGACATCAAGCGCGTCCTCGCCTACTCGACGATGGGCCAGCTCGGCTACATGACCGGCGCCCTCGCCGTCGGCGACCGCGGTGCCGCCGTCTTCCACCTCCTCACCCACGGCGCCTTCAAGGCGCTTCTCTTCCTCGCGGCCGGCGTGATCATCCACGCCGTCGGCACCAACTCGCTGGCTGCCATGTCACGCATGGGCAACCTTCGCGACCGCGTCCCCGACGCCTACTGGACGATGACCGTGGCGCTCCTCTCGCTCGCCGCGATCCCGCCCTTCAGCGGCTTCTTCTCCAAGGAGTCGGTGCTCGGCGCCGCCGAACACGCCTCCACCGGCCATGCCGAGGGCATCCCCGATGCCGCCGGCTGGACCGTCCTCGTCGCCGGCCTGGTCTCGGCCCTGCTCACCGCCGCCTACGCCACCCGCCTGTGGCTGCTCGCCTTCCGGGGCCGGGGCGTTGAAGCCCCGGACCACGGCAGGCAGCCGGTCGCGATGACCGCAGTGCTCTGGGTGCTCGCGGTCCCGTCCCTCGCCCTCGGCGGGCTCGCGTACGGCAGGCTGCCCGGCTGGTTCGACGGCCACGACCTGAACCCGACCCTCACCACCTCCGTCCTGGGCACGGGAGTGGCCCTGGCAGGCGGCCTCGTCACCTACGGAGCCTGGCGCCACACCACCGCCCTGGCGGCCCGCGTCTCCCTGGGCGCCGTCGCGGCCCACCCGGACGCCGACGGCGGCCTGGCCGAGGCCGAGGCCGGCGCCACCCACACCCCCGCCCACGGAGACATGGCCACCGCACCCGACCCGGCGGATCCCGGACGCCTCCTGCTCGGCCCGCTGCACCGCCACGCGGCTGCCGGCTTCCACCTGGACGCCCTGTACACGGCCCTGTTCGTCCGCCCGGTCCTGGCCGGTGCAACCCTTGTCCGGTTCCTCGACCGAGAGGTCGTCGACACCTATGTGCGCGGTGCGAGCGCCGTGCCCCGCCTGCTGGGCGGCGCCGTGCGGCGCGCCCAGACCGGCAATGTCCAGACCTATGTGAGCGCGCTGCTCGCCGGCACCGTCGTCCTGGTGGTCGCCGTCCTCCTCGTCGCCACGGGAGCGTGAGCAGGCGTGATCGATATCAACGAGTCAGTGATGCGGTTCCTTCTGGCATTTCTCGTCGTGGGCCCGCTCATCGGGGCCGTCGCCGCTCTCCTGCCCGCCCCGCCCGGGCTGAAGGGGAAGTCGCCCGAGCAGGCAGTGCTGCGGCACGGCGTGATCGTCACCGGAGCCGTACTCATCGCCGCGATCGCTCTGGCGCTCGGTTTCGACCATGACCATCCGTCGAAGATGCAGGCCACGACCGACATCAGTTGGATCCCCGCACTCGGCGTGCGGATCCACCTCGGCGTCGACGGCATTTCCCTCCCCCTTCTGGTCCTGAGCGCGCTGCTGACCTTCCTCTGCGCGCTCTACTCCTGCTTCAAGCTGCCCGACGGCCCCTCCCCGAAGGCCTTCGTCGCACTTCTCCTCGTCCTGGAGTCCGGCACCCTCGCGACCTTCGCCGTCCTCGACCTGCTGCTCTTCTTCCTCGCCTTCGAGACGGTGCTCATCCCGATGTACTTCCTCATCGCCCGCTGGGGCGGTGAGCAACGGACCCGGGCGGCCTGGAGGTTCATCCTCTACACCCTGCTCGGATCCGTGGTCATGCTGCTGGGCCTGCTTCTGATCGGGATCAAAGCGGGCACGTTCGACATCATGGCACTCGCCACTGACAACGGCTCAGGACTGACCACATCCGTGCAGGTCACCGCCGCTTTGGCGATCGGGATCGGGCTCGCGGTAAAAACGCCGATGTGGCCCCTGCACTCCTGGCTGCCGGACGCTCACACCGCCGCCCCGACCGTCGGTTCGGTGCTGCTGGCGGGCGTCCTGCTCAAGATGGGCACGTACGGGTTCGTGCGGATCCTGCTGCCGGTCACGCCCGACGGATTCCGGACGTTCGCGCCCTATCTCGCCGCGTTCGCCGTCGTCGGGATCATCTACGGCTCCCTGGCCTGTCTGGCCCTCGCCCGGCGGGGCGCCAAGGGCGACCTCAAGCGGCTCATCGCCTACTCCTCCGTGGGCCACATGGGCTTCGTACTGCTCGGCATCTCGACCATGACCCCGACCGGCGTGAACGGCGCGCTGTTCGCCAACATCGCCCACGGCCTCATCACCGGCCTCCTCTTCTTCCTGGTCGGCGCACTGAAGGACCGTACGGGCACCACCGACCTCGACACCCTCGCCGACCGGACCGGCGCCGCCCTCTACGGACGGGCCCCCCGCCTCGGCGGCCTTGTGGCCTTCGCCGCCGTCGCCTCGCTCGGACTGCCCGGCCTCGCCGGGTTCTGGGGCGAGATGCTGGCCCTGTTCGGCGCGTTCGACCCCGCCGCCGACCTCAGCCGCCCCGCCTTCCTCACCTACACGGCGATCGCCGCCTTCGGCACCCTGCTCACCGCCGCGTACATGCTCGTCGTCGTACGCCGCGTCTGCATGGGCGCCGCCCCGCAGCCGGACGCCCCTCAGCTCGCAGACGTACAGACGTACGAACTCGCGGCCTGGAGCCCACTCGTCGCCCTCACCGTCGTCGCCGGCCTGTGGCCCAAAGCCCTTCTCGGCCTGACCGACCCGGCCGTGCAGCAGCTCCTCTCAGGAGGCCCCCGATGAGCTCCCCGGCCCAGTCCGCAGCCGAGTCCGTCGTCCAGTCCGTCGACTGGCTCGCCATCGCACCGCCCACCGTCGCGGCCCTCGTCGGGCTCGCCGTGCTGGTCGCCGACCTGTTCCTCGGCGACAGCAAGAAGGCACTTCTCGGCTGGACCTCGGTCGCCGGCCTCGCCGCGTCCGCGCTCCTCCTGCTCCCTCTCCTGGACGGCGACCGCTCCACCTTCTGCCTCACCGGCAGCACGGACGTCTGCAGCTACACGGCCGACCGCTTCACCCTCGTCATCCAGTTCCTGGTGCTCGGCGGGGCGCTGCTCGCCGCCCTCCTGTCGGTCACCGCCCTCAAGGACGCCGACCGTGGACTCCCCGAAGGGGAGTACTGGTTCCTGCTGCTCTCCTCCGCCGCCGGAGCCGCCCTCCTGCCCGCCTCCCGCGACCTCGCGACCCTGATCGTCGCCCTGGAGGTCGCCTCCCTGCCCGCCTTCGCCCTTGTCGGCATCCGGCACGGCGACCGGAAGTCCTCCGAAGCGGCCCTGAAGTTCTTTCTGTCCTCCGTGACGGCGACCGCGGTCAGCCTCATGGGCATCAGCTTCGTGTACGCGTCCACCGGCACCCTGTACCTCACCGAGATCGCCGACCGGATCCGGCACGTCGACCCGCAGCTCCACACACTCGCCCAGGCCGGTGTCGTCCTCACCCTCATCGGCTTCGCCTTCAAGACGGCCGCCGTGCCCTTCCACTTCTGGGTCCCCGACACCTATGTGGGGGCGCCGCTGCCGATCGCCGCCTACCTGTCGGTCGTCGGCAAGGCCGTCGGCTTCTCCGGCCTGATCCTCGTCACCGTCGTCGCCTTCCCGTCGTACGCCGACGTCTGGGGTCCGGCGCTGGCCGCCCTGGCCGCGCTCACCATGACCGTCGGCAACGTCGGCGCCCTGCGCCAGCAGGCCACGCGCGCGTACAGCGCGGTACGCCTGCTCGCCTGGTCCTCCGTCGGCCAGGCCGGCTACCTCCTGGTGCCGATCGCCGCCGCCGCGTACTCCGACGACGCCCAGAAGTCGATCGGCTCCACCGTCGCGTACGCCCTCATGTACGCCGCCGTGAACCTCGGCGCCTTCGCGGTGGCGGCCCTGGTGGCCCGCACGAAGCCCCTGAACCGCGTCAGCGACTACCGTGGCCTGTACGCCAACCGCCCCCTGGCAGCGCTCGTCCTGGGGTTCTTCCTGCTCTGCCTCGCCGGACTGCCGCCGGGCATCATCGGCCTCTTCGCGAAGGTCACCGTCTTCTCCGCGGCCGTCGACGCGGGACTCGGCTGGCTGGCCGTGATCATGGCCGTCAACGTGGTGATCGCCCTCTTCTACTACCTCCAGTGGACGGCTGCCCTGCTCTTCCGCGCCCCCGAGGGCGCCGAGGAACGACACCGCACCCCGGCGCCACTCACAGCCGCGATCGCCCTGACCGCCGTCGTCGGTATCGCCCTCTCCGGCGCACCCCAACTGGTACTGCGCTTCGCCGGCACAGGCCTTTTCTGACCCGGCCGCCCCGCACAGCCGCACGCCCCGCGCGTGGACCTCACGTGCGGGGCGTCCTTGGCGTCCGGCGTCCCGACCAGCCCCACGCGCGCGTGGACCTCACCCGGACGGCTCACGCGCGCCTGCGGGCGCACAAGGGAACTGCGCATCCCCGCCTGGCGTTGACCAGTACGGAAGGGTCCACTGGACCTGACAACAGGGTTCCCCTGCAGCACCACTAGGAGGGCGTACCGTGCACCGCCGGCACAACGGGCTCAGGACAGCCCTGCTCCTCGGGGGACTGTCCGCACTCATCATCGTCATCGGCAGCTTCTTCGGCCGTACGGGCCTCGTGATCGCACTCTTCGTCGCGATCGGCACGAACGCGTATGCCTACTGGAACAGCGACAAGCTGGCTCTACGTGCGATGCGCGCGCGCCCGGTGAGCGAATTCGAGGCCCCGGCCCTGTACCGCATGGTCCGTGACCTCTCCACCCAGGCCCGCCAGCCCATGCCCCGCCTGTACATCTCGCCGACCGAAGCACCCAACGCGTTCGCGACGGGCCGCAATCCACGCAACGCGGCCGTGTGCTGCACCGAAGGCATCCTGCGCATCCTCGACGAGCGCGAACTGCGCGGCGTCATCGGCCATGAACTGAGTCATGTCTACAACCGCGACATCCTCATCTCGTCGGTCGCCGGCGCCCTGGCCTCCGTGATCATGTTCCTGGTCAACTTCGCCTGGCTGATCCCGATCGGCCGCTCGAACGACGACGAAGGGCCCGGTATCCTCGGCCTGCTGATGATCATGATCCTGGGCCCGCTCGCGGCCTCCCTCATCCAGCTCGCCATCAGCCGCTCCAGGGAGTACGAGGCCGACGCGTCGGGAGCCCAGCTCACCGGTGACCCGCTGGCCCTCGCGAGTGCCCTGCGCAAACTGGAAGTCGGCACGAAACAGCTTCCGCTGCCTCCTGAGCCGCGTATCGAGACGGCGAGCCACATGATGATCGCGAACCCCTTCCGACCAGGTCAGGGACTCTCCAAGATGTTCTCCACACACCCGCCGATGGCCGAGCGCATCGCCCGGCTCGAAAAGATGGCAGGTCGCCACCAGTGAAGACAATCCTCAACGTCATTTGGCTCGTCCTGAGCGGCTTCTGGCTGTTCCTCGGCTATCTGGCCGCGGGCGTGCTGCTCTGCATCACGATCATCGGAATTCCGTTCGGTGTTGCGGCTTTCCGGATCGGCGTCTACGCCCTGTGGCCCTTCGGCCGTACGACGGTCGAGCGGCGCGACGCGGGCGCCCCCTCCTGCATCGGCAACGTCCTGTGGCTGGTTCTCGCGGGCTGGTGGCTCGCGCTGACCCACGTCGTCACCGGTGTGATGCTCTGCATCACGATCATCGGTATCCCCTTCGGTATCGCCAACTTCAAGCTCATCCCTGTCTCGCTCATGCCGCTGGGCCGCGAAATCGTGTCGACGGACGAGCCGTTCAGTTCGCGCTGGTAGTCCGCCGCCCGCGGGTTGTCCACAGCCTGCGGGCGGGAACGCGTCCGGTTCGCGGGTTATCCACAGGCCGCCGCGATTGTCAGTGGCGGCCTGCATGATGAATCCATGACCGAGACAGAGCAGTTGCTGACACGGGTGGCCTTCGCGGCGCGCGACACCCGTCCGTGGGGCTGGCCTTCACTTCCCGCCCCCGTGGACGCGGCGACGCTCGACCGTGCCGAGACCGCCCTCGGCTTTCCTCTGCCGCCGCTCCTCGCCGAGCTCTACCTCAGGATAGGAGACGGCGGATTCGGCCCGTCCTACGGCCTGTTGCCCCTGCTCGACAGCGCGCCCGCCGGTGAGCCGCCCGTCGTCGCGCAGTACCTCGCCAACCGCGAGGAGGCCCGCAAGGACCCGGACTGGCCCTGGCCCGAGGGCGTCCTGCCGATATCCCACTGGGGCTGCGGAATGTTCGCGTGCGTGGACTGCCGTACACCGGAGGGCACCGTCCTGCTCTTCGAGCCGAACGCCGACGACGCCGACCACGCGTGGTACACCGACGCCCCGGGCCTCGCGGAGTGGCTGCACACCTGGCTCGACGGCTCGGGCTGGTACGAGGAGTCCAGCGACGGTACGGATCTGGAGCCCTGGCCCGAATTCCGCATACGTACGGCGACAGCTACGCCCCCGGCCCAGACCTCGTAGCCGACGCGATTTACGTCAGCGGTGAGGCCCGGCCGAGGCCCGCGAAGCCGACCACCACCGTCGTACGCCGTACGCGCCCGCCCCCAAGCCCAGCACACCCGCGCCCACGGCCACCGACACCCCCGGAAGCGCGAACGCCAGCGTCACACAGCCGAGGAACCCCGCAACCGGCACCACCCGCGACGCCGGAGCCGAACTCAGTGTCCAGGCGGAGGCGTTGGCCACCGCGTAGTAAGCCAGAACCCCGAAGGAGGAGAACCCGATAGCGCCCCGGACATCCACCGTCGCGGCGAGTACCGCGACGACCGCGCCCACGGCCAGCTCGGCCCGGTGCGGCACCTGGAAACGCGGATGCACGGCGGCCAGGGCGCCGGGCAGATGACGGTCACGGGCCATGGCCAGAGTCGTCCGTGAGACGCCCAGGATCAGCGCGAGCAGTGAACCGAGCGCGGCCACGGCGGCACCGGCCCGGACGACCGGCACCAGCCCCGGCACGCCCGCCGCCCGTACCGCCTCGG